>JBKDZA010000001.1:0-9252 GCA_046308455.1 Fluviicola sp.
TATACTCTTGGTATGTTGGAGGAACAACAATATAAATCTTTGAATTAATTAATTCTTCAGATTGTTTTTTATTTGGAATCACTTGCGAGATGATCATGTTGTAAATAAAAACAAAAAAGAGTATAAGAAATGATTTCATCAACTTAAAAACAATGAGAATTTTTAAACATTAAATCGGAAGTGCATGATATCGCCATCTTCAACAATATACTCTTTCCCTTCTACTTTAAATTTACCAGCATCTTTCACCGCATTCTCCGATCCCAAAGTCGTGAAATCTTCATACTTCATCACCTCCGCACGAATAAATCCTTTTTCAAAATCTGTGTGAATTACTCCTGCAGCTTGTGGTGCAGTTGCTCCAACGTGAACAGTCCAAGCTCTCACCTCTTTTACTCCAGCAGTGAAATAAGTTTGTAAATTCAATAAAGAATATGCTTGACGAATTAAACGATTCACACCTGGCTCATCTAAACTCAATTCATCTAAGAACATTTTACGTTCTTCGTATGATTCTAATTCATTGATATCTGCTTCGATTTTCGCACCGATAATTAATACTTGTGCATTTTCGTCTTTTACAGCTTCTTTGACAGCATCTACATGTGCATTTCCTGTCAAAACTGCACTTTCCTCCACATTACACACATACATCACTGGTTTTGATGTAATCAATTGAAAACGCTTTACAAGTTCGTATTCGTTTTCATCGAAATCAAGTGAACGTACAGATTTACCTTGTTCTAAAGTAGCTTTAATTTGAATCGCAAGTTCATTTTCTTTTACTGCTTCTTTATCTCCTGATTTAATAACTCGAGCCAAAGACTGAATCTTTTTCTCAATTGTTTCTAAATCTTTTAATTGCAATTCGATGTCAATAATTTCTTTGTCACGAACTGGATTCACATTTCCATCAACATGAATAATGTTACCATCTTCAAAGCAACGCAATACATGTAAAATAGCATCCGTTTCTCTAATGTTTGCTAAAAATTGGTTTCCAAGTCCTTCGCCTTTAGAAGCACCTTTCACCAATCCTGCGATATCAACAATCTCCATTGTTGTAGGTACAACACGCTCTGGCTTAACCATTTCTTCGAGTTTATTCAAACGTAAATCAGGAACTGAAATCGTCCCAACATTCGGTTCAATTGTACAAAAAGGATAGTTTGCAGATTGTGCTTTCGCATTCGACAAACAATTAAACAAAGTTGATTTACCAACATTTGGTAAACCTACAATACCACATTTTAATGCCATCTAAATATTTTTGGCGCAAAGATAAGGATTTATTACTGATTCGAGTTGAAAGAAATTTTATTCCATTTATTTCGAATATCTTGAAAAAACTTAACTTCGAAGAAAAAAAACATGTACTGGGTAATTGTCATTTTATCATTTATATTATTATTAAACTTGATAGGACTTCTTTACAGTAGAAAAATCCGAATTTGGTCTAAGAAAGAAATTGATTGTTCTGCTAGTGAAGCTTTTCCTTTAATTGCTGATTTTCATGAATTTGTTGAATGGTCACCTTGGTCAAATAAAGACCCGAAAATGTCTCAGAAATTCTCTGATAACCAAAGTGAAATCGGAAGTTTTTATTCATGGAAAGGAAATCGCCAAGTTGGAATGGGAAAAATGACACTTACTGAATTAAATCCTTTTTCTACTATTAAAATGGATGTTGCTTTTGGTAGAAACCCTTTATCTAAAGTTACTTTTGAGATTGTTGAAGAAAACGGAAAGGCAACTATCACATGGTCTATGGAAATGGATTTAGGTCCAATCCCAGTATCACGATTACTTTCAGGAATTATATCTAAAGCAATTCTTAAAGATTTTAATCAAGGTCTAATAAATTTAAAAACACAAATCGAAAGCAAATGAAACTATTAATTTCTCTACTTTTCATTCAATTTACTTTCTTAAGTTTTGCTCAAAAAAACGATTCGATAACGATTCGAAATTTTTATACAGAAGCATTAGAAAAAGGTAAAGCTCATGAAGATTTACGTTCGCTTTGTAAAGAAATTGGTGCGCGACTTTCAGCATCTCCTCAAGCTGAAATGGCTGTTCAATGGGCAAAACAAAAATGTGAAGAATATGGATTTGACAATATTCGTTTACAAGCAATTAAAGTTCCACATTGGGAAAGAGGTACAAAAGAAGTTGCTTGGTTACGTACAAAATCGGGCGATTTAGTTCCACTACAAATTTTGGCTCTTGGTGGTTCAATTCCAACAGAAGGATTGATGAAAGCTCAAGTAATTGAATTTAAAAGTTTAGATGCATTAAAAAAATCGAGTGAGAAAGATGTCAAAGGGAAAATTGTTTTCTTGAATCAGGCTATGAAAGCAAGTGAAATAACTACTTTTTCAGCTTATGGTGGTTGTTATGGAATTAGAGGTGACGGAGCTGTTGAAGCTGCGAAATTTGGTGCAATTGGTGTGATTATTCGTTCTTTGGCAATGCCTCAAGATGAGTTTCCACATACTGGTTCCATGCATTATTCGGACGAAATTAATAAAATACCTGCAGCTGCATTGTCTACAAATAGTGCGAATTTACTTTCTGAATGCATTCAAAACTGTGGGGAAATTGAAGTATTGATGGAATTGAATTGTGTCGATTATCCGGACGCTCCTTCTTTTAACGTGATTGCCGAAATTACTGGATCCGAATTTCCGAATCAAATTATTACAATTGGTGGACATTTAGATTCTTGGGATGCAGGAGAAGGCGCACATGATGATGGAGCAGGAATTGTTCATTGTTTGGAAGCTCTTCGTCTATTTAAAGTTTTAAAAATCAAACCGAAACACACTATTCGACTTGTGTTTTTCATGAATGAAGAAAACGGAAATCGTGGTGGAATGGCTTATGCAGAGGAATGTAAATCAAAAGGAGAACAACATATTGCCGCAATAGAAAGTGACCGTGGAGGTTTTACTCCTCATGGATTTGATTGTGATGGTCCCGATAAATATGTTCAAATGATCAAAGGATTCTCAGATATTTTAAAACCGTACGGTTTACATCATTTTGAAAAAGGATATGGTGGAGTTGATATTGGACCATTAAAAAAACAATACGAAGGAATTCCATTGTTTGGTTTTGTACCAGATTCACAACGTTATTTTGATTTTCATCATGCTGCAAGTGATGTGTTTGAAAACGTCAATAAACGTGAATTAGAATTGGGCTGTGCAACTATGGCCTCTTTCATTTACTTATTAGATAAATCATTATAGAAAATCAGTTTTTCAATTTACAATTTTCAATTTTCAATTAAACATGAAACGTCCAGATTACACAACCTCACCAGAATATTTTCACTATTACTTTGATTTAAGTTTCGGTCAAACAGATTTATTAGAAGCATTGAAAACGAATTGTGAAGGAATTGTTCAGTTTTTTCAATCCATTCCAGAAGATAAATGGCATTACCGATATGCTGAAGACAAATGGACAATCGCCGAAGTTTTAATGCATTTAATTGAAACAGAACGAGTTTTCGCTTACCGAGCATTGGCTTTCTCACGCTTTGATGAAACAGATTTACCTGGATACGATGAAAATAAGTACATTGACAATGCGGCAATGATCAACAGAAGCTACCCTACTCTTTTAACAGAGTTTATTTCTCTACGTACAGCTACATTTTTAATGTACAGTGGATTTACAGAAGAAATGCTTGATTTTAAAGGAAAAGCAAACAATTATTCCACTACAGCAAAAGGCCTTGGATGGTTTTTAATTGGACATACAATGCATCATGTTAAAATTGTGAATGAACGTTATTTTTAGGATTTAAGCTGGAATAAACCGTCGACTGTTCATTACTTTATTGAACTTTCTAGTTTAAAACAGTAAATCACAAAAAAATACACATTATCTTTGCAAACTGAAAGCCTTCAAGCTTTTAATGAATACAATTTACTTATGGCAGATATTTTTGACAAAATTGAAAAAAACCGTGGTCCAATTGGACAATACTCTAAAGGAGTTCATGGTTATTTTACATTCCCGAAATTAGAGGGAGAATTGGGAAATAAAATGATTTTCCGCGGAAAAGAGTGTTTAGTTTGGTCTTTGAATAATTATTTAGGATTAGCAAATCACCCTGAAGTTCGTGAAGCAGATACAAGAGCTGCTGAGCAATACGGTTTAGCGTACCCAATGGGTGCACGTATGATGACTGGTCAAACTTCTGAGCACGAAAAATTAGAAAATGAATTAGCTGAATTCATGGGCATGGAAGACTGTATCTTGATGAACTTCGGTTACCAAGGAATGGTTTCGGCAATTGATTGTTTAGTTGATAGAAATGATATTATCGTTTACGATAGCGAAGCACATGCATGTATCTTAGATGGTATGCGTTTACATACTGGAAAACGTTTCGTGTTCCAACACAATGACATGGAATCGTTTGACAAACAAATGAAAAATGCAACTGCTTTAGCTGCAAAAACTGGAGGTGGTATTTTAGTGATCACTGAAGGTGTATTTGGAATGGCTGGTGACCAAGGGAAAATTAAAGAAATCGTTGAATTCCGTCGTTCTGGAAAATATGATTTCCGTCTTTTCGTTGATGATGCTCATGGATTTGGAACTTTAGGTGAAACTGGTCAAGGTGCTGGTGAAGCGCAAGGTGTTCAAGATGAAATCGATATCTTATTCGGAACTTTTGCTAAATCAATGTCATCAATCGGTGGATTTATTTGTGCGAAAGAATCAATTATCGAATACTTCCGTTACAATATGCGTTCTCAAATGTTTGCAAAAGCATTGCCAATTACAATTACAATTGGTGCTCGTAAACGTTTAGAGTTATTGCGTACTCGTCCTGAATTGAAAAATAAATTATGGGAAATTGCAAACGCATTACAAACTGGATTTAAAAATGCTGGTTTTGATATTGGTGCAACAGATTCTCCTGTAACTCCAGTTTTCATGAAAGGAAACTTAGCAGAAGCAACAAATCTTACGTTTGATTTACGTGAAAACTTCAATATTTTCTGTTCAATTGTAATTTATCCAGTTGTACCGAAAGATGTGATTATGTTACGTATTATTCCAACTGCTGCTCATACTTTAGAAGATGTTGAGTATACAATTGAAACGTTCAAAAAATGTAAAGACAAAATGGATGCAGGTGCTTACAAATCAGAGCAACTTGCAGCTGTTGAAGTGGATACTAAAAAATAAGAATTCAAAATTCTGTAAAATTAAAGGGGCTAATTTTTTTAGTCCCTTTTTTTATTACCTTTATTCCATCAATGATTACTACTACTTCTTGTAAATTAAAATTAAAACATGCTCTCCATTCTAAAAAATATAATAAAGGCTCCAGAATTTGTTAGCGATAATTCAGATCAAGTTATTCGTTACAAACTTTCACATGCAATCACTTTATTTTCATTGGTTTCATTTTCATTCCATATTTTAAGTCAAATTTTTAATTTTAACTTGCTATTGATTAGTATGTTTTTAGGCTTTTGGTTTATCATGTTAGCTGCTTTAATATATATTAGAAAAACTAAAAATCACTTTCTACCCATACTGATTATTAGTGTTTTAGCTGTAATATTATTGAATTATGTAATTTATGCTAACTTACCTTTTCATATTGCTATTATTCTTGCGTGGGCATTTATACTAATATTAATCTGTTATTTTACACTTGGATTTAAAGTTGGGATAATTTTCGCAATCACATTAGCACTGAGTTTTTCCTTTTATTTTTTCTATTGGATTTATGAATTCCCGAATTTAGGGGACATAAAAGGAAATGCAGTTAACAATACTGTTTATGTTTTTTCTGCTTTTGCAATTATTGGATTTTTAGGATATCAATATGAATTGAACACAAAATCCACAAAAGAAGTTTTGAAAAAAGCTTTATCTGAAATGCAAGAGCAATACAATGTGATTTCTAAGCAAAGTGAGGAAAAAACAGTAATGTTGAAAGAAATCCATCACCGAGTAAAGAATAATTTGCAAATCATTACAAGTTTATTACGCCTTCAAGCAAGAGAATTAGAAAGTCCAGAAGCAATCGCTAAGTTCAAAGATGCAACTCACCGTGTAATTGCAATGTCTATGATTCATGAGAAAATGTACCAACACGATGCACTTTCTTCGATGCATTTAAGAGAATACTTACACGATCTTTCATTGGATCTAATTTCTTCATATCAATCAGACTACCAAGTAAAATTGAACATTGAATGTGATGTGGAAACGATAGGATTAAAATCTGTAGTCCCATTGGCATTAATTCTTAACGAATTGATTTCAAATACGTTGAAATATGCTTTCGATGAAAATGACAATTGTTCCATTTCAATAAGTTTTAAATATTTATCAGGTAAAAACTGTAAATTGATTTACAAAGACAGTGGAACATGGAAACCACCATCTAGAAAAGGTTCTTTTGGATTAGATTTGATTGAGTCGTTGACATATCAATTAGAAGGCTCACTTAAAATGGTTACAAGTCCTGAAACAAGCTTTGAATTCATCATCGCACCATTGATTGATGAAGATCCATTAAAGTTTGAAAGTGCGAAAATATAACACAAAAAAAGGCCTCAATAATTGAGACCTTTTTTATAAAATATTAATTTATTTAATCCAATAAGTCAGCACTACTTGAAAGTGAAATAGAACTGTTTTCGTCGTTAAATCCATTTTTATTCTTTTGAGCTAAAACTTCTTTATATCCATGAATTTTTACCCAAAAAATAATCCAAATAATTAAACTAGCTAATGGTGTAATAAAATTTAAAATTGGAATAAAACCACCAAAAGAAAGAGCACACATAGTAATTGCAAGTCCTCTACCAAAATCACCATCTTCATTTAAACCTAATTGTTTGTATTCATTTTTAATTGACTCACAAATTTTAGGATAAACAATGAAACCATAAACTAAATTAAATAGAGGAATCATCATAAATATGATATTACCTGTACCAGTTAATCTGTTTTTTGGTCTTACAAATGTCATTACATCAATAAAAGTTTTAAAATACATTGTAACTAATAAAAATATACCCGCAAGAAGTATTAAATAAAGCAAAATAATACCGATGCCAAAAGCCAAAAATTCTCCTCCAAGAGGTCCGTTTGAATACATAAATTAAATTTTAAGGTTTAAAAGTTAAAAATAGATAAAAAAAGTACAATAACTAAAAATTCGTTGAAATTACTTTACGAAAGGTATTATTTCTTCCAATTGTCATCATTACCCAAAAACCAATTGGGATAAATTGCCAAATAAATCCTGCTAACATTCCTCCAAGTGGACTTTTTGTTAAGAAAATCATAAAGTAAAATGCGAATAAAATAGGTGGAATTTGACCTAAACAATAAATCCAATAACCAACTTTATTTTTCAAGAGTAATAAAATCGCGCCTGTAATACACAATAAATGAGCGAAAATTTTCTCGAAATAATAAATAAAAGGTCCGAATGAACCGTAATTATTGATTTTTCCAAATCCAATTACCCAAATATTGTAAAACAAAATGATTCCTGAGAAAACGAGTGTCAGAATACATATTACAATCAGTTCCGTTTTTAATTTGAATTTCGGAGCTCTTACTTCTAATTCGTCGGTTGTTTCGAATTCACTTTCCATGTAATTGATTTTTATTTATTGCAATGCTTTTTATAACTCATTGAATATAAAAATAAGAAAACCAATGAAGAAATGATGCATCCTATTTCAATCAAATTAGAAAAAACACTGAATCCACCTCCCATTGCTTTTGAAATATCACCAAAAACTAAGAAGAATAATATTGAAGAAATAATAAAAACTACGGAACCAATCGTATAAAATATGTTTCCTGCTTTTCTTTTAGTTAAAAATAGAATTGCTGCAATTAGTGAAAAAACGATTGAACCTATCCAAATGTAATAACCAATTAATCGAAATTGATAGATTTCAACAAAACTTGTTAAACCATTACCAGCTCCACCTCCAAAACCTCCAAAATTCTGAGGCCAATCTTCATTTAAATTAAGAATAAGTTGTGCTGCATTTATTTGAAGTAATACATAAAGTGTCTGAATAATCGAACCTACTAGTGTAAGTATAGATAAAACAACTATTAAAGTTGAATGATTTGATACTTGTTTTCTTGATTGATCCTCGTCGAGTAATTCCATGATAATATTTAGGTGTAAAAAAAAAGCCTTGGATAAACCAAGGCTTTATAAAATATAAATAAATATTATTTATTCAATTCTTGTTGTAATTGGTTTCTGAACTCATCACCTAACTCATCAGAAGCAACGCTAGCAGCACCAATTCCTAAAGTTAAAACGATACACCAAACAGTAGAAACGATTCCGATTACCATACCAGCAATTCCTAAACCACGTTTTCCACCTGTTTTTTTCAATTTCGACATACCCATTACAGATAAAACGATACTTAAAATGTTAACTACTAACCAAAAGTACATTAACCAAGCGCTTCCACCTAATCCAACTGATACAAATGCGATACCGAACATTACATTGTTCAATACGATTGCTACTAAAGCAAGAACGAATCCTGTTACTGCTAATCCTTTTCCTTGAGGTGCAGTTGAGTTTGTGTCTAAAGTTTCTGACATAATAATAATTTTTAAAGTTTGAAGAGCGAATATAATTGTAATATTCTAAAAAACAAATGAAATGTTAATAAATATTAAAATTGTTAAAATAACTAAATCGATTAAATACTGATTTTGAGGAGATTAATTTTCAACTCTTATGCAAGTTTTTTAATAAGTGTTTATGACTATCTAACTACACTTTAGTAAATCAAAAGTGTTTTTGAATCAAATTATATAATGACTTGTTACATTTTTTATTTATTATTTATGATATTTGTTAAAACAAATTCAAATGAAAATTTTCGTATCTTCCCTTATTGTAGTTTTACTGAGTTTTTCTTGTAAAAAGAATATTGATTATACCATTAAAGGTCAGATTACAGATAGTTCACTAGGTGGAAATCTTTCCGGAGCTACAGTTGAGCTCTATTCTTACTCGAAAGGAAGCGTTACTGGTGAATTAATGCAAACTACTCAAACTGATTCTCAAGGTAATTATTCATTCACTTTTGATCGTGATAGATACGACAAACTAGAAGTTAAAATCGTGAAAGCAAATTACTTTACAGATTCTAAAACTGTATTGTTTTCCGAACTATCAAATAAAGAAGATTACATTATAGATTTAAATAT
>JBKDZA010000002.1:0-4317 GCA_046308455.1 Fluviicola sp.
ATAATTAAGTTAATTGGAGGTATGGAATACGCTCAAAAGTTGATGCGAAAAAACAATCCGTTTTTAGTGGCGAGAAATCACTTAGTGGAACAAGCACTGTATGAAACAGAGAACGGAAACAATGAACTGTTTGAAAAATTACTGAATGTGCTTTCAAAACCTTACGAATACCAAGAAGGATTAGAAGATTTCAGAAAGCCATCGAGTTCGGATTTTGAAGAAAGGTACCAAACATTTTGCGGGACTTAAAGTATATCAAAAGATTAATCAAAACGATTAATTGTTATCACTTTTATTTTCAAATAAAGCGCATTTCAATACGAATAATAAACACATCGAGTCCGATAAACAATAGCATAAATCAAATTACAGTTTTATCTACAAGTTTGTAAAATAGTTTTTAAAACAAAATAAACTTGAAGATATTATGAAACAGTATTTGATTGTATGTGTGGCTCTTTTTTCATTTTGTTTTAGTGGATGTGATACTTCCGACAAAACGAAAACACATTCAATAGAAAAAAACAAACTGTTTTCAAAGAAAAATCTCCTGATTCGTATATATAAGGATATACGATTTAAACCTATTTTTTTCGAAAGATTGACTGTATGCGGTAAGTTTTATGACAAAAATAAAGTTGACACATTAAAGGAAAGTTACATTAGTTTATTGACAATGAGGGAAACCTGTAACGACTATAAAATCCTAAATTACAAGCAATCAAGTAAAGCAAATAATTTTGATGAGGTCTCTTTTATTAATGACACTTTAATGTCTTTAATTTGTAATGCTGAGCCTCAATTAAAATTGAAAAGTAACAATCCAAAATTGAAACCATTGATTTTGAATCATCCTGATGTTTGTAATATTATAGGTATTGATTATTTGATAAATGTTGGAGATATAAATTATGATGGCAAAGATGAAATTGCTGTATTGTGTGGCTATTTTAAATTTATGGGTTTAACTTCTATGTGCAATGTTTATTCGTACAAAAACAACCAATGGGAAAGTGTTTTGTCTTTTACGGTTTATGGACCAATTTACGAAGATGATGTTGATATGAAAAAAGTAAGTAAAACAAAAGAAATCCCAGGGTTTTTAGAAAAGAAAAAAGGAATTTGGTTTTATCATGATTACCAATGGGAAATGGATGGATATGATTCCCCAGAGGATGTTGGAAAAATAAAAATGAAAGAATTAAAAGTGTAATAACTTAATTCGTTTAAGGATTTATTTTTTCCCAGCAACCTTCAATTCTTTCCCCGTCCAAACAAGCGAACTCTTTTCGTTTTTCTCGTATTCGATTTTGTCGTTTTTGGGATTCTCTGGATCATCAACATGTTCGCCGCTTTGAAGCGTGTAAATGATTTGGTCTTTTTTGCCTTCCATGTCTGATGGGAAAATCAATTCCTCTTGGTAGAAAAAAGGCGCATCGAAGAAATGACTCAAACGTTTCGCTTTGTACAATTTCCCATTCGACCAAAAGATGTATTCGATTCCTGCACCTTCACCACATGCTTCTGCAAATCCATGGAAGGAGAAAATATCATCCACATTCTTTAATCCCTTGTTCGCAAAAACTACCAATTCATGTTTTTTGAATGGTCCGCCAAATCCTTCAATCGAAATGCGTTGAACTTCTTTGTGGGCTTTCTCCACGCGAATTTGAAAAAAGATCGTTCCGTCAACTATTTTCTCAACTCCATAATGGAAGACGAAATCTGTGTTTTTTGTACTTCGAAACGATTGCAAAGCCAATTTTCCACCCCAAACATATCCCGTTGTTTTTTTCTCTGTTTGTACTTTGTACCAAAAGAATTCGGCTCCATTCAGGTTCGTTAATTGTTCTGTTTTCTCCAGAATTAAGAGTTTTGTTCCTATTGGCAACTGAGAAATGGTTTTACTCGAAAGGTCTGCTTCTGAACGCAAATTCACACTGTCACACAAAGTGTAATAGTTTTGATCCACGTAGAATTCATACGGTAAATTTTGTTCATCAGCCAATGAATAAGTGGATAAAGAGTTGATTAAAAAGGCAAAAAGAAGCGCTAAGAATTTCATAAGTTCGTGTTATCGTATTTTTTTTCCGGACTTAACTGCTGTTTCTGAACCTTCAGCTAAGAACACGGAATTGGGTACTAAAGTATTTAAAATCGTGAAATCTGAACCATAAACTTCCTCAAAATTTGTTTGAATGGAATGGGAATGAACTGGATATACTTCCCAACGTGGATGAGTTACTTCGTATTCTGATGTTTTCGTTTCACTTCGTTTGGTGTAGCCCCAATAATGTTCGGTGATGAATTCCTCTTCACTACCTTCGTTAATTGAAACCGATTTCAAAGCAGCATTCACGGAAAAGTGATTCCAATCGCTGGTTTTCCAAGAATAGGATACAATGCGTTCTGTTTCAGTTTCTTTCCATTCGTGTTTCATCGGATGGGTGTGATAAGGTTCACCATATAAAGTACGTGCGACAAAACTTAGAACTGGTTTTGGTACAATTTCCTTAATGAAAACAACGCCACGTTTCCATTCGTTTCCATCCAAATACTTGACGTAAAAGCGCAAATTCACTTCGTCAAAATTCACATGAAAAGGAACTTTTATGCCTTTCACTTTTGTGTTGAGAAAACGAAATCCAACCAAGCTCACAAAACATTTTCCTTCCCAAATATCGAGTTCAGTTCCTTTCGGGACATATTTTTCCAAGATTTTCGGATCAATCACATAATTTGCGAGAGCTAATTTTCGCCATTCGGCTGTGAGGAATGTTGTTGCCATATTTTTTAATTTGGAATTAAATCACAGTACCAAAACCCAGGATTCAAAGATGTTTCGCTTGAATTGTCTTCACAATCGTATTCCGAGTTTTCTGTTTCTTTTTTCTCTGGGATGTACTTTCTATGAACAATTTCACCTATCTCAAAGTTCACTGGTTCAGAAAATAAAGGTCCATCAAAGACGAAGGTGTGGAATTCACCGTTTTCACCACATGGATCTACATTTTTCGGTAAGTCTGCAATGAATTCTTTGTCAATGATTCTACCTACAAATTCTTTCCCTAAGTAATTGTCATTGACGCACGTTACAATTGTTTTGAAACCAAGATCAATAAATTCATTGATGATTTCAGTCGTTGGTCGACCCCATAATGGAAAAACACCAGTCAGATTTAATTCAGCTAACTTTTTCTCGCGGTAATTTTTTAAATCTTCTAAGTTGATGTCCCCAAAAATAGAGTGTGTAATTCCTTCGTCACAAAATTGACTCAAGGTGTTTCTCATGATGGTTTCATAACTTTCCATCGTCGGATTTTCGGGAAGAAATAGTTTGTGAAGCGGTAAACCAATGCTTTTCGCTTGTTTCTCCAACAATTCTGTTCGAACTCCGTGCATGGTCACACGTTGAAACGCTTCATTAACGGAAGTCATTAAGTAGCGAATGTCGTATTTTTCTTCTTGTAAGATGTGGTACAAAGCCAATGTAGAATCTTTCCCACCGCTCCAATTGAATAGTGCTTTTTGCTTTTTGTCTATTCCAGAATAATTTTCTGAGCTCATTTAATTGTGTGCTTAAAACGAAGTTTAAAAGTACGAATTATCGGTAAAACGATAGCACTAGCTAGATGTTTGTTAGGATTTATTGATATATTTGGAAGAACCATCAGTCGGTATATAAGAAATGGAAAATGACAAACTTATTCTGGATGAACAATCAATTTGAAAAAGTAGTAATCGAAGCAATTATTTTTTTTGAAAAAAAAGCAAATGAAGTAATTCAACTTCTTGTGGCTAATTTCAATCTTGACCTTACAGATGAACATCCATTCAGTTTACTTTTAACTCGAGAAAACAATCTATGGACGGGGAAAATTAAAGATGGTTGGAAATATAGATTTCATGGTAGTTCTTGTGAGTTTTACAATGAAATTACTGGACAAATTTTAGATGTTTATATTAATAAGAAAAAACATTTTGGCGCTCTGGATTATTATTTTTTATACAGATTTATTGAAACTACAAAGGAATTAGATTATGTTATAATCAAATTAAAAACAAAAGAAAACTTTAGGAAAGCGATTAATGAATTAGAAAAATCAAATTTTATAATTGATATTGGAGTTGAAAATTTCCCAATTCGAGTACTTAACTATAAGCTTATTAACAAGGATAATTAGGGTCTGCTGAAAAAGTATAACTCTTTGATTTTATTGAGTTAACAGTTAATTTTGCAGGATCAAGTGCAAGGAAAAATGAAAAAAGCATCAAAAAACCGTGCATCTCGTCCAAAATATGTGAGTACTAATCAGC
>JBKDZA010000003.1:0-34724 GCA_046308455.1 Fluviicola sp.
AATCCTTTATCGTCAACTAAGTTTAAATTTAATTTGAACGTTTTAAAATATTTAATACCATTTAAAAGGATGAAGGAAAAGACCCAAAGTATTGGCGATAAAAGTGAGCGATTAATTTTTAGAGTTTCATTTTTGTTAGAAAAGTAAAAATAAATAACAAAAAATGGAGCAATTAAAAAGATAGTATTGCCACGAGTGAAAAATATACTTGTAATCGAAATACAAAGGATGAAAAGACTAATATAAAAGTAAAATATTTTTCTCCCCATAATTATACTAAATAATCCCGCATTACAAAACAAGGTATTTTTTTTCATACTCTTGAATACCTTTTTGAAGATCAAAATAGTTATTCGCGCCATTTATTGTTTTTTCTCTATCAAAAAAAACTGATATTTCTTGCATAAAGTTTTCTTTCAAATCAATAACTCCTGAATGGTATTTTTGAATAACTTCAGTTGTATCCCCAACACCCGAATTACAAATAATTGGAATCCCCATTGCCATTAAGTCACCTGGTTTTGTTGGAGATGAAGCGTGTTTTGATTAACTTGTTCGGATATAAAAAATGGAGCAATCAAAAAGAGAAATGTAAAGTGGAACCTCACTGTGAACACAAGAAGAAAAGCGAAAATTTGATTCGTTTAAGTTCAATTTTTTAGCAGAATTGAGAATAGTTTCTTGGTTTTCTCGTGTTACAAATAGAAATACTGCATTTTCATTTTGAGTAAGAATTTCTTTGAAAGTAGCCAACATTTCATCTAGCATGTACCATGTTCCAATTGAACCAATATATCCAACAACAAACTTATTTTCTAGTTTCAAGTTGATTTTCAATTCATGTTGTTTGTCTTTCTGGATTTGAGTTGGATCAAACAATTTTAAATCCACACAACATGGAATAACTGCTATTTTATCATCAGTAACATGTGGTAATTTCCAATCCAAAATGATTTTTTTTCCAGCATGTGTTAAACTTACAATTCCATCAGATTCAGAGAAAAACTGTTTTTCTTTTTTCTTAAAATAGGAATATACCCATTTGAACAAAGGATTCTTTAAATTCCAGATTTTACCTTCAACTCGTTCATCTGCCCAGAAACCACGCATATCGAATAAAAATTTCACTCCGTGTTTTCGTTTGAAACCAAGTCCTATTAATGCAGAGATGTAACTTCTGCAGTGAATTATATCGAACGGTTTTTCAATGTGATTTATTTTAGCAAGTCGATTCATTTTCCAAATGTCTTTCAATGTTGAAAGCACTGGAGGTTTTTTTGTATAAAACTGAGGTTTCCAATCAATGTTTGAATCATCACATATTTTTTGAATAACAGCTTTATCTTTTTCGAATCGGTCTTGCTTTTCAAAACTAATTAGTGTGAAAACGTACCCTTTTTTACTTAAACCAATGAGATAGGGAAGAACTTGACTTTGTCCAAGAGGATCAGTCATTCCATCATACGAAAGGTATAAAACATGTTTGGTAAAAGTTTTTTCGGTCATTTATTTCCCTCGTTTGAACAAAGTTTTATACGTTGAATGAATAAAATCGATCCATTTTTTGTTGTTCGGGAAATCAGTGTAATACAAGCCTTTTGCTTCTAGTATTGAATTGAATTCTGAAAGTGAAATTTCTAATTTTTCACAGATTTCGACTTTCTCTTTTTCAATTCGACTATCATCAAATGGAGGATTTTTTAATAATTCAAGGGCTTGATCACGTGTCATTTGCTGACTACAAATTAAACTTGAATATGTGGCTTTTCTGTAGTCTACATTCCATTTTTTGGGTAACATATACGCTTGCCAAAATCCGGTGTACAATGATTCGTAGTGTTTTCCACCATAATATTCCCATCCGAACTCATTATTTAAAAATTGACGCGCTTCTTCTTTGTTGTAATTGAATGTATTGAGTGGATAAACCGTTTTTATTTTATGAAAGAACTTGTATTTAAATTCATCCCATAAACCAAAAGTAGGTGTGTTTTGAATGGAAACTTTACTGAATTTCTTTACAATATGCTTGTATAATTTCATATCTTTCATGGAATGATATCCCCAAATGGTTGGTAGAATACCTTCTGAAGAAAAATTCCCTCCTGAAATAATGTATTTAATGCCAAGTTTTTTGGCTATTTGATGAAGAACAGCTGGGATCGCTAAATCTGTGGGAAGCTCTAAATCTAATAAATGACTTCTGAGAAAAGCTCTTTGTAATTCATGAAATTCAGTTAAATCAAATTTAAATTCTTCTAAATCAAGTTGAAGTGCGGTTTTTATTTTCTCAACATTTCCATTTGAAATGGGCGTATTCCAGCCGTTATTTAAATGAACAAGTAGTGGATTGAGTCCTTCTTTTTTTAATAAATATGCTGTGTAGCAACTATCTACACCACCACTAATTCCTATAATACAATCGTATGTAGGATGCGTTTTTTGGGATTTAATTTTTTGTATAATGGATTGGAATCCATTCTCTGATTGATTAACAAGTAAAGTGATCAAATCGTTACAATGATTGCAATTTCCTTTTTCATCAAAGTGTATTGTTGGATCAGTAGAATCTATTACACAGCGATTACAAATTTGTATTACTTGAGACATTTATTGTAGTATTATTAAAATAATATATGTTTTATTGTTGCCCAAAAAACTCTGCTAAATATAGCTTTTTTATTTGTTTTGACAGCAATTTTTAAATATTTAGTTGCTTTTTTCTTGTGGTTTTGAAAGGCTAAATCGACTGCTAAAATCAGATAATTTCTCATTTTAAAATACGACAGTTCTTTTCCTAGATAGATTACAAGTTGTTCGTTTGAACAACAATAATCTAGAAAACTAATAAAGCGCATTTCTAATTTAACAGAATCCGACATTGTATTTACACTTCGTTCATCGTGTTGAATTAAATAACTCGTACAAATTGGATGATGATGAAACGGAAATTGACTTTTCAAACGAAGCCACAATTCATAGTCTTCAGACGCACTCATTTTTCTGTCTTCAATAAATGGATTTTTTTGTGCGATGTCTTTTCTAACAATTACTGGATTGCAAGCAAGATAATTTCCCTCAATTAAACGATCTCTTTTTGCATTTGGAGTGAAATTTGATTTTGAGATAAACGTTAGATTCGAATCCCGAATTTCATATTCCAAAGTAATGATTTCGGGGGAATTAAATTTATTAATTGCTTTTTCAATTTCTTCAACATGGAAATGCAATAGTATATCATCACTATCAAACCAATTTAAGTATTTTCCTTTGGCATGTTTCGACCCCTCATTTCTAGCTCTTCCACGTTCACCGTTTTCTATTTTATAATAGTGAACCCGTTCACTTAAATAATTTGACACTACTTGTTCTGTAGAATCAGTGCTTCCATCATCAATAATAATTAATTCAAAATTAGTTGAACTTTGCGAAAGTATACTTTCAATCGTCCGTGCGATTAACTTTTCCCTATTGTAAGTAGGAACGATTATACTTAATAGAATTTCATTATTCATGCAGTCCAAGATAATGAGAAGTTTCTTTTTTACAAATTAAAAAATTAAAGCTTTCACTTTTTGTAAGGTGTTTACATTTTGTAAGTCCACTGTTTTCATTAATATTATAAAAGTCGTATTCGATTGTTTTTAAGAGATTTTCAACATTTTCTGCAACTTCATCGTTTAGCAATTCTATTAAAAAATCTGGCTTAAATTTTTCTATAAATTCCCCCATACCTTCAATGACTTCAGCTTCATGCATTTCAACATCTAATTTGATTAAATCAATTTGAGTTAATCCTTCATTATGGATAAAATCATCTAAACGCAATGTATTGATTTCTGTTGGTATTGTTTGAAGTCCAGTATTTGATATATCTACATTTACAGCAACTGAATATACATGTTCTGTTGGTTGATCATAAATAATTGCTTTTCCTGTTGAATTAGATAAAGCAACTTCATGACATTTTATTGCATATTGATTCAACTCAACATTGTTTTTTAATTTATCATAAACACGTTTTACAGGTTCAAAAGCATGAACAATTGCATCTGGGTTTAAAGATTTTGTCAATAGCGCAAAAACACCTGTATTCGCACCTATATCTAGAACAACTTTATTTTTTTTTACTAATTTCATCCAAATTGAAATAGATTCTTTTTCCCAACCGTTTAAAAGTCCCATCCAAAAAACATCATTTTCTAATTGATATCCATAATGCATCATGTAGAAACTTGTTTCTTTTGATGATTTAATCTTTATTTTCCCTTTGAAATACAGATGTTTGTATATTCTTTCAGAAGGGTGAAACAAATTACGAATAAGAGTAAAAAGTTGCTTTTTAAAAGGTAGGATTGATAAAATAAACTTTAATACTTTTTTCATTTTTCGTATAAATCAATTAGTTTTTTAAGATATGTTTCAAATTGAAATTTTTCATTGACCATTTTCTTTCCATTTGCGATCAATTTTTCACGTAAATCATCATTAGAAGTTAATTCAATAAAAGCTTTAAAGATAGCATTGTGATTCATAAAAGGCACAGCTATAGCGTTTTCTTTGTCTACAATTACTTCTGTTGCAACTCCACTCAAAGTGAAAATAGATGGAACTCCTGCTGCCAATGCTTCAATATATGTTTGTCCAAAAGCTTCACAAAAAGGATTGATAGGAACATGAACATAGATATCAAATAAATGATATAAATCAAAAACATTATTTTCAAATTTTATTATCGAATAATTTTCTTTTGGAATATTTTCAAGTGCTTTTAATATTTCATCACTGTGTGAAAGGTTGAAATCAGCTCCAAATAAAAATAAGTGTGCATTTTTTTCTTCTTGAATGAATTTTTCAAATGCTTGAACAATGTATTCAATTCCTTTAAATTCGATCCATCTTGCGATCACTCCAATTGTTGGATAATTGTTTTTCGGGTTGTATTGTTTTCTTATTCTATTTGCCTCTTCTGAGTTGCTATTATTAAATCGTTCTAATTCAAAGCCATGATGAATTAAGATTCTTTTTTTATCTGAGACACCTTGTTTTTTTAAAAGATCGTCAATCACTTTTGAGATAGAAACGATATCTGTTGCAACTAAGTTTTGAATTTTATCAATTATTTTTTCCTTCCAATTTTTATGAATTAACTCCCCTGAATGTCGGGTATAAATTCTTTTTTTTACTCCAGAGAGTTTTGCGGAAATTAAACCAATCCAATTGGCATGTGCTAAATGACAATGAACTATTTCAGGTTTAATTTTTTTTAAGAACTTTCTGCATTTTAGAATATTTAAAAATGAAGTGCTAATTTTTTCGTTTTCTAACAAGAAAAAATCTAAGTTATTTTCTATTAAAAAATGATGTAATTGTCCATTTTTTCCATTAATTAAAATTACTGATACGGAACATTTCTTATCTTTTAAAGACATCAAGGTTTTTTCAAAAAAAACAGCTTTATCTATGTCTGAAATTATGTAGCAAACGTGCATTTAAAAAGATATTTTTTGATTGTGAAAACCAGAATGAATTGCTTGACCAACCATTGCATTAATTAGTTTAAAACTGAATTTATCTAAAAAGCCAAATCGTTTAGTAACGAAAAATAAAGATAAACAAATAGAATTTAAGAAAATTGGAAAGCGGTATTTAGTTTGAAATTTTATTTCTTGTTCATTATATCCTTTTTCAAAAGCAATTCTCTTGGTTATTCCTCCACGAAACTGGCGGTAAAGCCATTTTTTGAATGTCAAATGATCTAGTTCATTGTGAATAGTGAAACTGGACAAATCAATATACATAGGAACATGTAACGATTTCAAACGTTCAGAGAAATCAAAATCTTCTGCTCCTGAAAATGGAAAATTTTCATCGTATCCATTGATTGTGTTAAAATCTTTTTTTGAAAGAAGAAGATTACAACTTGCAATTGAATCTACTTTAACAATTTCATTGTCTCCCCATTCAGGAAAATCATTCCAACCTCTAAGACTGTTATAACCAATTTTAAGTAAATATCTACCAAATGTTGAAAGCATCAATTCTGAATTGGTTTCATCACTATATTTCCAATCCAAATTCACAATAAACGGTTCCTTTTTTTGAATCCAATTTAAATAGGTTTCAAAATTTTCAATTGATAAAACCATATCATCATCCAAGAATAAAAGCCATTCAAACTTACTGTTTTTAACGCCCAAATTACGTGCACTTGCAACTCCACTTTTTGGGTTTTTTAAGCATTTCATGGTACTTGTCCACTCGTCTTTCAAAATGACTTGTGTGGTTTTAGAATCATTGATAACGATTAACTCATATAATTCTTTTGGCAACTCGTTATGAATCTTTTCCAATATTGGATAAAGAATTTCATTTCGATTGTATGTTGGAATTATAATTGAAATCATTTTTTTGCGCTTAATTTGAAATACAATTGTGAAATAACTTTTAGTTCTGGAGTTTTAAATGCTTGAATTCTAAATTTAATACCTTTTAAAATTTTTAAACAAAAACAATAAAAAGAGCCTTTGTATTTCTTTATAAAAGTAAGTTCATTTTGAATCATCACCGTGTTTTTTTTCAAATCATTCCCAAATTCACTTTGTCCAACATAATGGATAATTGAAAGAGATGAATCATAATAACAGCTTAATCCAATTTCTTTGAATTGATAACACCATTCCATATCCTCACCATACATAAAGTAAGAGTCAGATAGTTTTTGGGATTTTAATTTCATTAAATCGTTCTTTCTAAAAAGAAAAAAAGCACCCCAAACCCAATCACAAAAATGACTTTCACTTAAGTTTAATAGTGAGTTTTGAAACTTTTGAGCATACCATTTTCTATTTAATAATTTAAATAAACGTGTGAACTCAAGAATTTCACCAGTAATTGATGGAAAGCTTTGACAATTGGCCTGAGCATTTCCGTTTGGATAATTTAGACGAATAGAAACGACCCCTATTTTATTATTTTCTTCGAGATTTTTTAGAGCTGGTTCAATGCAATTAACTGTTAACTCAGTATCACTGTTTAGTAAAAGGATGTGTTCTCCATTTGCATATTGAATTCCCAAATTATTTCCTTTTGCAAACCCAAGGTTTTCATTCGGATGAACAATTTGTATTTCAGGAAATTGATTTTTCAATTCTTCAATTGGCTTATCAATATCACTGTTGTTCACAATGATTATTTCAAAAATTGAGGGTGTAAATTGATAAATAGAAGCAACACATTTTTGTGTTAAATCATATGTGTTATAGTGGACAATTATGATGGATACTTTTATCATTTTCTCAAATAATAAGCAATTGTATCACCATTTTTTTCTTGATTTGCTTTTTCAGCAAGCTCATCAAAATAGTTTAATTTTTCTGGACTAAATGTGATGTCTTCTAAGCGAGATTGTGGGATATTTTGTTTGTAAGCTTCACTTACTTGATAGTGCCAACCTAACGTATCGAAACGAATTTCATCAACTTTAAAGCCAATTTCTTTCACCATATCTACAAAACCTTTTTGTGAAAAAACATGCAAATGTCTAGGTGCTTCAAGTCCAACCCAATTTTCTTTGTAGCTGAGATAACCATTACTCAATGCCATTGGAGTTCTAACTAAACACGTTCCATTTAAATTGAGTCGTTTAAAAATATGTTGCATATATTCTTTAGGGTCTAAAACATGTTCAATGACATGGTTTAATGTGATGCAATCAAATGTTTCATTAATTTCACTGATTTCTGTTCTCTCGATTTTTAAATCACCGTAAGAAATTGAATTATCAATAAATGGGTCACTTCCAGACAAATTTTTAAATCCAAGCACATTAAAATAGTTTAAAAATTGTCCAGTGCCACAACCTGCATCGTGAATTTTAGGATTCGTTTTTGAGTATAATTGCTTAAGTACAAATTGATTTGCTAAATGCATAGATCCCAATGTACCAGGGAATAACTTGTTTACAATTTTTCCAAGAGCACTCTTTTTAACTCCATATAGATGTAAATCTCTCCTGTACAAAAGTTTGGCTTTTAAGAAATTGAATTTTTTGAGTGTGTCTATTTTAGATAGTGAGTAGTAAGAATTGGGATAATAATGCGTTAAATTTTCTGGAATTGATTTGATTTGAATTGTTTCACAGTTTGAACAAATTTCATATGTAAATTCATCAGAATATCCTAAAACCATTTCTTTTACTTGAAATTTTTCAGTAATAGTTGTTGAACAAATTCGACAATTCATTATATATTTTTCAGTAAATCTAGCAATCTTTCAGAAGAATTACTATCCGTTTTAAATAAGTATTTTTCAGTAGCTTTTTCTATTTCCGAAGAAATTTGAAGTGAGTTTTCTTCTATGAAATTCAATTTTTCTTCAAATTCTTGTTTGTTTTTAACGGAGAAAATAAAAAACTCATCTTTCATTGTTAATTGATCGACAAAAGAATTTTCTGTACTTAAGTTGAAAAATATAGTTGGTTTTTTACAATACAAAGCTTCTACAGAAATACTTGAAAACTGTGTTGTAATGTAATCAGAATATGTCAATGCTTCATACAGATTTATTTCAGGATGTTGAAATACTTTGATGTGTTCATATGGAAAAGATGCAAGACACTCTTCTAAAAAACGATCTGTTTCTGCAGGATGTTTTTTGATAATAAAATTCCAGTTTTTTTCTTTTGCTGTTTCAGCAATCTGTAAAACAATAGCTTTTTTTTCTTCGTTGTAAAGTTCATTCGTTCCTCCCCAAGTGCTGGCAAAAAAGAGTGTTTTACTAGTAACTAATAAGTTGTTTTTCTCAAAGAATGCTTGTTTATTGAATAGACTTAAATCAAGATCTTCGAGTTTTAAAAAACCAATTGCTGTGTGCTGTAAACTTGGGTCATTTCTTTTTTTCCACACATCAATTCCAGATTGTCCAAGACATGCTCTAACTGAATATTGAATATTGCTCTCCATATGAATAGCATCATCACTGAATAATCCATATTCAACGTTGACAGAAGGTTTTTGGTAAAACCGACTAACATCCGCTAATGCACGACCGATTTCACCCGTATTGTCATTTACGCAAACATCTGGTTTAAGCTTTTTGAAAATCGTATTGAAATAAGAATAGTATATTTCGAGGTTTTCATTTAATCCATTTTTTTCAAAAACAGCATATTTAGGATTGATATTTTTGATTTTAGAATAAAAATCAGAGTTGGTGTGTTTTACAAAAGATCTAAATTCTTCAATTTGATAGCAAGAGATATTTTCACTCTTCAAATGATCAATCGAATGACTTTGTTCTTTACTGATTCCACTTTTTATCTGAACGATATTTAAATGAACATCAGTTGAATTTTCAACTATTTTAAAGAATTTTTTAAATAAATCAAGATCATTAAACGTATCAAAAAGGACTAGTAACAGCTGTTTTTTATTCGTCTTTGAGGAAATTCTTTTCGATAGAAAAAGATTGAAAAATAAATAATACAAATTTTTATACCATTTCAACTTTATACTATTAAGATCGTTGTAGAATTTCAATTTTGAAACAGTTACATTTTTTAAATCACCAATTTCAAATAATGAATATTTTTCTGAGAGTTCAATTTCAATTGAAGAGATTTCTACAGAAAGGAATTGAGAAAAAAACGCATTTAATGTAAGTATTAATTGATGTTTCAATAAAACAAACTTCTTAAAATTCGAATACAGCAATGAATAAGCAATGTCTTTTTTATTTCTAGTTTTTAAGAACGGATTTACTATAAAATCAGGGCATAAGTCTAACGTTTTCTTCAACTCTTCAATCATTAATTCAGCAGCTCTAGCTTCAATGCCATTTAAGTGAGAATTAAATAATGTAAGTTGGTTCTCTGAAAGAAAAGAACATTTTGAAATCAATCCATTTCCTAGAAGAAGTTTCTTTTCCACACTTGTTTCAAGGTAAACTTTATTATTGTCTGTTATTAATAATTTCATATAATAACTTTAAAATTTAGCTTTTCTGCGGTGTTCAATAATTCTTGAGAAGGTATATATTCTTTTAGTGATTGATAAAAAGGTTCTTCTCGTTTTGTAATAAAGGCGAAGTATTTATTCGCATTTTCAGTATCATTTGAGAAGGCATTGAAAACTGCAAGTTTAGATTGTTCAAAAGGAACTGATTCAGGCTTGATTTTTTTAGGAAAAGTTGCAGAATGATTCAATTTGAAATTAAAAATCACCAAATCTCCAGCTTTAGTTGGAACATCTATTACAGAATGTTTATTGGGATTTAAGCGAATATTTTTTTCGTCAGAATAGCTTCCAAGTTTTAATTTAATCCGATCTAAAATGGATAAACTATATGAATTTGGATAAATAAAATTATCAGTAGTTTTATGAGATTTTGGCATTACCGTTAAACCTCCACCTAATTCATTGTTGTCTTGCAAATAATAGCCACACTGAAGAAACATGGCATTATCATTCAAATGAAATTTTTCACCACTTTTTTCAATAGAAGTTGAATCTTTGTGCCAACCAGTGTAAAATTTATAATGAATTGCAGTTTCTGGAAATAAAACAGGTGTAGAGTTTAATAAAGATTGTACAGCATCAATTAGTGTTTTATTTAGAACAATTTCAACAAACTCTGGGTAACTATTGAAGATATTACACAATACTTGTTCCGTATTGTATTCTACTTTTTTCCAATCATTTGTTTTGAAAATTGTTAGGATTTTACTTCTTAGTTCTGCCACTATTTCAGGAGAAAGAACATTTGGTATTGAAATATATCCGTTTTCAAAAAAAAACGCTTTTTGTTCAGCTGTTAACATATTTATTTCTTTCGTGCAACAATCCACATATTTGAAGATAGTTTATTTTCAATAATAAATGATTGAAAATTAGCACCAAGCTCTTCCCATTTATCAATCAGTAGTGTTTTAAGAAAATCATTGTTTTCAAGAGAGAAATTACCTTCTAAAACTGCATTTCTCACTAATTCTGCATCCAAAACACCTGGAGTAATTGATTCCAAAATTTCAAAGCCACAGTTTTCAAGAAGTGTTGCAAGTGAATCTGGATTAAAATAATTGACATGCTCATGGTCAACTGTTTTAGAAACTGTTCCTAAAGTTTGGATGTCAAATCCCTTACCATTTGGACAAGTAACTACAAAGAGTCCATCTTTTTTTAATAATGAGGTACATTTTTCAATGAAATCTTTTGGTGAAAATAAATGTTCAATGACTTCAAAGTTTACAACCACATCAAACTTCTCACTTTCAGATAAATTTATTTCTTCAATTGGTTTTTCAATTGTTTCAATGTTCTTAGATCTACACGTTTCAGCTAATCCTGGAGTTGGTTCTATGGCAACGATTCGATTAAAAATTAAACGCGATTGCATTTCTTCACAAAATGTTCCAAAACCAGCACCAACCTCTAAAATTGAATCAAAGCCAGAGCTATATTTCTTGCAAAAATCCAATACTTTATCTACACGTGGGACAAAAATTCGTTGTCTACGAACTTGTTCTGATGCAGGGAAAATAAAGTCATTCCAATATTGATAGTTCGCGGATTGACCGTAAAACTCACCTAATAAACTTGCACTCGCTCTCGGATTCATATAAATTGTTGAACATTCTGAACATTCAACATAATTAAAATCTGATTTTTGATATTTATTCGTTGATATACTAGAATTACAACTTGGACAATTAACCGTTACAAAATCAGCTTTTCGTTTTAATAAAAAATCAATATCTAATTGAACTGCTTTTATTTGATCAGTTAATAATTCAACTGGTCGAATGTCATTTTCTTTAAAATTATTCTTTTCCATCCCAAATATTATCTTTTTCCCATTCTCCTTTTTCATTGATCCACCAAACTCTTGGGTCTCTAAATCGATCTGCAACTTCATCAAAATATTCTTCTGTCCAACCAACATAATCGAGCCAACGATATAAATCTTTTGATTTTATTGGATCCATTTTCCGAATAATTTCAATTCCTTCTTCGCGTGTCATAATACCCGCACGAATATCTTTACACACATGATCTGTAGCACGACCGTATCCAAATTTAACATATTTCATGTAATCTTTGATACCATTTTCGTGCATATCATCTAAGTTGGACATTAATCGATAGGTTCTTTCAAATGGTTCTTCACTTTCAATGAATCCATATTTTTCTTTCATGAGTTGTCCATGTTCATTTGCTTCCCATTTAAAATAATTTGAAACAAATAAACCTCTTACTCCAACACGTTCAATTTCTTCGTCACTCGGATACATCCAAGTTATTAATTCTTTTTTCTCAAGTGTTTCATCAAATTTTGGAGCTTGATCAATGAAATCATACCATTCAAATCCTCTTAAGCAATGCTCATGACGGTAACGATATGTAAATTCAACCATATCATTGTATGAATGCATGCCACCAAGATCCATAAAACCATGTTCTCCCCAAATCATTAATGGAATGTTCTGTTGAACAGCCACACGAATAGGGTAGGTGAAAATACCTGAATGCGCATGCCAATTCATATCTCCCATCATTTGTAGACCCAAGCGATTCATCTTTTTCAATGTTTCAATGCTGGGTGTGTAGAAAATATGGTCAACTCCAAATGCTTCACGCATATTTCGGAGGTTTTTCATTCCGGTTTCTGTATAGTTGTTTCCATTGTATGTAACTAACAATGGATTCAAGCCATAAACGGTTTTAATCAAGTGAACTTGGTAATAACTGTCTTTTCCACCACTAACTGGAATCAAACAATCATAATTAGATCCATCTGTATTTTTGTATTCTTCTAAAATGCGTTCGAATTGTCGTTTTTTTCGATCCCAATCAACTTGAATCCGCTCATTTGCAGATTTACAACCTGAACACAATCCATTTTCATCAAAAGCTAATGGAACTGCGCTACTTTTAGGGTAAACACATTTTGAACAATAGCGCATTTGTGGGGGGCGTGTTGAATATTTTGAATTATCTGACATTTATTCCGTGTTTTTTTAAAAGTTTTTTTGCTCTGGGATAGCTATGTTCAACGAAATGAAACCAATTTCCTGCAGCAATACCAGAGACTTTTGTTTCTTTTGCTAAATCTACAAAATCAAAGTCATCTCCTGCACCACCACATGCAATTACAGGTAAAGTGGAATGATCTACAGCTTTTCCAATTGTATCAATGTCAAAGCCATTTGCTTTTCCATCCCGATCGATAGCATTCATAAAAATTTCACCAGCACCTAATTTTTCTACTTCTGCTATCCAATCTAAAAGCGTAATATTTTCGTTTTTTGTACCAAAGTTTGAGAATACAAAAGCTTCGTTTTCAATCATTCTGTAGTCAATTGAAAGAACAATTGCTTGCGAACCATATTTTTCTGAAGCTTCTTTAATTAACGAAGGATTTGTAAATCCAATTGAGTTTAAAGTGACTTTATCAGCACCATTTCTTATTAGAAAATCAATATCTTCAATAGTTCGAATTCCACCACCAAAGCTAAGGGGCATAAAACAAGATTCGCCAATTTTTCTAACAATTTCTTCTTTTGATGAAAAAGCTTCAATTTTATGATCATCTCTTCGGGAATCATATTCGTTTTCACGACTAATATCAATGTAGATTAATTCATCAACTTGCCATTCATTGTAGCGCTTAGCTTCATTGATGACATTTCCCATTAATTGATGGTAATTGAAGTCTTCACTTCTGACAATTAAGCCATTTTTGATGTATAAAACTGGTATAAGACGTGTTTTAACCATAATTTATAATTCGCAGAAGTTTTGAATTAATTTTAAGCCAATTTTATGGCTTTTCTCAGGATGAAATTGACACCCGAAAATATTTTCTTTTTGGATAATCACATCCATTACAACACCATAATCGCAAGTTGCTAATACATCTTCGCGGTTTTTTGCTTCACAGAAGTATGAATGAACGAAATAAACATCGTTTTCAATCTCAGGGATTTCATTAAAAAATTCATGAGTGCGTTGTATGTTTAAATTATTCCATCCCATATGTGGAACCGCAATGTTAGTTGTTTTATCTTTTATAGAAATCACTTTTCCTTCTATAAATCCAAAGCCATTGTTAATTCCATTTTCAGAACTTTCATCAAAAAGTAATTGCATTCCTAGACAAAGTCCAAGTAAAGGTTTTTTCTTTTCTAAAACTTCAATTTTTAAATTCTCAAGGATTTTTTTATCTCGAATATTTTCCATTGCTTGAGCAAAAGCTCCAACTCCTGGTAGAATTAATTTATCATACTGAACAAAATCCTTGGGGTCTTCAACAATTTCAGCGTCAAAATGCAGAAAGTGAAGAGAGTTTTTAACTGAACTCAAATTTCCCATGCCATAATTGATGATTCCAATTTTCATGCGTCATTTTTTTTTGAGTCAACTAAATCCCATTTGGGGAAACAACTTGTTTTTGCTGTTCTTTTATGTCCCCTTGCAGTTTCAAGATCAGTTATATGAAATTCTAAGATATCCTCTGGATTGTCAAGGAAACCTTGAACATAAGAAGAGGTAAAACACACATTTATCAAGTATTTCCCATGTCCGAGAAGGAAACCAGGTATTTTCAATTGAAATGTATGAATTCCAGGTGTTATGTTGTCTAATACATTTGGTAAATGATCTTTTGTATCTGATTCAATAAGGAATTCTTCAAATTCATTTTTAATAACAATGTATCCATAAGTATTCGGAATTGCCTCACGAATCAATAAAGTCATTTCAAATAAGATAGAATCAGAAATAGAAAACATATCTGAAACGATTCCTTTGTTGTTAGTTAATTTAGCTTCGATTAATTGAAATGGTTTATTCGCAATCGGTTCAATTGAAAATATTGAACTCAAAGAATTTGAAAATCCAACACTACTGTATAGTTGAATCGCAGATTGAATGTCACCACAAAAAAGAATTTCCCCTTTATCCAAAACAATTCCTTTTTGACAAAGTAAATTTACTGCCGACATGTTGTGACTAACAAATAAAACTGTTCGACCTTGTCCAGCGACATCTTTCATTTTGCCTAAGCATTTTTGTTGGAACTCTGCATCTCCAACAGCAAGAACTTCATCAATAACTAAAATTTCAGGTTCAAGATGTGCAGCTACAGCAAATGCAAGTCTGACATACATCCCTGAAGAGTAATTTTTAACAGGCGAATCAATAAATTTTTCAATTCCAGAAAATTCAACAATTTCAGGAAGCTTTTCGCTCACTTCTTTTCGTGTCATTCCAAGAATTGTCCCGTTTAAAAAAATGTTTTCACGTCCAGTTAATTCTGGGTGAAATCCAGTACCAACTTCTAATAAAGAAGCAATTCTACCGTTCAATTCAATAACTCCAGTTGAGGGTTTTGTGATTTGTGAAAGAATTTTTAAAAGCGTACTTTTTCCAGCACCATTTTTACCAATAATCCCAACAACTTCACCTTTTTCTATTGTGAAATTAATATTTTTTAATGCGAGAAATTCCTCTTTGTCTTTTGAGGAAGAAGATAATAATGAAGCAAGTGTACCCCTTAAAGAGCCATCTTTTTTCTTACCGATTGTATACTTTTTTGACAAATCAGTTACACGAATTGCTAAATTATTTTCCAAGAGTAGTTTTACTTTATGTGATAAAGATATAGAAAATCTATTTTACCTAAACAAAATCGGCCATTTCAGATTCTGTTTTATTGAAATACCAAATTCCAGAAATGAAAATAATAAACACCATTCCAAAAGAAATCCACATCATTTGACCTGGAAATTCGCCTCCAAACAAGCTCCATCTAAAGCCTTGAATTATTCCTGCAACTGGATTCAGGTAATAAATATTAGCAGCCCAAGTTGGTAGTTTTTGAGAAGCAAATTCAGCGGGATAAGCAACTGGAGACAGATACAATCCGATTTGTACTAAAAAAGGAACAACATGTTGAAAATCGCGAAAACGAACTGTTAATGCTGAAAGCCAAATTCCAGCACCAAGAGCAGCGAAAATTGCAACTAGAATGAACAAAGGGGCAAACCAAAAATTCGGTGATAGATTTACATTAAAATAAAAAAGTAAAACAATCAAAATAATTAAGGTAATTCCTAAATCAATTAATCCAACAAATGCTTTTGAAAGTGGAATAATTAATCTAGGGAAATAAATTTTCTTAACCATTGCTTGGTTTGCAATAATAGAAGAACCGGAGTTTGTTAAGACATATGATATGTAAGTCCAAATACTCATCCCAGCAACTGTGAACACTAAATGATTTACAGGAACTTTAACAGCTATAAATGTTCCAAATACAAGATGTAAAATAGCGATTGTAAAAACAGGCTGAATAATTGCCCAAAAAAGGCCAATTGTTGTTTGTGCGTATCGAACTCTAAAGTCTCTCCAAGTCAATGTATAAAGCAAATCTTTGTAAAACCAAATTTCTTTAAAGTCGGGTAAAAAGCTCTTTTTTGATGCGTCTATTATTTTTGTCATGTTGGAAATCTGTCTAACTATTCAAAGTTACTCTATATTTTTTAATTAGATTAACTCGTTTTCACAAGCTTTTGATTTGAATCGGGAATTGTATTTTGATCAGTTAAACTTTTTTTATGGATGCGATTAAATAGAAACAACATGAAAAAGGGTAGAATTGGAGCTTTTTGTCTGGATAATACACCGAATAATCCTGAAGTTAAACCTACAAAGAATGCTAAAATAATTACAAAAGCTATACAGAAAATAATGAAATCTCTATTCGTATCAGACTTTTCTATATTTAACATGTGTTTGCTTTTCTTTTTACGTAATAGTTGAAACGTCATAAAAATTAAAAACACACTTTCAAGACCATTTAATAACATTAAAACGGATTCTGCTTCCCAAATGAAAGGTCTGTAAATAGAGGTTAATATAGCCAATGGACCAGCTCTTACTAATGATTGTGTTGAAAAGTCTGATATACCTAAATCATATCTTTTTCCAGTATAAACTTGATTTACTTGGAAATCATTGTAAGTTGTTTCTGCTGTTGAAACTAATTTTGAAGTTGAAAATTCACCTAATAATTCTGAGAATCTGAAAAATACAGCAATTATGACTACTGTGGTGGTAATTCCAATGACTCGTGTAATTAATCGTGTAATAAATGGACTGTTTCGATTCAAACGAAAGACAAGTAATACAAAAAGAGGTAAAAAAATTGCAATTAATATAAATGGTCTTGATTGTATTAAGCAATAAATAGAAAAAAGTGCAATTAGTGTATTTCTGAAGGTGAATTTTTCATAAATCAATTTCCAGAGATACATAATGGAAAGCAAACTAAAACAAAACACAATAGTGTCTTTAGAAATACCTCCACACCAAAAAGATACACTCGGAACAAAAACAACTGCTATTAAAATTAATTCACTTTTGATTTTAGTTATTTTATCAACGAAAAGATAGAATTTGAATGAAATATAGAAACTTAAAAAGGAGAAAATTAGATTAATTGCTACATAACTTCCGAATGAGAAAAAGGAAAAAAAGCTGGATAGCTTACAAACAAACCAGGAATTTTTCTCGAAATAAATCCAAGTTGGAGGATAACCCGTTTTTAAACTGTAATAAGAAGGTATATATTTTGTTTCAGAAGTATCTCTCCATATTTCAGTTAAATAGTTAATTGGAGAATCATAAAATAAATTATTCAGTACATCTCCTCCTTTCCAATATGCTAAAGTATCTCCTCCATTATATACATAAACATAAATTACAGCATACAGAAAACCCATTGCTATTTTGTAGGCATATGCCGCTAAAAAAAATCTATATAATGGATTGTTGACATTTTTCTGTCTGATGTAGAGTGCTAAAACAGTGAACATTAACAACCAAATAGTTGCAAACAAAAAGTCTATGAATGTAAATTCTTTGTATAGCATTATTGATGATGATAAGGTTCGCCTTTTAAAATAGTCATTGCTCGATAGATCTGCTCAATAAAAAATAAGCGAATCATTTGATGTGAAAAAGTCATTTTTGATAATGAAATCTGACCATTAGCGCGTTTATAAATTGCTTCAGAAAATCCATATGGACCTCCAATTAAGAAGAAAATGTTTTTTCCTCCACGATTGAATTGTTCTTGCAAGAAATTTGCAAAAGCAACAGATTCATATTGTTTTCCGCGTTCATCCAATAAAAAAACCACGTCTGTTTGCTGAATTTTCTCTAAAAACAATTCACCTTCTTTCGTTTTTATTTGTTGTTCACTTAAGTTTTTCGCGTTTTTAATATCAGGAATTATTGTTTGTGTAAATGAAACATAATGCGAAAGGCGTTTGGTATATTCACTTTCACCATCTTCCAGAAATTTCTTCCCTGTTTTACCTATACACAACAATTGAATTTGCATTTTTTTACTTACGAAATTTTGAGATAAAAGTTCCTTTTTTCTTTAAAAAAGTAATGATTTTTTCGAGCTGTAAAAATAGAAACAATAATGAAATTCCTTGAACTGGAATTAAATAACGATCTTCATTCAAACGTTGAAAATAAACGAGATAAAAATAAAACAATACGATTCCTAATGCGACTAATTTTAAGTGACCATTTGAATTGAAAACACTTAAAAAAACAGCAATAACTGATGAAATTAAAATGAAAACACAAAAATAGCGCAATGCCTCTACCCAAAATGTTCCACGCCATTTTTCTTGAAAGATTCCAAGGTTTAATTGACTTTTAGTAAACATATATTTTGCAGAAAGTAATGGTGTTTGAATCATGTTTTGAAATCGATAGTGCTCTCTTAGTTTTTTAGTTTCTAGTTCAATTTGTTGAGTTAATTCCTTTTCAAATTTCGTTTCTGAAACTTGTTGCTTTTGGATATAAATAAATTGGAGTTCTTTATATGAAATTTGTAGTTTCAGCAATAATTCATGAAGTTTTTTAGCTCGGATCGGTACTTTGGAGTCACTGCAGTAATGTTGGATCTCATCTTGAGTTATCTTTAAGTTCGTTCGACATTTCCCAACCCAAAAATGGACATATTCAGGTCGGTATTCCCAGATTTTGAATAATTCTCCCAATGCTTGATGAGGTTTTCTAAATTCAGACACATTCGACTCGTGATAAATCGGATGAAAACTAAATTCATTCACATGTTTGTAAACGCGAATCTGCCAAATCGATGCAATGAATACCAAACTTAAAACGATAACTTTCAGTTTTACGCTAATTTTTTCACTGATTTGGTTTCTTAAATTGAATAGAGAATGAATTAGAATAGGAATGAATAGTAGAATTAATACTGGGCGAAATAAAAGGAAAAAAGCAATAATTCCAATTAAGTAGTAAATCCGCTTCTTTTCAGATTTAGTAACAATCAATGCAAATGAAAGTAGAACAAATGAACATGAAAAAGCTTCTGTAATTCCGTAGCTTAAAAATCCCCAGAAACACGGAAGTGCTATAAATATTGCGATTGTAAGTTTCTGATAAAACGGGCTTAAAACTACTGAAATACGTTTGTGGAATTGATAAATCGCACATGCATGGAAAATCAGTGCAAGAATATAAATAAACGTAAAAACATATTTATTAACTAGAATTTTTCCGATGAGGTAAATGAATCCCATTAACGGTGGACGAGCAACAAAAGAACTTTCACCAATAGAATTGTCTTTCCAGCCGTTTCCGTATAAAAAATTAAATGCTGGTTGATAATAGGAAGGGTCATCTGCAGTTGAATGTAAACCAAACGGAAGTGAATATACAATTTGTTCAATTAAATGAACACTAATCGCAATAAACAATCCTAAAGCTACGTAATGCCATGATTTCAAGCGCATTTTCAAAAATAGTTAAATAATTCTAAATTTTATTGATTTTAGGCATCATTTTTGCTTCTAATAATGGAATTAAAAACAAATTAAAGTATTAAAAAATGGTTTCAATATTATTTTCACTCCTTTATTTTCTATCAGCTATTGAAGTCCCTTTTGGTACTATTGAAAGTGCATTCAACAATCAAGATGCACAGAAAATATCCGCTTTAGGAAAAGATAAAATGTTGGTTCAAATCGAGTCAAAAGAAGGAGTGTACACACAAAATCAAGTGTCTCAATTATTGAAAGATTTTTTTGTAAAGCATCCAAACGGTGAATTTAAATATACATTTAAGTCAAAAGAAAATACTGAATCTGCCATTTGTACAGGAAATTATCAATCAAAGAATGAAATTTTCAGAACTACCTTAAAATGGAAGAAAATTAACTCAGAATTTAAATTAGAAAGTTTAATTTTGGATAAATAACTTACTTTTCAAAAAGTAATCACAACTCTAAAAATGATTGAAGAAATTATTCGTCAAGCATTAATTGAAGATATTGGCGATGGCGACCATTCTTCTCTTGCTTGTATTCCAGATACTGCAACAGGTACAGCAAAATTATTAGTCAAAGATGAAGGCGTTTTAGCTGGAGTTGAATTGGCTGAAATTATTTGTGGAATTGTTGATCCAGAATTAGAATTTGAACAAATCTTATCCGATGGTGATCGTGTTCAATTTGGGGATATTGCTTTTTATTTAAAAGGAAGCGCTCAATCCATCCTTAAAGCGGAACGATTAGTTTTGAATTTCATGCAAAGAATGTCTGGGATTGCCACAACAACCGCAAGTTATGTTGATTTAATCAAAGATACTCGTACTCGTTTACTCGATACACGTAAAACAACTCCTGGAATTCGTTACATGGAAAAATGGGCCGTTCGTATTGGTGGCGGTCACAATCATCGTTTTGCTTTGTACGATATGATTATGTTGAAAGACAATCACGTTGATTTTGCTGGTGGAATTGAACAAGCGATTCTTAAAACAGAAGCTTATCTGAAGAATACTGGTAAAGATTTAAAAGTTGAAATCGAAGTTCGAAATATTAATGAATTGGAACAAGTTTTAGCAATTGGAAAAGTAGATCGTATCATGTTGGATAATTTTACTCCAGAATTACTAAAAGTAGCATTAGAAAAAATTGATGGTCGTTTCGAAACTGAAGCTTCTGGTGGAATTACGAAAGATACCATTCAAGCCTTTGCAGCAACAGGTGTAGATTTCATTTCCGTAGGAGCTTTAACTCATAGTTTTAAAAGTTTGGATTTAAGTTTGAAAGCGACGTTTAATCATTGATTTAGAATTCTATAACCATAAAGCAAATATCATCTGTTTGCTCGTCATTTTTTCTCCAAGAAAACAAGTTGGTTTTAATAGACTCTTTGTGTTCAAAAGGTGTTGATTCAATTGATTCGTGGACGATAGTTCTAAAACCAGTTGTTTTAAGTTTCTTGCCATTTTCTCCACCAAATTGATCTACACATCCATCGGTGAAGAGTAAGAATCGAACAGTATCTTTGAAATCAATTTCATGTTCTAAAAACGGAGTCGTGATTTCACTTTTACCAATTGGACGTTTCGTTCCCGTAATTTCTGTCCATTGATTTTCAGAGTAAAACCACAAAGGGTTATTCGCTCCAGACCATTTTATTTTTTTAGTATCAAGTTGGATAGCAATTAATGAAATATCCATTCCATCAGCTAATTGTTGTTTTTCAGAGCTTAAAAATTGCAATAAAATTTCACATGTTTTTTCTAAATGAACCCCAGTTGAAAGTGTTTCAAGTTGATCAAGGCTTGTATTCAAAGCATTCATACAAAGTACGCTCATCATTGCGCCAGGCACTCCATGACCTGTACAATCAGCGACAGCATAGAAATGCCACGTTTCATCATTGAATTTACGTGAATTCTTCCAGTAAAAGTCGCCAGCAACAATGTCTTTAGGTTCATAATTAACTGAGACAGTTAAATTTGAGTGGGAAAGTTCATTTTCTTTTGGAAGTAAGGCAGTTTGTATGCGTTTAGCATATTCGATACTACTAGTGATTTCTTCGTTTTTAACGAATAATTCATTTTTCTGTTTTATTACCTCTCTAGTTCTTTCAGTAACTTCAAATTCCAATTGAACATTCAAGTCTTCTTTCAGTTTATTCGCTTGTTCTAATGTATTGATTGAATCATCATTCATGATTTTAAAGCGTTGTAAAATACCAAAAGTCAAAATTATCATTTCAATTCCAGAGCCAAGTTGCAATCCATTTTCAGCAATAAAACTATTAGGGATAACACCAAAATTTCTTAAAATAAATGCAAAAACTGCAATTTGTAAAATACTGAAACCAATTAAGTATGAGTAAGCTGGTTTGAATTTTAGTTTAATTGCATGATATAAGGGGTAAATGATAATTAAATTCAAAAGTAATGTCAGTGCATTTACTAGAATAGCTGAAGTGAACATAAAAATGTCACCAGGTATAAAACTTAGAATTAAATTGAACAAAAGAATGTACTGCGATTTTTTCACCCATTTGTAGAGTCGCGGAGTAATGTTTTCAACTTCAAGGTAACGAAGTGTAAAGTGTAAAAAGAAAAATACAGAACTAGTTGCTAATATTGGATTGGCTCTATTACTAATAAAAAATTCATCTTGCCAAAAATACATTGTTCCAAATCCAAGAAGGGAAAGTTGAAGTAAGATAAAGGTAGCAGCATAACCAGAATAAAGAAAAGCGATTTTTAATTTAAAAATTACTCCGATAAATAAATTAAGTAGTAATATGAAAAGCATAACGCCGAAAAGTGCTCCAAAAAAAGTTTGTTTTCGACTTTGTTGTTCATTCAAAAAGCTCTCTTTTTCGATACTTGTTTCAAAGAAGAATTGTTCTCCTCCATTATTTAAGCGAATGTAAATTGTTTTAAATTCAAAGGCATCATATTTTAAAGGGAAAACAAGTTCACGGTTTCCTTGAAATCTTTTTTTATAAGCAATTTGATCGCCACCTAAAGCAATTTGCTTGAACTTTTGTCCATTTCTTTGGTAGATTTCAATTAGATCTAAGTTAGGATTACTGAATTTTAATAAGCGAGTTATTTTAGTTGCAAAAGGATTTTTAAAGGTGCATTTTATCCAGATATCTCTTCTCTCAAAACCAAAATTCAACATTGAGTTTGGAATTTTCTCAAAAGTAATTTCGCCAGATTTAAGATTTTCAATAAATTTTTCAGGGTTTACATCACTAACTTTAATACTTAAGTTATCTGGACTTAAGAGAATTTGTTCTTTTTCTAAAGAAACAACTCTATTTTGAGAAAAGGATGTGAACGTCGTTAAAAATAGTAGTAATGCAATGAAATGTTTCATTCGTCCAATAGTTCAGAATTTGATTTATCTTTTTTTGAAAATGGATTGTAAAAATAGGAGATTCCAGTTATACCTAAACCAATAATGATTAGGAAAAACATCGATTGGATATGAAGTGTTTTACCAATTAAACCAATGAAAACAATCAACGAACCAATCCAATGTAATAAGTTTGAATTTTCTAATCCTTCTTCTTTTACTTGAAGAAGATTTAAAATAATACCAAGCGCTCCAAAACAAATGAATAATATTCGTAATGTTTTAATTGGAAGAATAGGGTTATTAGAAATAATAAAATAGAAACATGCTATTCCTAAAATAAAAAAGATATTCCCAAAGGATGAAAAAGATTTTAACTTCATATAAGTCCTAAATTACGATTTCTTCGTAAAAAGGGCAAATTATTTCTAAAATTTCTTTTTGTCTGGAATGTTCTTTTTGAAATTGGATTATTTTTTGACACGAAGGTAAACTTTCAGCTAATCTACGAATTGCAGTGCTTGCGGCAATGTCTTTACAAATCGATTCAAAATCATCTATAATTAATAACTTTAATTGATTGACGTGGAATCCGTTTTGATTGTATAGTTCAATAATTCTTTTGGGGTTTCCGATTAAAATTTCACAACCATCAAAAATCAAATTGCGTTGTTCAATCATTTTTCCTTTATTGACAGCAAGTTCAGGGGTTATTTCGGTTTTTCTAAAACGAATTTTGAATTGTTTTAATAATTGGTGTGCACGATCAATAGTTGGTGTTAACCATAAAACTCTAGGCGATCCTTCTAATTGATCTGGAGCTTTTGAGAATGAAATAAGTTCTAAAACTAAGTCCATTTCATTACTAATCGGACCATTTAGCAAGATACTTTTACCTGATTTTACTTTCTTGAAAATTGTAAGTTGATTTTCTGAAAAAGACTCAATTGATTCTTCTGTTAAAGTAAATCCTAGTTGTTCGTTTATTTCTTCAAAGTTCATAGTACAAATCTAAGGTAAATTACCAATAAAAAAGCCTCCCGAAATTCGAGAGGCTCATTTTTATTTAAAAATTCACTATTATTGAACAACAACTCTACGAGTAGTTTTTTCATTTCCTTTGATAGCATTCAAGAAATAAATTCCTTGAGCAACATTCATTGGAACCGCAACTGTTTGTGCACCTGAATTTGAAGAAACATTGATAGTAGAAATTAATGAACCATTAATGTCAACTAATTCAATTGTCAAATTCTCATCAGTTGAAGGAATTGTAACATTCACTGAACTTCCTGTTTGAACTGGGTTTGGAGAAACTTCAATTAAAGAAGTGATATTTTCTTCTAAACCTAACGTTCCAGAAATGTTGAAGTTATCAATGAATAAATTGTTTGAGAAATCTGAAGCCGTAAATTCAAAACGGAAACGTGTTTGAGCATCAGTACTGTTTGGTGTGTAAGTGAATGAAGTAGTTTTCCACTGATCATCATTTACAGGGATAAAGTTAGAGAAACCAACATATCCAGCAGTTACTAAACTTGGTGAAGAACCAAAGTTAACTGATTTACGTTGAGTCCAAGTGTTACCACAATCTCTTGATGAATAAATTATTAATTGTTCTGTAATATCTGCAGTTGTTAATGTTCCAGCTCCATAAGCATAGTCAAATGAAATTTGAATTCCAGTTGTATTTCTTAAATCGAAAGCAGGAGTAATTAAATTGTCTACAGTTTCACCCAAACGGTCATAATAAAATGCTTCATCACTGAAAGGAATAGCATTTGAAATATCACGGTTGTTAATTAATACGTAGCAATTTGTTCCAGTTTTACCTGTACCAAATGATTTAACGAATTTATTGTAGTTATTTTCAGGATTTTGAGAAACCCAAAAGTCTGCTCCACCATCAAAATTTTGAACTGCAGGACCTGTGAATTCAGCCCACTCACCGTGAACATAAACTAACTGATCTGTTTTAGTATCTGAACCATCAGCATTTGTTGCAGTTAAAGTAACTGTTTTCCATCCTGGTGTGTTAAATGCTACTGAAGGTGAAGTTGCCGTTGATGTAGCTGGAGTTCCATCTTGGAAAGTCCAACTGTAAGTTGCAACATCTCCAGAAACCATACCATGTGTATAGTTGTTGAAAGTTACATTGTCACCAACACAAGTATTCGTTTTATTTGGATAGAAATCTGCTTTTGGAGAACATGAAGGCATCGCTCCAATTGCATAATTAGCTCCAGTTGAATCTAAGTTTTCTGCTTTCCATAAGTTATCTCTATTTGAAGTAGAAGAAATAATTGCTGTACGCATACGATCTATTTGATCCAAAGAGAACATTCTTGAACAATAAGAATAGTCCATGTAATTTTGAACGTTTTCAATGATTCCAGGGTTACACTCGTTCAATCCTAAATTACAGTTTCCTGTTGGAGAACCTTGAGTTTCAGGAGTATCAGCTAAACCATCGTCACCACATCCAACATTGTTGTCATTGTCATTACCCCAAGTATGATTTAAGTTTAACCAGTGACCAATTTCATGTGTTAAGGCTCTTGAATTACCATAAGAACCAGTTCCAATACTTCCAATGTAAGGATGTAAAATAATAATTCCATCTCTAAAAAATGAAGAACCTTCAGCTCCAGAAGGATAAAAAGCATATCCTGCAACTCCAGACTCTCCAATTTGTCTAGTAACCCATACATTTAAATATTTTGAACGGTTCCATTGATTTAATTTAGAAAAATCATCACCGTTATTTGTCAAATGAGAAAAAATATGCTCAATTCCATTCGTACAATTCCCTAATGGATCTCTTGTAGCTAAACGGAATTCAATTTTCGCATCACCAGCAACAGATTGAAATTGAGGAATGATATCATTAGTATCTGCATTTAATTTTCTGAAATCCTCATTCAAAATATTCATTTGATCATAAACTTGGGCGTCTGAAATATTTTCAGCTCCATATTGATGAATAATGTGAAATACAATAGGAATAATGTATACAGTTGTCGTATCACCACTTTTTGTGATTTCTGTATGTGCACTATTTTTAAGTAACATTTGATGTTCTGCAAGCAACTCTGGGTTCTCTGCATATAAACGTCTGATATGCTCATCTGTACCACACGGTTTTACTGGCGCTTGACCAAAAACCGAACTAGTTAATCCAAAAGAAGCAACCACACCAAAAAGTAATTTTTTACGCATAGTTTTAAATTTTATAAAAACGATTCAACAAAATAATTCGTTTCAAAACAATTAGTATTGCTTTAAAAAAGTGTTATTTCAACAAACAAAAATATCGGATTGCTTTGTTACTAATTGTGTGCAACAACCTGTCTTTCAGATTTTAACACCTTAGTTTTGATAATTCTGAGTGTATAATAACATGGTAAATATACCACTAATTAATTAATTTTAAAATTTTGTTAATGTAGATTTATTAAAAGGTGTGTTTTATTGATTTAACGATTAAATTGGGATTGAAAACTATGTATATCCAACAGAAAATCAATGTTTTCTTCAATTTGATTTCCAATAACAACTAAATTAGCTCCGTTTTCAAAAGCAGTTTTTATATCATCAATACTTCGGATACCTCCACCAACAATTAATGGATTTGAAATTGTTTTACGAACCGTTTCAATGATTTCTTTTGAAATGGGAGTTATTGCTCCACTTCCAGCGTCTAAAAAACAAATGCGGTGACCGATTTGCTCTCCAGCTAAAACTGTTTTGCGAATGATACTCAATTGATTTCTTGGGATTGGAGTTGTTTGACTTATATATGATACAGAACTTGCATTTCCTCCATCAATTAAAACATATGAAGTCGATAAAATTTCAATAGTTGATTTGTCTAATGTTTCAGCAGCGTTTATGTGATGTCCAATTAAGAAATCTGGGTTTCTACCGGAAATTAAATTTAATAACAAAATACCGTCAGCTTCGTTGCTAATTTGTTCACTTGAACCTGGAAATAAGATGACTGGAATGGTTGATTTAGCTTTAACTAATGAGACAAGTTTCTTTGTTTGATCTTGAGTTCCAGTGCTTCCGCCAATAAAAAAATAATCTATTGATGCGAAGTTCGCTTTTTCAATTAACGAATCAATATCTTGGTTTTCAAACTTATCAGGATCTAATAGTACAGCTATTCCGTTTTTCTTTTGTAGTATTTGATTATATAATTTCATCTGCTGTAAAAGTAAGAATTAGCATATTGTGTACTTCAAAATGTAAGCGATATTTTTCAAAACCGTTTTTACAACGAACATTTCCAATGTATTGATGATTTATTTTCTCAACCGTTAAGTCTTCTAGAAATATTAGTTCATTGCGATCAGAGATTTTATACAAACATTCTTTAAAAGACCACAGTAACGACATGTCAAATGAAGAATTGATATCAAAAATCTTTTGTTCATCTGGGTTACAGAATTTTTTCGCAACTCTTTTAGCTTTGTCAGAGATTAATTCTAAGTCAATTCCAATTCGTTTAGTTGTTGTTGCGATACAAACTGTATTTTGAGCATGCGAAATTCCTAAAAAGTTATTTTCATTTATGATAAATGGACTACCGCTTTCATTGTATTGAATTGTATTATTACCAAAAAGTAAAAACTTTAATTTTCTTGTTGTTGAAAATTCTTTTCTTTTTTGTTGATTTTTTATAGAAAAATAGCGTTTTGTTTCCTCTTCATTTAAATGTAAAGGCTCAATATCTGGCTCTTTTTCAGGGATTTCCATTAAATATATGAAAACACCATTTCGCTCTATAGTTTTATAGTTATTCACAATACGAAATTAGTAATTTTCTATCAATTTCAAAGCTTTATTTTCGGTTAAAATACTGGTTTTACTGATGTTTGACTGAATTGGAATGAAGGGTTAAATGCTAATTTTTTGTTAAGACCAGGTTTCAGAAAAAATTCTTAAAAAATGTTAAGATTAGGATTTTTAGTATATTTGAAGGCTTTGTTACACTAAAAATGTATGTTTAATTAAAGAGTACTTATGTTACGAAAACTAAACTTGTTACTTGCAAGTCTTTTGTTAACAGCTACTTACAGTTTTTCCCAATCAGGTTTGGGAACGATTCGCGGTAGTATTATTGACAAGGACAGCAAAGAGGCGATTTTCAATTGTATTATCGCAGTCAAGCAAAACGGAACACTAAGAGGGAACACTACCACAGATTTTGATGGTAAGTTTCAGCTTAACTCGTTGACTCCAGGTCAGTACGACGTGGAAATCTCCAATCCAGGAGAAGGGTATCAACCCACAACGATTGGAGGTGTTGTTGTTAATGCTGACAGAATTACGTTCCTTGATAACCAAGAGTTAGGTCTTGCGAAACAAGCAACGGACATCGGAGAAGTAGTGGTAGTTGCTTACCGCGTTCCTTTGATTAATAAAGATGGTGGACCATCTGGAGCTACAATTACACGTGAAGATATTTCGCGTTTACCAGTGCGTTCAGCTGCTGGAGTTGCTGCTACAGTTGGAGGTGTAAACGCAAATGAAGGTTCGGGAGAAATTTCAGTTCGTGGTTCACGTTCAGATGGAACTTACTTCTTTATTGATGGTATCAAAGTTCGTGGATCTTCTAACTTACCTAAGTCTGCAATTGAAGAGGTATCTGTAATTACAGGGGGTCTTCCAGCAAACTATGGTGATGCAACAGGAGGTATTATCGCTGTTACAACTCGTGGACCATCTGCAAAATACTTTGGTTCATTAGAGGCTGTAACTTCAGGTTTCTATTTCAAAGGTGCGGATGAAAACGGATACGATGGAAAAGTAATTGGATTGGATAAATTCGGTTATAACTTAGTTGAAGGTTTAATTTCAGGACCTTTATTAATGCGTAAAGATTCTACAGGAAAGAAAACAAAACCAATTTTAGGCTTCTTAGCTTCTGTCAATTATACAAGTGAGTTAGATAGCCGTCCTTTAAATGGAGGAAGCTGGAGAGTTAAAAAAGACGTTCGCGATCGCTTATTAGTTGATCCGGTTAGACGTTCTACTACTGGTGATGGAACATTCCATAATGCTTATTACTTGAGAGCTTCTGATTTTGAGAAAACAGCATGGAGAATGAACGCTGCTCGTTCAACATTATCAGCTTCTGCTAAAATTGATGTAAATACTGGGCCATCTGTTAATTTAACATTTGGTGGATCAATGAACTACAACTTTGGTAGTAATTATGACTACAATGGTTCATTGTTGAATTTCACGAATTTTGGTGTCTTCAACCAATTAGACTGGAGGGTTTATGGTCGTTTTACACAACGATTTGTAAATAAAGATCCAAATTCTAGTTCAAAAATTAAATCTGCTTTTTATTCATTCATGGTTGATTACTCAAAAACAACTTCTGAATCTTACGATAAAAGACATAAGTTTGATATTTTCAACTATGGACATGTAGGTACTTTTAGAACAACTAGAGTTAATTCATATGAATTTGATGCTGAAACTTTAACAAGAGAGCACAATGGTTTTAGAGATGTGGTAGTTGATTTTACTCCATCTGAAACAAATGCTGCTTTAGCTGCAATTACAACAAATTATTATTCTATTTACGCAAATGATCCAGAGGGTAATTATGAGAACTTAGTTCAAATTAACCAAGGAAATGCATTACGTAATGGAGATCTTCCAACTGATGTTTATGGAATTTGGGATAATATCGGTTCGCCAAACAATGGTTTTTCAAAAGCTGATAATGCTCAATTCCGTTTGACAGGTTCTGGTTCCGTGAATATTGGAGATCACTCAATTTCTTTAGGATTTGAGTATGAACAACGTTGGGATAGAGGTTGGAGTGGAGCTCCAGTAGGATTATGGGCAAATGCTCGTCAATTAGCGAACTTCCATATCAAAGAGTTAGATTTATCTTCTGGACAAGTAACGAATCAATTAGGTTATACTCAAATTGATTACGATCGTTTAAATACAGGTTATGCTTACACTTCTGGAACAGGAGAATTTGGTGGAGCTCAAAATAACGACAATCAATCATTTTTCGATTATAACTTAAGAAATTCTTTAGGTTTAGATGTTGATGGAACTGACTTTATTGATGTTGATGCATTAGATCCTTCAGCTTTAAACTTAGGCATGTTCTCTTCTGATGAATTATTTAATCAAGGTAATAATTACATCAGCTATTTTGGTTACGATAGAACTGGAGATAAAGTAAAAGGTAAAACGGATATTGATAAATATTTCAATGAGTTTGATGAAAATGGTAACTATGCACGTTTTATTGGTGCTTTCCAACCAGTTTATATTTCAACATACTTAATGGATAAGTTTGCATTTAGAGATATCGTTTTCAACGTAGGTCTTCGTCTTGATGTATTTGATGCAAATCAACCAGTATTGAAAGATAAATATTTAATTTACACAGCGAATAATGTTCGTGAAGCTCGTGCTTTATATGAGCAAAATCAAACTCAATATGCTTTTGTAAATGACATTCCTGAATCAATGGGTGATGAATATGTTGTTTATGTAAACGATGTAAATAACCCAACTGCAATTAACGGATTTAGACAAGGTGATACTTGGTACAATGCTGATGGTATTGCTATTGAAGATCCAAAAACTATTCGTGGTGCTACAGGAATTTCTCCTTGGTTGAAAAACCCAAGTGATGCGAATATTCAAAGAGTTAATTCTGATGCGTTTAAAGATTATGCAGCACGTTTCAACTTAATGCCTCGTATCGCATTCTCATTCCCAATCTCTGATGAAGCTTCATTCTTTGCTCATTATGATGTATTGACAAAACGTCCAACATCAGGAGTTAGATTTAATCCATTTGAATACCAATTTATTGAGTCACGTACTAACAGAATCAATAACTCAGATTTAAAACCTGAGAAAACAGTTGATTACGAGATTGGTTTCCAACAAGTATTATCTAAAACTTCATCATTAAAAATTTCTGCTTTCTACCGTGAGCAAAGAGATAATGTTCAAGTTTTTAATATTTTCGAAGCTTATCCAAATACTTACCAAACTTTTGGAAACAGAGATTTCGGTACTGTTAAAGGATTGACTTTAGCATATGACTTAAGAAAAACTGGTAACATTCGTATGACTGCAGCATATACATTGTTATTTGCTGATGGTACTGGTTCTGATGCAACTTCTGGAGCTTCATTAATTGGAGGTTTACAAGCTGCAGGTTTACCAAACTTAAGAAGTGTATTCCCTACAACTCAGGATCAACGTCATGCTTTTGCTATAACAATGGATTACCGATATGGTGAAGGAGCTGATTACAATGGTCCAATGATTGGTGATAAGAAAATATTAGAAAATACAGGAGTAAATATTCAGACTAACTTCTATTCTGGAAGTCCGTATTCTTCTCAAAACAATATTACTCCAGAAGGATTTATAAATGGACAAAGTGCAGGTATTGAGGGTACAGTTAATGGATCTCGTTTACCTTGGCAATACCGTTTAGATATGCAGATAGATCGTACTTTCAACTTAACTTTTGGTAAAGAAGGTAAGAAAAAAGATGCGTTTTTAAATGTTTATTTAAGAATTACCAACCCTTTTAGTGCTCAAAACGTTTTAGGTGTATATAGAGCTACTGGTAACTGGAATGATGATGGATATTTGCAAGCTGCACAATTCCAACAATCGATTCAAAATCAATTAGATGAGCAATCTTTCAGAGATTATTATTTAATGAAGATTCAGAATGCATTCAATATCAGTTCTCCAAGAACAATGCGCTTAGGGGTTAAATTTGATTTCTAAGATAATATTAAAGAATATGAAAATGAGTATTAAATTATTTACAGCAACCTTTGCACTTGTTATTTCGAGTAATGCTTTGGCTTATTTGCATCCTTCGGATCAAGGTAAGTCTGGTGTGAAACCAAATAAACCAACAAGTATAGCGAAAGGTGCAAACTGTGCTCCAGCGAATTACCGTAAGAATATGGAATTCAATGATGTTAAAGCACAATTAGAAACAGGAGGATTATTGTTCTTAGATAGAGCAAATGGTCTCGCTACTTATCGTGTTCCTAAATCAAGTCCGTCAACTCTAATTTATGCTGGTGCATTATGGATGGGTGGAACAGACGTAAATGGTCAGTTGAAATTAGCTGCTGTTAGATTTAGAAATTCAGGTAACGATTTCTGGCCTGGTCCATTAACAGTAACACCAGGTACTGGAAATATTGTTCCAGGTCCACAAGGAGATACAGCTGTATTCCCTTATGGTGACGCGAATATTGATCCAGATCAGTGTTTATATTACGATAATATTTGGACAGTTACTAAAGCTGGAGTTATTCAATTTGTTACTTGGTGGGAATGTACTCCAGGTAACTTACCAACACTTCCAGCTACTTGTAGTGGAACAATTGAAACTCCTTCTGCTGAAGTATTGGCTCAAATCAATGCTTGGCCAGGGAATTCAGATCCAACACGTTCTCAAGATCCATATTTAGCTCCATTCTACGATAGAGATAATGATTTAGTTTATGATCCTGAACAAGGTGATTATCCTTGGTATGACGATATCTTAGGTAAAGATGATATCATTTGTGGTTTTGACCGCCGTGTATCTTTATTTGGTGATGAAACTCATTGGTGGGTTTTCAACGACAAAGGTAATATCCACACTGAGTCTCAAGGTGAGCCAATCGGTATGGAAATTCACGCGCAAGCATTCTCTTTTGCAACGGATGATGAAATCAATAAAATGACTTTCTACAATTATTTGTTGATTAACCGTGGTACACAAACATTACAAGATACTTATTTCTCTCACTATGTTGATGTCGATTTAGGTAATTACGCTGATGACGTTGCTGGTTGTGACGTGAGTAGAGGTTTAGCATACATGTATAATGGAGATAATAATGACGAAACAAATAGTTCTAATATTGGTTTTGGACAAAATCCTCCATCTATTGGTGTCGATTTCTTCGAAGGTCCTTACCAAGATGCAGATGGATTAGATAATCCAGGTCCAGTTATTGATTCTGTTACAGGTCAATTAAATGTACCTTCAGTTGCTGTTGCAATTGCTCAAAAAGGAATTGTATACAAAGGATTAGGTATCGGATATGGTGATGGTATTCCAGATAATGAGCGTTATGGTATGCGTAACTTCTCTATCTATACTGGTACAGGTGGTGGAGCTGGTCAATCAGATCCAAATACTGCATCACAGTTTTACAATTACATGCAAGGTTTGTGGCAGTTTGGTGCTGAAATGCGTTATGGTGGTACAGGGTTCCCAGGTGGACCAGGTGTAAGTAATGTTAAAACACACTATATGTTCCCAAATAATTCAGATCCATTAAATTGGGGAACTGAAGGTGTTTCAGTACCATACAGTACTTGGTCTGAGTTTGAACCAACTGGTTCAGGTTCGTCTCCAAACCCTTCAGGTGACCGTCGTTTCGTTCAATCTGCTGGTCCATTTACATTATTACCAGGTGCTGTAAACAACATTACTGTAGGTATCGTTTATGGTCGTAGTACAGAAGGTGAAGCATTCTCTTCAGTAGACGTTATGCGTGTTGCAGATACGAAAGCACAAGCTTTATTTGATAACTGTTTCCGTATTTTGGAGCCGCCAACTGCGCCAGTTGTAACAATCCAAGAGTTAGAAAATGAGTTGATAATTATGTTAGATAATCCAGCTTCTTCAAATAACTACTTAGAGCAATACACAGAAGAAGATAAAATTAATATTGTTGATCCAACAGGATTAGGTGATACTTTACCTGATGGTTCTCCAATTATCTACGATAAATTCTACCGTTTTGAAGGTTACCAAATTTTCCAAATGAAAAATGCTGAAGCTACAGTTGCTGATATTGATGATCCAACAAAGGCTCGTCCAGTTGCTCAGTGTGATATTAAGAATGGAGTTACTCGTTTGATCAATTTTGATTTTGATGAAGATTTAGGATTCGCAACACCAACAGAAAAAGTTGATGGAGAAGATGACGGAATTCGTCATACGTTTAGAGTTACTCAAGATTTATTTGCTACAGGAGCAACTCAATTAGTAAATCACAAAACATATTACTATTTGGCAGTAGCTTATGGTTACAATAACTACAAGCAATACGATCCAAATGATGCAGCACAATTAGATGGACAGAAAAAACCATATTTACGTTCACGTATCAATGCAGATGGTTCACCATTAGCAGGTATTCCAGCAGTTCCACATAATGTAGCAGCTGAAATGAATGGTACATTACAAAATTCAGTTTACGGACAAACACCTCGCGTTACACGTTTGGATGGTCGTGGAAATGGTAACTTACCATTGAAATTGACTACTGAATCAGAGGCTTCAATTGTTAGTCAAGGTAAATTGGATAGAGTAGTGTATGATTACAACGGAGCACCAATCAACGTGAAAGTGGTTGATCCATTAAACGTAGTTGGAGGTTATTTCGAATGTAAATTCAGAGATTAT
>JBKDZA010000004.1:0-9520 GCA_046308455.1 Fluviicola sp.
GAAAAATTAAAAGAGATATTTATCTGCACGATAATTCCTCAAAAGTTTGGCTTGTAAACAAAATGACTGTAGGGAAACGAGATTATACCCCAGTTCAAGAGAAATACAAACAAGTAATCGTTTTTCACGAAAATAATTCGATGTATATCTATGTTTTAAAAGATATTGGAGACAAACCAGGTCGGAAAATGTCCTTTTATTTGGATAACGATAAAAAACATTTCTCATTTATAACAGGTAGAAATGAACGTAAATTTTTAGTGAAATTATTATCCCGTACTAAAATCATTTTGAAACCATTAAGTAAATCGTACCCATATACGATTGAATTAATTCCTTTTCCTGAAATGTGATTCTTTTTATCTTCATTTTATGAAATAATTTGTATTTTAGTTTAAAATTTGATCAATGTTAAAAGCAATTTTACCTCTTACTACATTTTTAATTCTTCTGGTTTCTTGTGGGAATGACCCAAAATCAACTAAAGATTTATCAAAAGATAAAGACAAAGTTGAAGATAAAAAAGATATTACAGCTCCAATAAAAAAGGATACTGTAATTTCTAAAAAATCAGAAGCAGCATCAAATAAAGCTAAAATTGAACAAAAATTTGGAGAACAATGGGAGTTTTGCGACTGTATTGTTAGACTTGATTCTATTACGGATGCATTTGAGAAAAAAACAACTCCTGCTCAAGAAGAAAAATTAATGGCACGTTGGGAATATGTGGATGTTAAATGTAAAGAAGTGACAACTAATGCTTCTACAACTCCAGAAGAGCGTGTTAAGCACGAAAATAAAGTGAAAAAATGTTTGAAGGCAAATGGTTTGAAAAAGTAATTAGATCTCTTTGATCATTACATAATCATCCATTACAAATCCGTTTCCAATATCTAAAACTTCTTCTCTTTCAACACTAAAATCTTGTTTGAAGTAGAAGTTTACTGCCGGATTTTTCTTGTTTACATTTAAATGTAATTTGTTCGAATTATTTTTAACAGCTAAAACTTGAGTATTTGCTAATAATTGTTGACCAATTTTTTTTCCTTGAACTTCAGGATCAACATATAATTTATGAATACGAGTGATTGCTTCATTGTTGTAGTTGTGTTCGATACTGCAAAATCCAACTAACTGATTCTCAATCTCAAATAATAGAAAGTTAAATTTTTCCTTTTCAATAACTTCATTAAGTTTTTCTTTTGAATACATTTTTTCAATCATGTAATCAATCTGCTCATTAGAAATGATGCTTGGATAAGTTATTTTCCATGTTTTCACAGCTAAATCATAAATAGCTGGAATGTCGGCTTTTTTTGCTTCTCGAATCATTTAATAATCTTTTCCAAAAGTGTACATATCATTGTGATTGAACTCGATTTGGTCTTTCACTTGTTTGATGGTCTTTATAAGTTGAAAAATCAATGGGTCATTTAATTGATTCAGCCATTTAAAACTTTCCATGTCTCCATCAATGGCTTTTCCAGCTTCAAAAAGTACTTCAAATCCATGAATTGACAACCATTTTTGTGCAGATTCATTTCCTTCTGATGCATTTACAAAAGCCATTAAGTGCGGATATCCATTTTTCAATAACCAATTTCGGGCAACTTGATTCAATAAAAGTGCTTGTTGCGTATGGTATAATTCTTCATAGCCATTATTCAATAAAAACAAGCCAATTTCTGAGTTCCCTTCAAACGCTTTAATCCAAGCCAATATAATTTTTGGAGGATAATTGAAGGAGGCAAATTCAATGTTTGCTTTTTGAACTTCAACTTTTTTCTTTACTTCGTCTTTACCGAAAATATTTTTAAACCAACTCATATATTCGAATGATTTTCACAAAGTTGAACAAAATTTTGAAATAAAATGGCTCCCATATTTCCTGAAACTTCAGGGTGAAATTGAACTCCAAATAATGGTTTTGATTCGTGCATCATTGCTTCATTGATACAAGAGTCCGAAACACCAACTAATAAAAAATCTTTAGGAATAGAAATACATTCACAATGGTCTTCCATAAATTCAATTTCTGTTGGCATTTTATCGAAAAGAGGACAATCAGCAATAATTTCAACTGTCATCCAATCGCGGTCTTCCTTTTGACGATTGGGAAATGCTTCATAGGTCATTCCCATCATTTGGTGACCGAAGCAAATTCCAAGTACTGGTTTTTCAATAGTTTTTAGCCATGTAAATTGATCCAAATAGGGTTGAGGGTCTTTTTCTGTAATCAAAATTGGAGCTCCAGAAATAATAAATCCGAGTGCTTCTTTTTCATTTTCGAGAGTGAATTCGAATAAAGGAACGGTTTTATAATCCATAAATTCATCTACCATTTCCTCAATTAAAGGAACTTTTGAACTTCCACAATCAATTATTACAATCATAATTCAATAATTCCAATTCCTTGACGAATAATTTCACATGAACCACCAACACAATTTAAGACAGTTGAGGTTTCTAAATTTCCAATTCCACCATCGATAATCATTCCAACTTGTTCTTCATATCTTTCATAAATTGCTGTTGCATCAACGAAATAGTTAACGATATCATCTTCAAAATCATGTAATGATGTTGTTGCAATTGGATTTCCTAGCTCTTCAACAATTGCTAAAATAATTTTATTGTCAGGAATTCTGATACCAATTTCTTTTTTTGATACTTCAAATAGTTTAGAAACTTCGTTTGTCGCATCTAAAATAAATGTAAATGGTCCTGGTAAATAATTTTTTAAAAGGCGAAAAGTTGTTCGATCTAACTGTTTGACATACTCAGAAACTTCGCTTAAATCCTTACAGATAAAAGAAAAATTAGTTTTGGAAAGTTTTTCATTTTTCCATTTTGCCAATTCATTGATTGCTTTTTTATTGCGAATATCACATCCAATTGCATAAACAGTATCAGTTGGAAAAATGATTAATTCACCTTTCTTCAAACAGTCAACTGCAGATTGAATCAAGCGTTTATCAATATTGTATGGATTTATTTCGACGAACATAGTAACAAAGATACTACCTTTGAACAAAATTTGTATTAGATTGTTTTTTTATTCATGAGAACAGTGAGTTTACTTTTATTATTAGTCGTATTTCCAAGTTTGATGAGCTTGAACAAGAAGTCAATTTATTCTGATTTGTCTTCTGAAAGCGAATCAACAATAAACAATCAAATTAAGAGTTTGAAAAAGTTGTCTTCTACTTCAGAAGTTAGAGCTTTTACAGGCGTTTTCATTATGAAATCAGCGCAATTTGAATTTGCTCCTTGGTCAAAATGGAACACTTTTTCGAAAGGAAAATTGATGCTTGAAAAGGAAATATATGCAAATAGTTCAAATGTAGAATTTCGATTCTTACGATTAATGATTCAAGAAAACGTGCCAAGTGTAGTCATGTATTCTTCTGATATTGATGCAGATGCAAAAATTGTCAAAAAGAATTACAAAACACTAGATAAGGAAACTCAAGAATTTATTTTGAAATATTCTAAGAAATCGGATGCTCTGAAAGGACTGAAATAAGTATCAATTATCAATTGAAAATTGTCAAAGAACTAACTTTTTCCATTTTCAATTTTCAATTAATTTGCTTCTACTTCTTCCGCTTTAGAAACTACTCTATACACATGAGAATTGAAGATGTGTCTTCTCGCAAATCGTTCTGGTGAAGGAGCTTGCGCTAATTTTTTGTAGACATTGTTCTGAACTCCAAAGAATTCATAAACTGCACCATTGAAAAAAGTCACTTTCAAATTCATGCTTTTATGCTGAAAATCTGCAATTCCACAAGTTGTAATCGTTTCAGTGTAAATTTCTAAATTTTGTTCACGAGTTTCCGGAGCGATACTCACTAAAAAGTGATACCCATCAATGATTTCAGCACTTTTTTTCTCTGCTTCTTCTTTCATAGGATCTCCATCTTGAAATTTGTCAGGATGCCATTCTTTCACTAATTGACGATAAGTCTTCTTTAAATCTGCAAGAGTTATTTCATTTTCAATTTGAAACAATTTTTTGTATTCACCAATTCTTCTCATTGTATTCTTTTTTACTTTTTAGTATCCTTTTAAATTTATGTCATCCGATTCCTCCAACGGAATTTGTTGACCAATTTTCTTTTGTATTATTTTAAAATGATGTTCATCGGAAGGTGTTACGAAGGTAAACGCTTCACCTGTTTGCTCTGCACGTCCTGTTCGTCCAACACGATGAATAAAATCTTTTGGGGAACGTGGTAATTCATAATTGATTACAGCAGGTAAAAATGCAATATCAATTCCACGAGAAATTAAATCAGTTGCAACCAAAATAGGTGTGCGTCCCAATTTGAAATTCTCTAAAGCTTTTTTTCGATGATCCATACTTTTTTTACTATGGATTGCAACGGCATTCAATTTATTGTTTCGCAATTTTTCAACCACTTGATCTGCTTTGAAAGTTGAACTCACAAAAACTAATACCTGCTTGTAATTTTTTGTTTTAATCAAATAGCGCAATAATGGTCCTTTTCGTTCTTCTGAAACGGAATAAGCAAGTTGATCAATTAATTCAAGTTCATCTTCTTCTTTTTCAACTTTTACAATCGTTGGATTGTTCAATAAAATAGAAGTGATATCAGATACTTTATCGTTTAAAGTTGCTGAAAACAACAAGTTTTGACGTTTTTTTGAAAGGTGTTTTTGAATGACAGCCATTTCTTCTTGAAATCCTTGATTCAAAAGTTTGTCCGCCTCATCTAAAACCAAAGTTTGGACCTCATTGATTTTGACTGCGTTTGATTCAATCAATTCAATCAATCTTCCTGGAGTAGCAACTAAAATTGAAACTCCCATCATAGCTTTCATCTGCGGATTGATAGAAACACCTCCGTAAACTGCAAGAACTTTGAATTTTTCTTCAAAAGACGAAGCAAAATCCTTGAAAACAGTAGAAACTTGAACCGCTAATTCACGTGTTGGAACTAAAACAAGAACAGAAACACTTCTGTTTTTTAAAGAAGTTTTGTGTGGAAGTTGACTTAAAATTGGAAGTGCATAACTTGCCGTTTTACCTGACCCAGTTGGTGCAATACCCAAAACATCAGTTCCACTTAAAATTGCTGGAATCGCTTGTGATTGAATAGGAGTGGGCTGCTCAAAATTAAGAGAAACCAATTTTTCAAGAAGTGAAGGAGCTAACTTTAAAGAAGAAAAAGACATAAATTTCAAGCGCTTTTTTTCTAAAGCGTGTGCAAAAGTACTACATCTATTTTAGAAATAGTAGCTTACAAGATTTTAATTTCAGTTCTACGATTCGCTTGATGTTCTTCTTCTGTACAAATCACACCATCTTTACACTTGTTGATTAGCTGCTCTTCCCCATAACCTTTTGCCACAATCCATGCTGTTGGAACTCCTTTTTTAATCAAGTAATCCACACAACTTTGTGCTCTATTTTGAGATAATTTTTGATTGGAAGGACCTTTTCCACGTGCATCTGTATGCGATGAAAGTTCAACTCTTAATTTGTTTTCTATAATAAACTCAGCCAATCGATCCAAAGAAGCAGTACTTTCAGGTCGAAGGGTGTATTTATTGTAATCGTAGAAAATATTTTCCAATTTGAATTTATCTCCTTTTTTGATCAATGGCAACTGTAAGGTTAACTGAATGACTTTGTCACCATAATTATCCGTTTGAAATTGCGTATTGTCGTCCATGTAACCACGTTTTGTAGCTTGAACAGCATAATCAGAATTGCGATCCACTCGAATTGTTACTAGTCCATCTTTATCTGTCTTAAGTGTTGTATCCAAAACAGCTGTAAGACCTCTAATTGTTGTTTTAGCGTATGGAATTGATTTATTCGTTCCTTTTTCAACCACTTTTAATGAAACCATAATAGTTGTTGGAATCAAAAACAAATCACCTCTAAAAGTGGAGTCTTTTGTGCAATTTGCAGTTTGTACGAATAAAGGATCTTTTAATTTGAAAAATTCCTTCTCACTTTGAAATGAGTAAATGTGTTTGAATGTCAATTGAGTAGCGAAATGTCCCAATGAATCGACTTGTAAAGTATCAATTCTTCCATCTGTTTCATCTTTCATCACGACCCAGTGATTTGGAATAATTTCAGCTGGTTCATATTCTGCATAAAGTGTTCCTTCGAAGAAAATTAATGGATCTTTGCGTTCCCATTCATAAATTCTATCTACAAAATCTCCACGATTCGAAGATAAAAATCCATTTTTCCCATCAGGAAATGCAATTATTCCAAAATCATCAAACGAAGTATTGATTGGGTAACCTAAATTGTTGATTTTTGCAGTTAAAGATAAATCTGTGTAAAACACATCCAATCCGCCAATACCAAAGTGTCCTTTCGAAGAAAAGTATAGTGATTTCTCAGTAACATAAGGGAATAAATCATCTTGATCAGTATTTACATTCGTTCCTAAACTTGTTGGAGAAGTCCAATTTCCATTTACGAAATCGCTGTAATACAAATCAGCTCCACCAAGTCCTCCAGGTTGATCACTTGCAAAATAAATACGCTTTCCATCAGATGAAAAACAGGCATGTCCTACGTTATACGTTTTGTTGTTGTATGGAAAAGGTTTTAAATCAGTCCATTCGCCATTAACTTTTTCAGAAAAATACAAAGCCAAAACAACGATTTCATTTCCTTTTGATTTTTCAAGTGTGTTTTTAGTAATGACCATTTTAGTTCCATCTGGTGAAAAAGAAACGGGACCATCATGTGCACGGGAAAAGAATTCATCTTTTACAACTTTCCCACTTGTTAAAGAAGAATCAGCATCGTATTCGGAATAAAGCATATTGATGAAAAAGCTATTGTCCCAGCCATAACGAGTGTTTAAAAATCCAGCATTTTTTGCTTTCGACATGTAGATGATTCCTTTTTCATAAAAAGCAGGGCAGAAGTCGCCAACATCTGAATTGATAGACAATACGTTGATGTAATAAGTTGCGGAATCAGTTAAAAGAAAATCAAATTTGGAGTTTTTGTCTTTGAGTAATTGAACAAAATTATTTTGCGGATAAACACCCATTGCATCAGTTAGTAGTAAATCAGCAGTTTCATAATTTCCTACAGTTCTCAATAAATCAATGTATTCTACATAATCTAATTCAGTCAAACGATTGGTTTCGTGTAACTTACTAAAGTAATACTTTGCACTATTAAATTGAAAAATAGCTTTGTAGGAATAAGCTGCTTTTCGAACGTTTTCCCAATCAAATTTTCCTTTTTTGTAAATAGCTTTTTCAGCTAATTCAGCATAGATTGGTGCTGCAGAATAATATTCTAATTTTGAGTAATGCAAATCTGCTTTTCGTTGTTTTGCTTGCGAAAATGATGCAAATGAAATGAAAAACAAAAAGGAAAAAAGAAGTAAACGTTGTGACATATTTAAAAATATCTTAGAAATATCGTGGTGAATTATAAACGCGTTTTTTGAAATTGAAATCGTAAGTTAAAATAATTTCGTGAGATCCATTTTGATAGGTTCTTAAACCATTGATTGGAAAATCGAAAGCATAACCAACTTGGAAAGCATTCTTTATTTTAAAAATAGCATTCATTCCGAGTGATTCGTTGAATCGATACATAGCTCCAAGCCAGAATTTTTCATAAAATAAAAAGCTCAAATTCCCATCGATTGTCAAAGGTGCATCAGGTGTGTATTTTACCATTGTTGCTGGTTTACATTGAATCACTGAATTGATGTCAAAGACAAATCCACCAGTTAAAAAATAGTGACGTTTGTTGAGACTTGAAATCACCGCTGACGGATCAGTCACTTTCATTTCAAGTAAGCGAGGAGAAGAAAGACCTAAATAATGGCGATCACCATAGTAATAAATTCCAGCTCCAACATTTGGTTTAGTACTTGTGAATGTTGCACCATAATATGGATCGTTTACATCTATTACATTCAAACCAGAAAAGTCAAAAGACAAGAAATCAGCTCCACCAGAAACACCAATTGCAAGCCGATGATTTTTCTTGTTTAATTGAATACTTGCAGAAGCATCTAAATAAGCTGCAGTTCTATTTCTACTTCCAACTTTGTCATTGACAAAATGTGCACCAATTCCTAATCCACCAATCGGAAGAGGAGTATGGATACTAAACCATTGAGTTTGTGGTGCACCATCGAATTTAATCCATTGAAAACGTGCCAATGATACAAGCGAAACACTTTGTCTACTTCCTGCATAAGCTGGATTAAAATAAAGCGGATTTTGCATGTACAATGACATTTGCTCGTCTTGTTGTGCATTAATTGTTTCTAATCCACAGAAACAAATAAATAGTAAAAGGTATTTCTTCATTTGACTGTGATTAATTGTATTGTAATTCTAAGTATCCTTTGTACTCTGTTCCTTCAGGATCATTTAATTTAATTAAATAATAATAAGTTCCAAAAGGCACTTTTCCAGATTTCCCATCTATTGTAATTCCTTCGTTTGGCTCACCTGTCCAAGGAGAAGTGTATGGTTTGGTAAAGAAAATCAAATTCCCCCAACGATTGAAAATGGAAACTTCTGCATTTGGAAAATCTTCTAATCCTTCAATTTCCCAAGTATTGTTGTGTCCGTCTGCATCTGGAGTAACTAATTCAGGGATGTTTAAACATTCTGAACTAAATGCAATTGAAACAATAGCTGAGTCAATAGATGTACAACCAAGTGAATCTGTAACTAATACTTGATAAAGTCCTTCGTTTGTAGTTTGAATATTTGTAATTGTAACCGATGAAGTTGAATTTATATAGGAATTTGGTCCCGTCCAACTGTATGAAACTCCACCTGATGCAACTAAATTCAAAGTTTGACCTGGGCATAATTCTGTTTCACCAGCAATTGAACTAAAGTCATCTGGTCCAATGTTTAAATTGAAACTATCGCTGTTTGTACATCCATTAGCATCAATTATTTCTAACAAATACATTCCTGAATTTGCGTTTACAATTGGATTAATCGTCACAAAATTGTTGAAATTTTCAAAACCATTTGGGCCTGTCCAATGATAAATTTGTCCGCCAGTTGCACTTAATGAAGCATTTGAACCAGAACAATAGAAATTATTATTGATTGCATCCGTTGTAATTGTAATGACAGGAATTGGTAAAACGGTAATATTGATTGAATCCACTGCATTACAATTTTGACCATTTGTTCCAGTTACTACGTAATATCCATTTTGAGTGGTATCTGTTCCAATAATTGATATCGATGCACCTGTATTTGTATATCCATTCGGTCCAGTCCATGAGTAACTTGTACCACCAAAAGCATTTAAAACTAAACTTTCATTGATACATGCAATCGTATCGTTATTTAAAGTTGAAATGTCAATTACAGGAAGATCGTTCACAGTAACATTTTCACAAGCAGGAGATGATGGACATCCGTTTACGAATACTGTCAAACAGTAATATCCAGAATAACTTCTATTGATTGGATCAATAAAAAAGTATTGACCTGAACAAGTAAAAGAATTTGGTCCTGT
>JBKDZA010000005.1:0-3285 GCA_046308455.1 Fluviicola sp.
TTACGTGACGACTTAGATCGTGAGAAAATGGGACAATTAGGACTTCCAATTGCAGTTGTGGGAATGCAATTACAAAATTCATTAACTGGAAACGACGATTCTAAGTTCGACGATAAAGGTACGGAATACGGAATTCGAGTAATGTTGGATAAATTCGACCGTGAAAACTTAGAAGATGTGCGTTCAATGACTTTCCAAGCAAACAATGGAACTCAAGTTCGTTTGGGGGAATTTGCTGAAGTATATGTTGAAAATGCGAATGGTTCTTTGGAACGTAAAAACAGAATTAGTAACACTACTTTGCGTTCATATGTAAATGGAACTGCTCCGGGAACTATTGCTGATTCGATTAATGCTTATTTGAAGAAAGAGCCTTTAGATGAAAGTGTTCGCTTGTTCTGGGGTGGTGAAATCAAACGTTCAAACGAATCGATGGGAGCTTTAGGTTCTGCAATGTTAATTGGTTTGATTTTGGTTTACTTAATCATGGTGGCTTTATATGACAATTTCATTTATCCATTCGTTGTAATTTTCTCGATCTTAGTTGCTTTACCTGGTGCGTTTTTAGCATTGAATTTAGCTTCAATGAACATTGGGATCTTTACAATGTTAGGGATGATCATGTTATTGGGATTAGTTGCCAAGAATGCGATTTTGATTGTCGATTTTACAAATCACTTAAAAGCACAAGGAAAAACAACTTACACATCATTATTGGAAGCAGTTCGTGAACGTATGCGTCCGATTTTGATGACAACAATCGCGATGGTTGTAGGTATGATTCCAATTGCAACAGCTACAGGTTCTGGGGCAGAGTGGAAGAATGGCTTAGCGTGGGTATTGATTGGTGGATTGACAAGTTCAATGTTCTTAACAATCATTGTTGTTCCAATTCTTTACTTCTTAGTTGACCGAGTTCGTCAAAAATGGTTTGGAATGCCAATTCGCGTTCTACCTGAAGAAAATGAAACAGAACATTCACTTGAAAATGCAATTTAAAAACAAGTGAAAATCAAAGAAAATAAATTTTAAAGTTTGAATTTAAAATGAAAGGGTAGTTCGAAAGAGCTACCTTTTTTATTTTTGGATAACTATGATCTGCATTAATTATTTTTTAAAAAATGCAAAATCTCACTTTTTTTTCTGCGAGAAACTTCTAATTCTTCTTTACTGTTTTTCATTGAAATAAAACAATTTGAACCTTTAGTATACTCTTGGACAAATCGGATATTTATGATTACACTTTTGTTAATCCTCAGAAAATTAGTGTTATTGGATAGTAATTGTTCATATTCTAGAAGTGTTTTAGTAGAAATCAATCTTTCTTCTTCAATTGTAGTTACTTCAGAATAATTTCGAATTGCTTTGATGTGTGAGATTTGATCAATATCAATAATTTGCACTTTATCTTTTTTATGCAAAGCGATACTTTTAAATAATTCATTCTTTTCATCAATTGATTTAATAAAGTGAATAATATTAGAATTAATTTTCAGCTGAATTACTTTTTCAACTTTTGCTACAGATTTAATAAGTTTCTGACTGTCAATTGGTTTAAGTATGTAATCAATTGCGTTAAATTCAAAGGCTTTTATGGCATATTCATCATAAGCCGTTAAAAAAATTATGTTGAAATTAATTTCATCAAACATTTTCAATAGATCAAATCCTGATTTATTAGGCATTTTAATATCCAAAAATATAAGATCAGGTTGTTCATCAAGAATCAATTGGTACGCATCATCAGCGTTTTCGGCAAAACCAACAACGTCAATTTTTGGACAGTATTTTTTTAAAAAACTATCTAAAACTGTTCGATTTGCAATCTCATCATCTATGATAATCGTTTTAATCATTTGAAGGATTTAATTTGTTTAGAATTTTACTAGTGAAAATGATTTGAACAGTTGTCCCAATTTTATTATTTAAATCGTCCATAACTTCAATGAATTTGATATGAGTACCACTTGTTTCATACAATTCATTTAAGCTTGCTAATCGTTGTCGAATAAGTGAGGTTCCCTTAGATTTTCTGTTTTCATTTATTTCTTTTTCAACATGCTGAAATCTATTTGTTCCATTGTCTTCAATTGAAATAATAAATTCATCACCTATTAGCTCAAATCTTAGTCTAAGTTGTGGATTTTGTTCAGGTTTTAACTGTAATAATCCATGCCAAATTGCATTTTCAATTAAAGGTTGTGTTATTAATGCGGGGATATATATATTTTCTAATTTAAGTGATGGATCTACTATCATCTCAACATTGAATTTATTTTCAAAGCGCAATTGTTCTAGTTCAATATACAGTTCAATCATACTAATTTCCTTCTTTAAATTACTGACTGATTGGTCAGAATAGTTTAAAAGGTATCTAATCAACTGTCCGAATTTTGCTATGTATAAACTTGCTTTATCAATTTGCTCAGTTAGAACCAATTGTTGAATTGAAACTAACGAATTTGACATGAAATGTGGATTAATCTGTGCTTTTAATGCTGTTAATCGGTATTCAACAAGTTGTTTTTCAATCGAATTTTTGCGTTCTTGTTTGATTCGTTTTCGTTGAAAAATCGCCCAACTAACAAATACAATTAAACAAATTATAAGTAAAATACAAATAAGTCGAAAAGTTGTAGTTTGCCAAAAAGCAGGTTTTATGTAAAAGAAAAAGGTTAGTTTTTCTTTAGTTACATTTTTTTCATTCAATTGAGGATAAACAGTTAACGTATATTTCCCTGGTATTAAATTCTGCAATTGCAGTTGCATTCCACTTACTTCACCACTAAAAGATGTGTTACCAATTAACTGATAACGGATTTTTTTTTCAGAAAATTGATAAGCTAATAAATCAAAGTTGAAATTTATGTTTGTGTGTGTATAATCCGTTTCAAATGATTTTGGTGGGAGTATTGATCCTTCAATTTCTATACTTTTTAAATGAAATTGGTAGTTGATTTTCTTGAAAATTGTAGTGATATTCAATTTAGTTAGACCTGATTTTGAACCAATAAAAAGTATATTATTATAAATTTGAACACTAACTATTTCCTCTTCTAATAGTAATATCCATTTACTTTTCTTTCCTAAATTAGTGTACTTATTCACATAAACACCTTTGTTGGTAGATAAGAACACAAACCCATTACTTGAAAAAAGAATATCATTGATGACATTTGAAGTTAGGTGTTTTATATTGCTTAATTTGTTTTGATTATAAAGTTTATAAAGGCAATAATCTTTATTAAAAATAAAGGTGTTAAATTTTTTATATTTTTTAAATTT
>JBKDZA010000006.1:0-20009 GCA_046308455.1 Fluviicola sp.
CCAAATTTATTGCTTCTTGTTTTGAACTTTGGTTTGTCCACTTTCGGATTTTCGCCTTGTTCAAATAAATATATCGTACAATTTCCCAACAAGCCATTTGAAAAGGCATCAACACATTTACCTGAAATTTGAGCAGTATCGATTCCAAGTCCTGTTGAGAAAACAAATTGATGAATCGTGTCATTTTTTTCAGTCAAGTCAACAACAGATCCATCTAAAATTAACGAGTAAGTTGTGTTTGTTTGCAGCGCTTCACTCCATTTTATTCGAAGTGTTTTGTTTTTTTGTTCCACCGAAATTGTCCCACAACTTGGATTCATTTCGATTGTTTTTGCTGGATCATTCAATGTGAAATATTCATCAAAAGTCACAACGAGTTCTGAGCCAGAAAAACCAATCGCTCCTTGTTCAGGCAGTTGTTTTCCTAGTTCTGGTTTTGGAGCAAACACATCTCTATCCCCACCTGTTAAAGGAATCACTTCGGCACATGAATGCAGAAATAAAATCAGAATTAGAAACAGTTTTCCGCGAGCCATGTACACAATTGAGTTAAATATTTTTCGTCTATTTGATCGAAGTCGTTTAATTGATCGGAATCAACGTCTAAAACTGCGACCACTTTATTGTTTTTAATTAACGGAACTACAATTTCACTTTTAGAAGCGGAACTGCAAGCGATATGTCCCGGGAATTCTTCCACATTTGGAACCAAGATTGTTTTTTCATCCAACCAAGAAGTTCCACAAACCCCTTTTCCTTTTCGAATACGTGTACAAGCAATTGGACCTTGAAACGGACCTAAGACCAATTCATTTTCAGAATCAACAATGTAAAATCCAACCCAGAAAAAGTCGAAAGCCATTTTTAATGCTGAACTTGCATTTGACAAATTTGCAATCTGGTTATTTTCACCTGAAAGTAAAGCCTGAATTTGAGGAATCAATTCCTTGTATTTTACTTCTTTTGAGTCACTTGAAAAAATCAATTCTTCTGCCATAAGACAAAAATAGTTATTCCATCGAACATTGGGAAACAAAAAAGAGGAACGTTTCCATTCCTCTTTTCTTTCATTATTAAAGTTGTTCTAAAATTAGAAATTCACTTTAAACTCAACACGACGGTTTTCAGCACGTCCAGCTGGAGTATCATTTGTTGCTTTTGGAACAGTCTCACCGTATCCTTTTGGAGTCAAGCGACTTGTTTCAATTCCTTTACTTACTAAGTAATTTCTTACAGCTTCAGCACGTTTTTGAGACAAAGTCATGTTTTTCGCATCGTCACCTTGGTTATCTGTGTGACCATTGATTTCCAATAAGTAAGAAGGATTTTCTTTCATGATTTTCACCACGTTGTCTAAGATTCCGTATGAAGTTTTCTTGATAACATCTTTACCAGGTTCAAATTGAATTCCTTTTAAAGCTTGTTCAAATACTTTTTTCGTTTCTTCTTTGATTTCAGGACATCCATCGTTTGAAGCTACACCAGCAACTTTTGGACATTTGTCATCTTTGTCAGCAATTCCATCACCGTCAGAATCTGGACAACCTTTCATACTTGCAGGACCGTTTGCTAAAGGACAAGCATCTTCTGCATCTGTAATTCCATCGTTATCCGCATCTGGACAACCTTTCAATGTTGCAAGACCTTTAACTGTTGGACATTTATCATCTGCATCTAAAACACCGTCACCATCTGCATCTGGACAACCTTGAGCTGAAGCAATACCTTTCAATTCAGGACATTTATCTTCAGAATCAATGATTCCGTCACCATCTTTATCCGGACAACCAGCTAAGTTTTTGTCACCAGCAACTTCAGGACATTTGTCTAAATAATCAGCAACACCATCTTTATCCGTATCAATTGGACATCCCAATAAATCAACTTTCACACCTGAAGGAGTGTTTGCACACATGTCACGACGATCACCAACACCATCACCGTCTGTATCTTTTGCTTTTCCTAATACGAAAACAATTCCAACAGTATGAATCATATATTGATCATTCACACCCAATTTTGCACTTTCCGTGTTATTTGAATATCCATCACGCTTATCGTGATTGGTGTACGCATAATTTAAGTTGTAATTTAAACCTAATTGAGGATTAAACATATAATTTACACCTCCACCTAAATTCAAATTCCAGTCATTTCCTGAAACGTATAATTGATTTGGTTTTTTCACATAATGAGCAAATCCTGTTCCTGCGAACACATATGGTTGCCATTTTCCGTCTTCTTTCATCCAAGTACCATTGTTGAATTTCAAGCGAAGGTTTAAATAACTTTGAACCATTTCTGTACGAATTCCAGTTCCAATATTTAAATTTTCAGGAATGTGATGACCTAATTGACCGTAGGTTGCGTCCAATCCTAAATTCAACCATTTAGTCATGTAATATTGTGCTGAAATACCACCATGTCCACGAAACGCTGCGTCTGTGTTGAACCATTGGTTGTTTACTTCACCAAAATAATCTGATAACCCAGCGTTGAATCCTAACGCAAAACGTTGGTCTGCTGTTTGTGCATTTGCTGAGAAGAAACCAGCAACTACTGCAATACTTAATACAATTTTTTTCATTTTCTTATAGGGTTTGAAGCGGCGAAAATATATTATTATGTTCGCATACTTTATTTTTTAACAAATAAAAAACAACAAGGCATAAAATTAAACAATTCATTCGTTTTTCCTCAGACAATTATTCGTATACTTGTTACCTTAATTTTTGAACTAAATAAAAAAAAATGATTACTCCTCCTTCGGATAAAAAACTATTTTTATTAGATGCTTTCGCATTGATTTACAGAGCTTATTTTGCTTTCGCGAAAAATCCTAGAGTCAATTCAAAAGGACAAAACACGTCTGCTGCTTTTGGTTTTACGAATGCATTAATTGATGTAATCAACAAAGAAAAACCGAGTCACATTGCAGTTGTTTTTGATCCTCCAGGTGGAGCAACAAATAGAATGGTTGATTTTGATGCATATAAAGCCAACCGTGAAGAAATGCCTGAGGATATTCGCTCGATGATTCAACCAATCAAAGATATAATTGCAGCATTTCACATACCAACGTTAATGGTAGAAGGATACGAAGCGGATGATATTATTGGAACAATGGCGAAAGAAGCTGAACAGCAAGGCTTTGTAACATATATGATGACGCCCGATAAAGATTTCGGTCAATTGGTTTCTGAAAACATTTTCATTTACAAACCCGGAAGAGGAGGAGATCCTGCTTCTGTTATGGGAGTTAAGGAAGTCTGTGAAAAGTTTGAGGTAGAAGATCCAATGCAAGTAATTGATATTCTAGGTTTATGGGGTGACGCTGTAGATAATATTCCTGGAATCCCTGGTGTTGGAGAGAAAACTGCTAAAAAATTCATCGCACAATACGGATCCATGGAGAAGTTGTTTGAAAACACAGCTGATCTAAAAGGGAAAATGAAGGAAAATGTTGAGAATTTCAAAGAACAAGGCTTGATGTCGAAACTTTTGGCTACGATAATTCTAGATGCACCCGTACATTTTGATCCTGTAGCGTTAAAATTAGATGAACCAGATAAAGAAAAAGTTCTTGAAATTTTTACTGAACTAGAATTTAGAAATTTAGCAAAAAGAGTTACTGGGGAAGAAATCGTAGTTACAACTTCAAGTCCAAGTAAAGATGGACAATTGGATTTATTTGGAACTCAAAGTCTTGTTGAAGTTCAAAAAGTTCAGGAAACTTCTGGTATTAAAACCATTGCAACAGAAAAACCAAGTTATCATTTGGTGAACTTACCAGAAGAGCGTGAAAAGTTAATGGATTTGTTGTTGAAACAAAGTTCCGTTTGTTTTGATACTGAAACAACAAATATCAATGCTTTACGTGCAGACTTGGTTGGAATGTCTTTTTCATTCAATGAACGAGAAGCATTTTACGTTGCTGTTCCAAAAGATCAGTCACAAGCCCAAGCAATTGTAGATCAATTTAAACCTTTCTTTGAAAGTGAGAAAATTGAGAAAATCGCTCATAATATGAAGTATGACATTCAAGTCTTACACCGTTACGGAGTTGAATTCAAAGGTCCGCTTTTCGATACAATGATTGCACATTATTTGATTCAACCTGAAGCAAAACAAGGTATGGATTTCTTGGCACAATACTATTTGAACTATCAACCCATTTCAATTGAGACTTTGATTGGTAAAAAAGGAAAAGGTCAAGGAAATATGGGCGATTTGGAACCAAGTGCAATTATAGATTATGCCTGTGAAGATGCGGATATTACTTTTCAATTTAAACAATTGTTTGCTCCACAAATCGAAAAAGAACATTTGAAAAAATTGTTTTATGAAATGGAAATGCCAGTGATGAAAGTCTTGGCTAAAATGGAAGAAAATGGTGTAAGTATTGATGTTGAACACTTGAAAAAATACTCTGAGCAATTAGGAACTGACTTAATTCAAACTGAAAAAGACATCAAAGAATTGGCTGGCGAAGATTTTAATGTGGATTCACCAAAACAATTGGGAGAAGTTTTATTTGAAAAGATGAAGATTTCTGCCAAAGCTAAAAAAACTAAGACGGGTCAATACGCAACATCAGAAGATATTCTACAACAACATGTCAACGATCATCCAATCATTCAAAAGATTTTGGATCACCGACAAATGAAGAAATTGAAATCAACTTACGTAGATCCACTTCCTTTGTTAATTGACTCAATTGACGAAAGAGTTCATACCAGTTACATGCAAACAGTAACAGCAACAGGACGTTTATCATCTAACAATCCGAACTTACAAAACATTCCTATTCGTTCGGAACGAGGTAAAGAAATTCGTAGAGCTTTTATTGCGAGTAATTCTGACTATCAATTAATGGCGGCAGATTATTCTCAAATCGAATTACGTATTATTGCTGCTTTAGCAAATGATGCGAATATGATAAAAGCATTTCAAGATCGAATAGATATTCACAAAGCAACCGCTGCAAAAGTGTTCCATGTAGAACTAGAAGCAGTAACAAAAGACCAACGTAGTGCAGCGAAAGCAGTTAACTTCGGAATCATTTACGGACAAAGTGCATTTGGTTTATCTCAAAATTTAGGAATCAGTAGAACTGAAGCGAAAGGAATTATTGATGCATATTTTGCGCAATATTCTACGATAAAAACATACATGGATTCGGCAGTGAACAATGCGCGTGAATTGGGTTATGTAGAAACGATTATGCAACGTCGACGTTATTTACCAGACATCAATTCAGCGAATGCAGTTGTACGTGGATTTGCGGAACGAAATGCAGTAAATGCGCCAATTCAAGGTTCTGCTGCAGATATCGTGAAATTAGCAATGGTTGCTGTTGATAAAGCAATGGTTGAAGCGAATGTGAAATCAAAAATGATCATGCAAGTACACGATGAGTTGGTGTTTGAAGTACACAAAGATGAAATTGATTTGATGAAAGATTTAGTGAAAAATGCAATGGAATCCGCTGGGAACTTAGTAGTTCCGATGGAAGTTGAAATGCAAGTAGCTGATAATTGGCTAGATGCACATTAGAATATGCTTGTTGACAGATGTCTAGATGTCTAGATATCTAGACATCTGTCACAAACTCTTGGATTCCTAAACTGGGAAATGATTATTTTTTAATGACTCTAACAACTCTAGAACCCTTGTCATTACTAATTCTCAACAAGTAAACACCAATAGACAATCCTTCCAAACTTACCATATTTGGATCAACGAAATTCAACAATTTTTGTCCATTCATCGCACAAACTTCTATCGTTTCAATAGTTGAAATATCACCTTTAATTTCAATTTTACCGTTTGTTGGATTTGGATACACTTCATATGAAACAACATTTTCAGTAATCCCAGCACCAAAACCAGGCATGCAACTCGGTGGAATATCAAAAGCTTCAACTTGATCTGTTCTACTCATTGGATCTCCTTGATCTGCGGAGAAACCTAATCCTCTGCGCGCAAAAACTTTCCAAATCGTACATTGATGAGCTCCCCCGTATAACAATTGATCTGCTTCTAAAATTGCATTTCTTCCATCAACAAAACCAGGATTACAAGCTGTTAATTTCAAACCTTCAATAACCAAAGCCATAGCAATATTATTTCCACCTGTTCCTGTTTTTATATTTGGATCAAAACTCGTTGAATCGATCAATGCCCAAGTTAAATCCCACAACATTGAACACCAAACAAATCCAACTCCATGTGGCATAGATAAACTTGAGTTATTTGTTTCACCATATGTGTATCCATTTAAAGAAAAATCAGTTGAATATGGTGCCGGACGAATTCCTGTACCCGTAACTGCTTGATTTGTCACGTATGTTCCGACTCCTCTAGGTTGTGTACCAACATCACTTGGTTTGATTGTCATTACAATTCCAAAGAAATCAGACCACCCTTCACCCATTTGTTCATCATTATATAAACAATCTACATTATCTGGACCACCAACTAAACGATTAGAAATTCCATGTCCGTACTCGTGTGCAATGATTCCATTGTCTAAATCCGAATCATTGTCATCAGGATTTGAAGTAGCAGCGATTGAAACATTGATCGTATCACCCAAATTATATGCTGTCAACCAATCACCACCATCATTTTGACTAATCATAACAGATGGAATTAACACATTTGGATTTGTTCCACTCATTGATGTCGTGGTTGTTCCACCAGAATTGTTGTAAACAATAACAGCGATTGCACCAGCATTTTGTGCATTTTCAACTTTTACATTAAATTGACATGTTCCTCTTTTCACAACAGCAATTTTTCCATTAATCGCAGCCGCATTTTGAATTACATCACAACCATCGTCTGTTGCAGCTCCATCATCAACGACAAACACAATATCAGATGTAATTGGAATTGCTGGAACTGGAGGACCAAAACCTGCTGTGCTTGCTGGATATCCTCCAGCTAAAGAACTTGGCAAATTCACTGTCACTAAATCTGGAACATTCGCACCTGACCAAATATACATTTGCATGCGTGGATTTTGTCCATCTGGAGGCGTTCCGAAATTTGCATTATTAGTTCCTGAACCATCTTGTGCTTCAGCTAAAACTTGGTCGTTTCCTTGTCCAGAAGTTTGATTCATTACTTGAAAATTTCCACTTTCTTCATCAAATCCGTAATATGCCCATACATCGTGCATCATATTATTCATGTAGAACAGATTCGTTATTGCCGCATCAACATAAGAAGGTGGACCAGAAACTGTATTTACTGGAAAATTGAAATTCAAACTAGGGCCACCATCTGGAGAAAAACCAGGTAGGTCGTCATTGTCAGCATCTTCATACGCAAACACATTGTTTCCAGATGTAATAGTGAATTCATCGCCAGTTGTGAAATTCGTATCGTGCCAACCAAAAGGGGAATAAATAGGATCGGAAGGATTGATCACCAAACTTTGTGGTCCCTCATCTGGATGTGTTAAAGGCAATGGATACACCAAATATTGATCAGCTCCTGGAGGAGGTGGGCAAGCTAGTTGACTGTGACTTTCGTGTTTTTCTGGATTTGAAGCACATTCAAAAGAACACGATGCGATCCAATCGTTTTTCATTAATTCTTCACCTGATTCTGTTGAAAGTACAACTGAATACCAATGTTTTGCATTTGGAATTTGTAGCGCAAACTGAAGTCCAGAGTGTAATTTACTTTCTTTTACAAAAAAACATTTCTTCACTTCTACAGTTTCAAACTGTGTTTCGATTGTCCAAGCTTTATTTTTGGATTGTATTGCTTTTATTTCAAGTTCACGATCCGTATCAGCCGAAATGATCCATGACTGTAAAAGCGATTTTACTTCTGTTGCTGGAACAAAGGATTCATTTTGAACAGCGAAAAATTTACCCGTTGAAGAAAAAACTTGATTGTTTTTTAAAGTAAATCGAACAGTAGAGTTTACAATTGGTAAGCCTGAATGCATTTGTTGAACATATACATGCTTGACGCCTTCAGCTTTTGAAGAACTTGTACTTTGAATAGTGAATTCAATGTCTTTCGACAAACCAAAATCTTTCAGATGTGAAGAAATATGAGTCGAAATGATTGTTTTTGTTTCTTGTGAAAACGCAGAGAATGTCATCAAGAAACCTAAAAAGAGGAGAGTTTGTTTCATTGTATAGCAAATAAGAATTTTAAAAATAAGAAAAAGAAAAACTAAAATCAACTAAATATCAAACAAATAGATTTAAATATAGTTTATCTTCCAATTCCTAAAAGACATAATTTGATGGAAAGTGAGTAAATCTTCAGCACTTTCAATAGTTGAACTGGCATTTTTTATAGCAATCTTATTTCCTTCAGTTGTGAATTCTAACTTAAACGGAATTTTTAAATTATTAGACTTTCGATCTGCATTTTCGCAAAAAAGAAACCATTTTCGCAATAAATTAACTGATTCGTTTTCCGATAATTGAAAATCAGATGAACTAACAGATGCAAAAAACTCAATCTTTTCTTTTGCTCTTGAAAACAATACATTCAAACGCTTGTGACCTTCAGCTTGATTCACTGGACCAAATCGATTTGCAAATTCTCCAGATGCATTTTTAGCATATCCAAAACTTATCACCAAGCAATCAGCTTCATCACCTTGAACTTTTTCAAGCGATTTTACAAATCCCCTATTCTGTTCTTGTTGTTTATCCAAGTTTTCAAGAACCTTTGGTGAACAAGCATCCAAAATACAGTTCAATTGCTCTTCAGAAAACGCAACCAAGCCAATACTTTTTTTCCAATTAAAACTTTCAAGGAATTCAGCAATTGATTTCGCTTCTTGTTCATTTTTACGTTCGATAAAACGTCCATTTTCTATTGAATGAAAACTGATCACCTCACTCATCTTTGTCGATGGAAATACATGTAATCGATTTTCGTAGAAATATGAATTTGAAAAGGAAATTAAATCGGGATGTGAACTTCGGTAATGATAACTTAAAAAATGTTTTTCGGAATAAAAAGCACTTTGCTGCATCAAGTTTGGAAACGAATAATTTTTACCAAAATACGAACTTGGTGACATTTGATGCTGATCTCCAGCGACCATATACCTTCGTGAACGTGCTAAACTTCCAACAGCATTTGGCAATGGAATTTGACTCGCTTCATCGAATATTGTCCAATCAAATAATTCTGATTCCAAAGGAAAATTGTCCGCTATTTGTGTAGTTGTACTCAACCAGACTGGAAGTAAACAAGCAATCCATTCTTTGGCATCAGAAGCAAGTAATTCACGAATACTTTTATGCGATTTACTCTTCGAAAACTCATTTACTAACAATGCCTTTCCTTTTTTAAGCGTTTTCTTTCGTTCTTTATCATTAGCGGATAATTTAGCAGTATTACTCAACAACAATTGTTCAAACAAATGGAATTTTTTGACTTGAGTTTGACGTAATGCTGTTGCAAACCATTTTTGTTCTGTTTCTAGTTCCGTTAAAATTGTTTCCAATTTATTAGAAAAATCAGAAGGTTTGAATTTCACTAATTCAGGAAAATTCGCTTGAATGATTTTCCAATTAGAATGAACAATAAAAGCCTCCATTTCTGTTGAATTGGAACAAAACTCAAGTGAAGAATAAATTGAAGATGGAATTTGTTTTAGCTGAAACCAAAAAGGATAAATCTGTTGAATAACTTTACTAGATGCTATTAAAATATCACTTAAATTACTTTCCTCATTTATGAAAAAATAACGTTCCGACTTTTTCAAAACGAATTCAATGTCAGATGAAAGTTCAATAAGTGCTTTTCGGTCCTCTTTCTTCCATGAAACCAACTCATTCAATACACTTGGATTCTCGTTCAATAAACTTTTTAAAAACTGATGTTCTAACTGCAAATCCAACAAATTCGAACTAAAATTATTTTCAGAAAAATAGGATTTTAATTCGTCACTTTCTTTAAGTAAAGAATACAATTTTTCTAAAGTAATCAAAGCGTTTTCAAACAATACAGAACTATCTTTCAAGAGTTTTGAAACTGAACTTTTTGCTTTTCTTTTCTGAAAGAAGGAAGTCGCATTTTTCCAAGAAGTCAATTGAGTTTGTGTTGGAATTGCTTTCCAAATACTGTTTTCCTTTGTGCTTTCATCCAATTTATCTTGAACGATTTTTAAGTCTCGAACTTTATTCTCAAAGGTTTTATACAGTTTCGGTTTACCAATAAAAGAACTATAATGTATAAACAAATCGTTTTCCAATAATTGAGCCCGACCTACTTTTTCATTCAGTTTTCTAACATCTAAAAAACCTTGAATTTGGAAAAACTTTTTAATTTTTTCTAATCGTTCAATTAATTCATTTATCAACCTATCTGGATGTTCCAATTGATAAAAAGAATGCTTGAAATTACGAATCAATGAAAGTGAACCTATGTTTTCCTCTAGTTTCATTACTTCATCTTTTAATTCGATCCATTCTTTCAAGGTGCAAACTTGCGTGCTAAAGTTTTTAGGTTCGTGTGGATGTTCTTTCAGAAAGTCTTGAAACGTAGCAAAATCAACTCCTTGAAATGTCGAACTATCTCTCAATCGATGAATTAATAGCGCTAAATTGTCTTTGTAATTCTCCGATAAAAAAAAGTTTTTTTCATTTTGTTCTTCCACTTGCTCCAAATAAGTCCAAGTAGACTTCAATTTTTTAATAAAATCTGCTTTACTAGTTTGACTACTAATTGAAACAGCAAAATGTCCCAAATCGATGTCGGAAAGTTTCTTTAAAATAACATCCAAGGCAACTTTTTTCTCCGAAACTAAAAGAACAGTTTCTTTTGAATCGAGAATCTTTCCAATCAAATTAACAATTACTTGCGTTTTCCCAGTTCCAGGAGGACCTTCAAGTACACAATTCTGAGATTCTAAAGCTTTTAAAACAGAAAGTTGATCTTTATCCGTTGAAAGTAAATTGTACTTTGTGAATGAAGAAGAAATATTTTCAGTGACCGTTTCACCTAAAACTTGCTTCAACGGATTTGAAAATAGATTTTGTTTTCGAATTCCTTCCAATTCCCGTAAAACATGAAAACGATGGTAGTGAAAATTGCCAATAAATTGACTGTTTTCTATTGAAATTGGTAAAGTCTGTTTTTCGATTTCATTGGTAATAAACTGAAGGACTTCATTTCTTGAATCAAATGTAGGAAAATCAGTTTCAGTCCAATCTTTCCACAACCATTTGAAATAAGGATTGATTTCCCATTCGTCTGAAATACTAAAAGTCAGTTCATTTGTGAGCTTTTTTAATTTTGCTTCAACAGGATGTAAGAGCAATGGCGTTTTAAATTCCTGTTCATTTTTGTTCCATTTAATGTACGAATCACAAATACACAAAGGATTAACGTCTGTTTCTCGAATTGAATCACTTGCCGTTTTGAAAACTGATTTGATTGTTCCTTCGTTTGATAAAGTAAACGGTGTAAAATCGAAATCAATTAATTGTACGACTTTCTTCGACTCCAAATCAATGGAAACAAGCATATCATTCGACGGAATATCCGACAAATCATGAATAAATGAATCGAGTAAAAGCTTTAGATCTGACATCTTCGTACGAAAGTACAAAAAAACTAATTCTACCTATTTCTGTTTTCTATTAAAACTTCCTACTTTTGATTTATGCGAATACTTTTCGTTTTCATATTTATTTCAATTTCGGTTCATTCACAAACGAAAACTGATTCAACACACATTCGTTTTGCATTTGGATCGTGTATTCGACATACAGCAGATTTACGCATTTTTGATTCCATCTTAAAATGGCAACCCGATTACACCTTGTTGTTAGGAGATATTGGTTACATCGATTCACCCAATCACGATACAGCTTGTACTATTTTAGATTCCATTTATTCAGATTCTAGTTTTTCGCGTTTGCGACGCTTTTCAACACTTTATGGAACATGGGACGATCACGATTACGGATTAAATGATGGAGGAAAGTATTTTCCTGCAAAACAAGAAGCCAAGGAACGCTTTTTAGACTTTTATGACGTTCCAAGTGAATCAGTTTTACGTGAAAGAGAAGGAATTTATACTTCGTATCGCATTTATTCGGATGGAAAGTGGATTCAATTGATTTTCCTTGACACACGTTGGTTTCGCTCGAATTTAAATGTAAATGACTACTCAGTCAACATGGAAAAACTTCCCTATATTCCAGAATATTTACCTTACGAATTTAGGGATTCAACATTACTAGGAAAAGAACAATGGACTTGGCTCGAAAACCAGTTAAAAATCCCTTCAGATTTAAGAATCATTTGTTCAAGTATTCAATTTGCACATTCATTTAATGGCTATGAATCGTGGAATAACTTTCCTTTGGAAAAAGAAAAACTGTTCAAAATAATGATGCAAAACGAAGTTGAAAATCTTGTGTTTCTTTCTGGGGATGTTCACATCGCAGAAATTTCAAAACAAAATGTTCCAGATCTTTATCCGATTTATGATTTCACTTCAAGCGGTTTGTCTTCCAAATGGAGTTATCCCATTCCAAATAAAAACAGAATTGCAGGTCCCATTTATGAAAATCATTTTGCATTATTAGATGTTAATTGGACAGAAAACAAACTGATCGTTTCTATTGTCAACCGGTCCAATCAAATTAAAATCCAACAAACAATTTTATTGTCAGAGTTAAAATTTAAGTGAATTACTCCAATCTTGTTTTAACTTTGTCTTGATTAAAAATTTTCAGAAACAGTTTTACATGAAAAAAGACATGAAATTCGGCACAAAAGCAATCCATGCGGGTGCACATCCAGATCCAACAACTGGTGCAATTATGACACCAATTTTTCAAACTTCAACTTATGTTCAAGAAGCTCCTGGAGTGAACAAAGGTTATGGATATGCACGTGGAAAAAACCCAACTCGTGAGGCTTTACAAGAAAATATTGCCGCATTAGAAAATGGAAAACACTGCGTTTGTTTTAGTTCTGGAGTTGCTGCAACTGATGCTGTTTTGAAATTATTGAAACCTGGTGATGAAGTGATTACTGGTGACGATTTATATGGTGGAACTTACCGTTTGTTTACAAAAATCTATGAGAAATTTGGAATTAAGTTTCATTTCATTGATTTAACAAACGCTGAGAATTTACACAATTACATCAACGAAAATACACGTATTATTTGGGCGGAAACACCAACAAACCCAACGATGCAAATAATTGATATCATTTCTTGTGCGAAAATTGCAAAAGCAAATAACATTAAATTAGTTGTAGACAATACATTTGCTTCACCTTATTTACAAAACCCACTTGATTTGGGTGCTGATATCGTAATGCATTCCGTGACGAAATATTTGGGTGGACACTCAGATGTTGTGATGGGAGCATTGATCACAAACAGCGATGAATTGCACGAACAATTGTATTTCATTTTGAATTCAAGTGGTGCGAATCCTGGTCCTATGGACAGTTTTTTAGTCATGCGAGGAATCAAAACATTGCACTTACGTATGCAAAGACATTGTGAAAACGGTGAGAAAATCGCACATTATTTAAAGAATCATCCAAAAATTGCAAAAGTTTACTGGCCTGGTTTCGAAGATCATCCAAATCACCACATTGCGAAACAACAAATGCGCGGATTTGGAGGAATGATTTCAATTGTCTTGAAAGATGATACAATTGAGAATACATTTAAAGTTGCATCTTCATTTAAAGTCTTTTCGTTAGCAGAATCTTTAGGAGGCGTTGAGTCTTTAATCAATCATCCAGCAACAATGACACATGCATCCATTCCAAAAGCAGAAAGAGAAAAAGCAGGAGTTGTTGATGCGTTATTGCGATTAAGTGTCGGTGTAGAAGATGTGGAAGATTTAATCTCAGACATAGAACAAGCATTAAATCAATAGTATAAAATTCAGAAGATGGTAATCATAACTGGTGTTTCAAGAGGAATAGGAAAAGCATTAGCTGAAACTTATTTAAATCAAGGCGTGAAAGTTATCGGCATAGGTCGAAAAAACACGATTGAACACGAGAATTATGAATTTCATGAAGCTGACTTAAGCATTCATGACCAAGTTCTTCAGCTATTACCATTAATAAAAATGTGGGCTCAAAATGAAAAGGAGCTCACATTTATTCACAATGCTGGAGTTATTGGCGAAATAAATCGCTTTTCTACAAAGGCAAATGATACACCAAAAGTCTTTCAGATAAATGTGTTTTCCGGGATAGAAATCGCACATACGATTTTGCAAAACAGACCGAAGAACAAAGAATTCAATTGTATTTTCATGAGTTCGGGAGCTGGAAAACGACCTGTTCCATCGTGGTCGGCATATTGTTCTTCAAAAGCAGCTGTGGATTTATTTTTACAAACTGTTTACCAAGAAGAAATTGAGTTGGGAAGAACACATTTCAGATGTCACTCTATCTCTCCAGGTGTTGTAGACACTGATATGCAAGCAGAAATTAGAAGAACACGAGAAGCAGATTTTTCTTCAAGAAACACCTTTAAATCCTACTATGATCGCTTAGAATTAGAAAACCCACGTTCGGTTGCGAAGAAAATTGTTCATTTTTTAGAAAAAAGTGAAGAAAATCAAGTAGTTATTTCTGTAAAAGATTTCCGTTAAAAACTGTTAAACACCGAATTTTTACCGTTCACTCAAAAATAGCACCATTTTATCGAAAAAAATGAGCGTTTTAAATTTTTGATTTGTAAATTAGCGTTCCTTTAGTTCTCTCCAGAAACAAACAATCTAAAGGACTATAATGTTAAACTATGATTAAAAAAAGCTACACTCTCATTTGCTTGATGCTGGCATCAGGCTTAACAGCTTTCAGTCAAACGCCTTCGAGAACAATCGATAAAGGTAATGTACGTGAAGGTGAATCAGTTGAATACTGTATAACTCACAAGAAAAAAGCTGAAGCATTAAAAGACCCTAAAATTGCTGCTGCATATGCATTAGCACAGTCTGAATTGAAAAGTAAACCAAGTTCAGGAACTGAAAAAGGTATTGTTTATATCATTCCAGTTGTATTCCACGTTTTACATAACAATGGTCCAGAAAATATTTCTAAAGCTCAAATCGATGATGCAATGGAAGTATTGAACAGAGATTACCGTCTTCAAAATGCGGATGCTGCAAATGTTCATCCAAATTTTACTGGTTTGCCAGGAGATGCTGAAATCGAGTTTCAATTAGCTACAAAAGCACCAGATGGTACTTGTTTTTCAGGTGTTACTCGTACAGTTTCAGCTTTAACAAGTAATGGTAGCGATGGAAATGCACAATTAAGTGCTGCTGTTAACGGTAACGACGTTTACCAAGGAACTTGGCCAGCAAATAAGTATTTAAATATTATTGTTGCTGCTGAAATTGGTGGAGCTGCTGGTTATACGTATAATCCAGGAATTGGAACATCAATGTCTTTCAACTCAATCTGGGTATTACACAACTATGTAGGAAGAATCGGTACTGGTTCAGAAAATGCAAGTAGAACTTTGACACATGAGGTTGGTCACTGGTTAAACTTAGAACACGTTTGGGGTGGAAACAACAACCCTGGTTCTTCTCCTTGTAATGCGGATGATGATGGTGTTCAAGATACACCTTTATGTGTTGGATCTACATCTTGTATTGTTGGAGCAAACACATGTAATGACATGAATGATATCAACAATTGGTCATCTTGGACATTTGATGCTGTTGACAATTATGAGAACTACATGGATTATTCGTATTGTTCTAAAATGTTTACACCAAATCAAATTACACGTATGCGTAATGCGCTTACATCTTCAACAAGTGGAAGAAATAACTTAATTACTGCAGCTAACCATTTATCTACAGGTGTAAATATGCCTTTAACATTATGTAAAGCACAATTTGCAGCTGAGAAAACTACAGTTTGTGTTGGTGAAACGTTAAACTTTACAGATATGTCATACAACTTAGTTACAGGTTGGACATGGACATTTGCTGGAGGTACACCTTCATCTTCTACAAGTCAAAACCCAAGTGTTACTTATTCAACTCCTGGAGTTTATACTGTTACATTACAAGCAACAGATGGTGGTAGTTCTAATACTGAAACTAAAACTGCATACATAACTGTTTTACCGCAATCAAATGCATTACCGTACTTAGAAACATTCGAAGGATTTACAGCGTTTGCTGGAACAGATTGGAGAGTTGTTGGTACAGGTCAGAAATGGGAAATCACAAATACTGCAGGACATACAGGTGCAAAATCAGTTAAAATCAACAATTTTAGCCAGCCTTCTGGTGAGAAAGATCAGTTCTACTCAGTTCCTTTTGATTTATCTGGAATTACTTCAACTACAGGTGCAACATTGACTTTCCGTTATGCTTACCGTAAGAAAACAGCTGCAAATTCAGATATATTAAATGTAAGTGTTACAAATAACTGTGGTGAAACATATGCTTTACGTAAGTCTTTAACAGCTTCTACAATGTCAAGTGGAACTACAAATACAACTTCAGCATTTACTCCAAGTTCACAAGCTGACTGGAAAACTGTTCACGTAACGAATATAACTTCATCATACTGGGTGAATAATTTAGTTGTAGAATTTGAATTAGAAAGTGGTGGTGGTAACAATGTTTACATCGATAATATTAATATTTACTCAGGACCTTCAAACGATAACTTAGTTACTTCAATTGAAGAAAACACAGATTTTGCTAATGTTTCTTTGTATCCAAATCCAGCGGACAATGAGTTCCAAGTTGTATTTAACTCTACAAAAGAATCAAATGAAATGACTGTTGTTGTGAAAGATCTTTCTGGAAAAGTTGTTCAATCACATGCAATCATTGCTAATGTTGGTACAAATGAAGTGTATGTTTCGACTGAAGCTTTAACTGCAGGAGCATATTTTGTTACTTTGTCAGATGGAACTTCATCTAAAACAATGCAATTAATTAGAAGATAAACAACTAATTATACTATTCTGAAAGCCATTCCCAGTGAATGGCTTTTTTATTTTAAAATATTTTAGTTTTTTTCATTCTAAGTCTCAAACCATTCCTTTGATTTACGTACTTTTGTATCCATAACTATTATGTATCCGCTAGTAAAATTGGTATGGAAAAGACAAGCTTATTAGAAAGTTTAAAGACCCTGACTTCACAGGAAGATGTATTGGCTGTTGCACGTGAGATCAGCGAATTGAGAAATAAATTTGAAGATGTAACGATTGAAGAAGATCGTCAGTTTCAAGTAAAACAATTAGATGCTCAAGAAGCTGGAGAAGAAGTGCTAGAAAAACCGAACGACCCAATTCGTCAGGAATTCTATGAAGTTTATTCAGAGTACAGAGAACGTAAAAACACTGCTCAAAAAGCAAAATCGGATATTGAAGAGGCAAACTTACGTAGAAAAAAAGCGTTAATTGAACGCATGCGTGAAGTAGTTGAGAAAGAAGAAAACATTGGTTCTGCAATGGCATCCTTCAAAGAAATTCAAGAGCTTTGGAAAGAAGCTGGTGAAGTTCCAAGAGACAAACGTCAAGATATTCAATCGGAATATTCGCGTTTAATCGAAACTTTTTTCTACCATATTAAAATTTATCGTGAATTACGTGACCATGATTTCCACAGAAACTATCAGTTGAAATTGGATATCATCAAACGTATTCAAGCACTTGATAAAGTGGACCAAATCAAAGATGTTGAACAAGCGATTCGCAACCTTCAACACGAATGGGACGAAACAGGTCCTGTCAATAATGATGAGTGGGAAAACTTAAAAAACACATATTGGGAAAATGTGAAAGCTGTTTATGCACGCATTCAGGTTTTCTACGATGAGCGAAGAAACGAACTGACTGAAAATTTAGCAAAAAAACAAGCAATTGCTGTTCTAGCTGAACAATTAGTAAATAGTTTGGAAGCTAGTTCAACAAAAGATTGGGAAGCTGCAACGGCAAACCTAATCGCTCTTCAAGAGGAATGGAAAACAATTGGCTTTGGACCACGAAAAGAAAATGAAGATACTTGGAAAGAATTCCGTGGACATTGTGATACATTCTTTCAAAAGAAAAAAGCTTTCTTCGACTCAATCAGAGGTCAATTTGATGAAATCACTGAGAAAAAACAAAAATTAATTGCACAATTAGAAACACTTTGTCATTCAACTGAATGGAAAGATACGACTGAGAAAATAGTTAAAATTCAAAATGAATGGAAAACGCTTGGAAGTGCTGGACAACGACAAGAACAAAAATTGTGGAAAGAATTTAGAGCACATTGCGACTTTTTCTTCAATGCAAAACAAGCTTTTTACGCAAAACAAGATGAGGAACTTGCAGGAAATTTAATTTTGAAAAACGAATTAATCGAAAAAATTAAATCAACTCCACTTCCAGAAGATAAACGCGAAGCTTTGAATATTTTAAAACAGTATTCAGCTGAATTCAATGAAATTGGAAAAGTTCCAATGAAACACAAAGATTCGATTTTCAATGCCTATCGATCAGCTTTAAATTCACATTACGAAAAGTTAAAATTAGAAGGTGAAGAGCAAGAAAAAATGATGTTCCAAGCTCGTTTAGACACGTTAAAATCGAGTCCAAACTCTGAAAAAGCACTTTCACGTGAACGCGCAGATTTGGTTGACAAATTGAATCGATTGAAAGCAGACATTTTGCAATATGAGAACAATTTAGGATTCTTCTCAAAATCAAAAGGAGCTGACGCATTACGCAAAGAAGTTGAAAGTAAAATTGCTGCTTCGAATCGTAAAATAGATGAATTAAAACGCAAAATTGCGGCATTAAAACAAGCATGAATCGTTCAATAAATAGTTTACTCCTCTTTTTCTTATTCCCAGCAATGTTTTTTGCAATTGTTGTTGGATTTGATATTTATTTAGAATTTATAAAAGAAAATGGGGCTACAATTCCATGGAGGAGCTATGTTTTTATTGTTTTTGCTGGAATTTTCCTTTTACTTTCTGCTCGTAGATCTGCTCAAAGATGGGTGGGTGTGAACATGACACGTAGACCAGATAAATTTATTTGGTCGACTACAATGGATTCCGAACGCAAGAAAAATGTTGTGTTATTCTTAATTATCGAAGCAATTATCGCATTACTAATTGCGTTGGCTTTTTACCTTGTAACTCCTGAATCGTGGACTATTTCAGTCGTTTTTCTTTCTATTTTCGTTGAACAATTGGTATTCGTTTTTGTCGCTCCAAAATGGTTTCGTGTAGGAATTACGCATAAAGCTGTTGTTGTTGCGGATAGAGAAACACGTGTTTTGTGGTTTTCTGGTTTAAGAAGAATTGAATCACACCAACAAACCATCTATTTCGAGTACATTGAAGACTTACAATTGTTTTTTCCAGCGAATTGTATCACAGATGGAAACTACACAGAATTCCGAAATGCCTTGAAAGAACGCGTGAACGAGGATAAAGTTTATTTTTCGGAGAAATTCCGTGATTTGAAATAGAATACAATTTTCAATTGTTTAAACTTTAAAAAGTCAACCCTAAGTTTTAGAGTTGACATTTACTAAATAAAGTATTCTAATAGGTTTTCACTTTTTGAATTTACAAACAATTGATACTGATGGATACAATAATGTTCTTTTACAAGATTTGCTCTTTTTAAAAAAAACAAATGTTTGTGAATTGTTGTTCGATGTCTTTTTAATTTTTGACTTAATTCTGATGCGTTTAAACCAGGATTTTCAATAAGAATTTTCAGTATTCTTATTCTTACTTCGGAAGATAATGCTACACCAACATGTGCTGCTTTTGATTCACTAGTCGACCAATTGTCGTTTCTTGTAATTGACATTTTGAATATATTATTAATTATTGATTATTAAATATCATTAGTGTCCGATAAAAACCGAATTTAATGTTTTTTCATTCTCAAACCCTTAATTTTACTGAGGTTAATACTACATTTTGAAAAGTAAGCCCCCATTTTATCCTGAACAAAATAAAGTTTGCTGCTGGGGGATCAT
>JBKDZA010000007.1:0-7076 GCA_046308455.1 Fluviicola sp.
AGCCGCTCTTCGACAAGTTCAAGGGCGGTTTTTTTATAGAATAAACAATTCAGATGCAATCAAATCCGCACGTAACTTTCCTTTTTCTGTTAAATGAAAATGCGTTTCCGATTCTAGTAATTCTCCCGATTGAATGAATGCATTTTTAAATGAATCCCATTCTTCATTTGGTTGAATTAATGCAACTAATTGATGTTTATCTACTCCCCATTTGGTACGTAAACCCAATAAAATTAACTCATTGAATTGTTCTTTATCTGAAAGTATTTCTATTGTTTCAGGCAAGCTGTTTTTTTCTAAGGATCGAATGTATGCTTGATTGGAAGAAATGTTCCAATAACGCGTTTTACCATCAAATCCATGTGCACTTGGTCCAATTCCAATGAAATTTTTTCCTAACCAATACGACGAATTGTGTTTTGAATAGTTTTCCTCTCTACAAAAATTGGAAATTTCATATTGTTCAAAGCCATTCTGTGCAAGTGTAGAAACAAGTAATTCAAATTGATCACTTTGCTCATCATTGTCAGATGGTACGATCTTTTTTTCTTTTACCCATTTTGCCAAGACCGTTTTTTCCTCAATGGTTAAACAATAAGCCGAAATGTGTTGAATGGGCAATCGAGTGATTTCCAACAGTTGTTTTTCCCATTCAGCTAACGTTAAATTGGGTAAACCATAAATTAAATCAACTGTAATATTTGTAAAACCAACTTTTTGCGCATTTTCTAGAGCTTCTTTTGCTTGTTTAGAAGAATGTTTACGATTCATCCATTTCAATTGTTCGTCATCAAAGGACTGAATTCCAATACTCAAGCGATTAATTCCAAGTTCCTTCCAATCAGATAAATTAATTAAACTACAGTCGTCAGGATTACATTCTAAAGTCACTTCGATTTCAGAAGAGTTAGAAAAGTTCTGTTTTATTGTTTCTAAAAGTCCCTTTAACTCTTCTTTTGTCAACAAACTTGGAGTTCCACCACCAAAATAAATTGTTTCAATGACATCGGAATTTTTCCGAAGTATTAGTTCTTTATTTAACGCATTGATTAAATCAGTTCTATAGGAAGAAAAGGTCGTAGAAAAGTGAAAATCACAATACGAACATTTCTGTGCACAAAAAGGAATATGTATGTAAATGCCCGCCATAATTGAAAGTCAAAGTTACTGTTTTCAAATTAATGAAAATTGAACTCAGGTTGAAATGTTAAATTTTCATTTTTCTTTTATTTTTATTAAAAAAGTTTTACTTTGGTAGAGTAAACACAGACCAATCAAATGGGATTAAAAGAACAACAAGCAGCAATACAACGTGAATTAGATCGATTCATTGATTTGATTGAGCTCATGTTGCCCAGATATCATAAATTATTAGACTCTGAAAAGCTTTCGGAGGATGATTTACAAGAATTGGGTGAGCTGGAACATTTTCTAATTGGAGTTGCAGCACGTGTAACTGATTTAAAGCAAATTCTCGACCAAGATGTTTTTGGACAGTCCTTGGATTCATATTTTAAATTAAAGGAAAAGGCCTCTAAAGGTGATCTTGAAGCGCTGAAGAAATTCGAACGCTTACGTGATACTTTCCACCGAAGTATTACCGAAGGAGGTATTATTCATTGGAATTAATTTTTCCAAAAAAGAAGCTGTCCGAAAGGTGCCAACACTTCGTTATTCTTGATTTAAAAATACTCATTTACAATTGTAAACTGCGCTTTTTACCTCTTAGAAAGCCTCGTTTTGACAATTTTCTGCTCATCTTCTTAAAATGAATGAGGGTGTCACGACTTTTCGGACACCCTCAAATTGTTTATTCTAGATTTTATTATTTCAAATCTGGCATTTCACGTGTGAAAGCAGGAATTCCTGTTACATCCATACCTGTAATTAACAAGTGAATGTCATGTGTCCCTTCGTACGTTAATACTGATTCCAAGTTCGCCATATGACGCATCATTGAATATTCAGATGTAATACCCATTCCACCGTGGATTTGACGCGCTTCACGTGCAATGTCCAATGCGATTTCTACGTTGTTACGTTTAATCATTGAAATCATTGAAGAAGTTGCTCTTCCTTCGTTACGCAATTGTCCAACACGCAAAGTAATGAATTGTGCTTTTGTGATTTCTGTAATCATTTCAGCCAATTTCTTTTGTGTTAATTGGAATGCACCAATTGGAACGTTGAATTGAGTTCTTTGTAACGAATAACGCAACGCTTGATCGTAACAATCCATTGCAGCACCTAAAGCACCCCAAGCGATTCCAAAACGAGCTGAATCCAAACAACTTAAAGGAGCACCTAAACCAGAACGACCTGGCAAAATGTTTTCTTTCGGAACTTTTACATCTACGAAAATCAACTCACCAGTTGAAGAAGCACGCAATGAAAGTTTACCGTGCATTTCTGGAGTTGAAAATCCTTCCATTCCACGTTCAACAACTAAACCATGAATACGACCTGTTTCATCTTTTGCCCAAACCACAGCGATATCAGCAAATGGAGCATTCGAAATCCACATTTTCGCACCGTTCAACAAATAATGGTCACCCATGTCTTTGAAGTTCGTAATCATTCCACCAGGATTTGATCCGTGATCTGGTTCGGTTAAACCAAAACAACCCATCATTTCACCAGTAGCTAATTTTGGCAAATATTTTTTCTTTTGCTCTTCAGAACCGTATTTCCAAATTGGATACATTACTAATGAAGATTGAACAGAAGCCGTTGAACGCAAACCAGAATCACATCTTTCCAACTCTTGCATAATCAAACCATAAGAAATTTGGTCTAGACCTGGTCCACCATATTCTTCAGGAATATACGGTCCAAATGCACCAATTTCTCCAAGTCCTTTTAGCAAGTGCATTGGGAATTTTGCTGTTTCATATGCATCATCAATAATTGGGGAAACTTCTTTTTTCACCCAAGCACGTGCTGCATCACGAACCAATTTTTGTTCGTCTGTCAATAATTCATCCATTAACAAATAGTCTGGATGTTGGTATAAATCCGTTCTCATAGAACTACTTTTTTACGTAAATTTTGCCACAAATGTACAAATTTTCACTTCTTAATCTGAGTTAGATTCTAATTTTCACATTAGAATTTTTTCATTGATAACAAAAGAGAAAACTTTCTGTCTACTTTTTCTATAACTACTGTGGTTTATATATCTTTGCAACAAATGAGTGGAATTAAAGTTCTTGCGTTTCGATTGTTGGATTCAGTTCCAGAATATTCTTCGATGGAATTAGCTCCTCGTGGGACAAAATATCCGCTATTTATTCTAGGTGTAATAATTTTATCAGTTCTTTCACTTTCAATTGCTCGATTACGACAAAAAGAAGCCTATTATATTGTTTTTCAACATATTTTTTTATTTGTTTCTTCAGAAAGTCAACAGAAAAATGGATTTAGAATTAACCCAACGAGTTCGATTTTTCTTTCTTTACAATTTGTTTTTGTAAGCTTAACATGTGTTTTTTGGGGTTTACAAATGCAATTAAATTCAAGCAATTGGATTTATTCACTCGCAATAGTTTTTCTACCTACACTTTACGCTATTTATCAATTGATAATAATTTGGATAGCAGCTCGAATAGCAGGAAAAACAAGTGTTATAGAACAATTTATCTACACTACAATTTCAAGTTATCAAATGGCTGGAATTGTATTATTTGCTGAATTTTTCTTCTTTTATTTTCAACCAGGATTAGTTGTAAATGCAAAATGGATATTATTAGGAACGTTTTTATTATTTGTTATACAACGGTTTATTCGTTGTTTTTTCATTGGCATCTCTGAAAAAATAACTTGGTATCATATTATTTTGTACTTTTGGACCCTTGAAATAGTACCTCTTTTGGTTTTGTATAAACTTTTTATTATCGATCAAAAGAATCTGTTTTAAAATTAAGTTAAACACTAAAATATAGAACGTTGAGTATTAAAACGATTTTGGTTTCTCAGCCGAAACCAGAGGGAGACAAATCGCCATACTACGATTTGGCTGATAAATACAAGTTGAAAATTGACTTTCGTCCATTTATACATGTGGAAGGTATTGCTGCACAAGAATTTCGTTCTCAAAAAGTCGATATTCCAAGTCATACAGCAGTAATTTTAACCTCAAAAAATGCAGTAGATCACTTTTTTAGAATAGCTGAAGAAATTCGTTTTGAAGTTCCAGATACAATGAAATATTTTTGTATTTCTGAAGCAGTTGCGCTTTACATGCAAAAGTATGTTACTTATAGAAAACGTAAAATTTTCTTTGGTAAACAAACAATTGAAGACTTAATAGATCCAATCAAAAAGCATAAAAACGAAAAGTTCTTACTTCCTTGTACGGATATTTTGCAAGATAAAATTCCACTTACATTAGAATCGGCAAAAATTCCTTTTACAAAAGCTGTTTTATACAGAACTGTTGCTTCGGATTTAAGTGATTTAGAGGATGTTTATTACGATATGTTGGTATTCTTTTCTCCTGGTGGAATTGAATCTTTATTCAAAAACTTCCCCGACTTTAAGCAAAACACAACTTTAATTGCTGCTTTTGGTCCAACAACAGCTAATGCTGTAATTAAAAACAATTTACGTTTAGATGTACATGCTCCTATGCAAAATGCACCAAGTATGACAGCTGCGATTGAATTGTTCATCAAAGACAAAAACAAAAAGAAATAAGTGAATACAGCCTGTTTTTAAAGAATGGGCTGTTTAAAACTATTCATTTTCCCCCAAATTTATTGCTTACCTTTTAGGAAATTTGACATTTTTAAGAGGATTTTTTTATTGCATTCAGAATGCATGAAAGATTTGCGTATTTTTACTTTTTAAAATTCAAAATCAATGGCGAAAGCAAGTGTTGAAAATAAACCAGTTTTCAATGAAAAACAACACAAACGTGCAACAAGAGTTTATTGGTTGATTGCATTGTTTCCAATGTATTTTATTGCAGGTCTTCTATTATTTCAATCTGAAGATAACCTTCCTCCGGTTTCAATGCTAGATAATCCACCAGAATTATTGGCGTCTTCTATTATTGCTGATGATGGTGAAACTGAATTGGGAAGATATTGGCGCATCAATCGTACTTCTGTTGAATACAAAAAAATAAGCCCATATGTTACTGATTGTTTAATTGCAACTGAAGATGAACGCTTTTTAGAGCACTCTGGCGTTGATTTTCGTGCGATTACTCGTGCAATTTTAAACGTTGGATCAAATGGAGGTGCATCTACAATTACACAACAACTTGCAAAACAATTGTTTACGCTTCAATTACGTGATAGAGAAATTTTAGCGCGAGCAATGGGTGAAGACATTTCTTCCGAATCTTCTGGAAGAATTGGAAGAATGTGGGGACGTTTAAATGAAAAAGCACGTGAAAATATTATTGCAACGCGTTTAGAATCTCGTTTTACAAAAGAGGAAATTATCACTATGTACTTGAATCAATTCGACTTCTTGTATAATGCTGTTGGAATTTCAAATGCTGCAAAAGTATATTTCAATAAAAAACCAATCGATCTAACTCCCGATGAAGCTGCAATGCTAGTGGGGATGTGTAAAAATCCAACACTTTACAATCCGTACACTTTTCAGATTAAAAATTACCGTGTTTCTTTAGCTGATAGAAATGGAGTGGATCCGAATTCTATTACAAAAGCACAAATCAAAGAAGCTCGAGCAGCAGATTCACTTCGTGCAATTGATAGAAGAAATACAGTTTTACAACAATGGTTGAAAAATTCGGATGAAGGTAATGAAGCAATGCGTAAAAAATTCACGCAAGCAGATTACGACAAATACAGTAAATTACCTATTAAAACGGATTTTCAAATTGTTGATCACAAACGTGGTTCTGCGCCTTATTTCCGAGAAGAATTGCGTAAAGACGTTACTAATTTATTAATGAGTAAAAATCCTGATGGATCTTTAAAATACAAACGTGAAGATGGAATGCCATATGATATCTATTCAGATGGATTAAAAATTTACACTACGATTAATGCGGATATGCAGAAATATGCTGAAGAAGCAATGGAAAAGCATATGAAAGAAACGTTACAACCAAGTTTTGACAACAACAATCGTGGTTTGAAGAATTGGCCGTTTTCATCTAGTCTTTCTGAAGCAGAAGTTAAACAATCTATGGAAAGTGCAATGCGTCGCTCTGATAGATGGATCAACATGGCAAATGTTGGTACAACAGCTGATGAAATTCGCAAAACCTTCTATCATCCAGCACAAATGCGTGTGTTTTCATGGGATGGCGATATCGACACCATCATGACTCCATACGATTCTATTCGCTATTACAAATCTTTTTTACAAGCTGGTTTGATTTCAATTGAACCATCAACAGGCTTTGTAAAAGCTTGGGTTGGTGGAACAAATATTGATCATTTTGCTTATGACCACGTTCGCCAAGGTAAAAGACAGGTTGGTTCTACTATAAAACCTTTTGTTTATGCCGCAGGTATTCAGATGGGGGTTGTAACACCTGGAACTGTTATTCCGGATATTCCTTATTGTGTTGAGTTATATGATCCAAGTGGAAATCCTGATGGACAATGGTGCCCGCGAAATTCTGATGGTAGTGGAAGTGGAGGAACCATTTCAATTTTAAGAGGTTTAGCACTTTCTAAGAACAATGTAGTCGTATATATAATGAAACAAATGGGAGCTTTGGCAGGCCCACAAACAGTAAACAAATTGTTGAAGGATGTAGATATCAATTTAAGTCCAAACGATGTGGTTCCAGCAATGTGCCTGGGTTCAATGGATTTATCTTTGTATGAATTAGTTGGTGCACAAGCTATGTTTGCCAATAAAGGAATTTACAACCGACCAACAACTATATTACGTATTGAAGACCGATCAGGTAAAGTAATTTATTCAGCAAAAAACACTACAAAAGAAGTTTTAAATGAACATATTGCATATACCATGATTAAAATGATGCGAGGAGTTATAGATTTCGGAACAGCTGGAACCTTACGTTATGCAGCAGGTTTTGGAGGAATCACTTATCCAACCGCTGGAAAAACTGGAACAACACA
>JBKDZA010000008.1:0-1972 GCA_046308455.1 Fluviicola sp.
CCAGAAAACACAACAAATGGACGTTTAGAGCACGAATGGAAAGCACTGAAAAATTTCATTCAAACAAACACCTTCTACGAAGTAGGTTCTGGATTGGAATTAAAACGAGAATTTATTTACATCAAAGTAAATGACGGACAAGGAGTTTATACGTGGAACGACTACAACTTAGATGGAATCAAGGATTTGAATGAATTTGAAGTTGCTGCTTTTTCGGATCAAGCGAGTTATATTCGTGTGTTTACACCTTCGAGTGAATACGTGAAAACTTACAGCAACGAGTTCAATCAAAGTATTACGATTCGTCCAGATCGAATTTGGAGCAATAAAAAAGGATTCAAATTGTTCCTATCCCGATTTTCAACTCAATCCCGATTTAGAATACAACGAAAATCAACCCAATTCTCCGGATGGGATGCTTACAATCCGTTCTCAACATCTATTGATCAAGCTGCATTGATTAGTTCGAGTAGTGTGAACCGACAAAGTGTGTTTTTCAATCGAAATAGTTCTGTATTTGGAGCAGATTACGCTTATGAAACTAGTTTGACTAAAACACTTTTGGCTTCAGGATTTGATGCAAAATCGCGTGTTTTTCAAGAATTGACACTTCGTTGGAACATCACAAAAAAATGGTCAACAACCTTACGGTCAGAGTACGGAGAAAAGAAAAGTAATGTTGATTATACCTTGAATCGTAATTATTTAATTGATTATTGGCAACTCAAACCACAGTTACAGTACCAACCGAATTCAACTTTTCGTCTTTCTTTGGAATCACGAATTGGTTCGAAAAAGAATGCAGTAGAGTTTGGAGGTGAATCCCTGAATTTAATCGATTTTGGAATTGTTTCGAAGATCAATCAAGCAAACAAAGGCAGTTTTCAAGGACAAGTGAATTACATTCAATTGAATTTTACTGGAAACAGCAATAGTCCAGTTGCATTTGAGTTATTGGAAGCTTTGAAACCGGGAAAAAATGTAGTTTGGACTTTTGGATATCAGCGCACTATCTCAAAAAATCTTCAGTTGTCGATTCAATACAACGGAAGAAAAAACGAAGCAAATCGAGCGATTCATGCAGGTGGAATGGAATTGAAAGCATTCTTTTAATTTTTTAAAATCCAACTTTTCGTTTTTCAATCATATTATTTTCCTCATTCTCACTTCATTTGACTCAATTGATAAAATTCATTTATTGATAAAATAAAGTATCGTTTATATTATTATGTAACTTTGTCAAAAGTTTAAACAATGGCATACGAGAAAGAATTAGGCGCAAGAAGCAACAATCAATGTGAAATGTGTGGAGCAACAGAGAATTTATCATCCGTTTTAGTTGCACCAAAAGAAGGAAAAAGCAGTGATCATTTTGCGTTCTTATGTTCAACTTGTTCAGACCAAGTTAGTGGAAAAGCAGAGAGAAACTTGAATCATTTGCGTTGTTTAAACGATGCCATTTGGAATGAAAACGAAGCTGTAAAAGTACTTTCTTACCGTTTATTGTCTGAAATCAAAGAGGAATCATGGGCGAATGATTTATTGGAGATGATGTACATGGAGGAAGACACATTGGAGTGGGCAAAAGAAGGTATGGAAGATGAATTTGCGTTGAAACATTTCGATTGCAATGGCATTCAAATCAAAACAGGAGACACAGTTACATTAATCAAAGATTTGGACGTTAAAGGAACAACTTTCGTAGCAAAACGTGGAACAGCAGTGCGCAATATCCGTGTGAACCACGACGACGCCAACTTAATTGAAGGAAAAGTAAACGGACAAACGATTTACATTTTGACGCAGTACGTGAAGAAATAAAAAAAGAGTTTTAACCTCAGTTCGATTTTAAATTCTTATCAGATCGCCTATAAATACTCAGATTTGAGGCGAAAGCATGATGGATTGGCGGGCCAATTCGAATGTTTTTAACGAAAAAGATGAGATTTTATAGGTGAAAACACTTTTTTTA
>JBKDZA010000009.1:0-10282 GCA_046308455.1 Fluviicola sp.
CAATTTGGCTGAGCTAGTACAGTATTGCCTAAAAGTTATCTTCTCAAAAATTTTAAACTTTCGACAAAAAATATTTTTTAGCTACAAATTTTCAAATCTAAGTCAAATTTGAGTCTGACTTTTTCAGCAGACCCTATTTAATGCTTCTTTCGAATTTTTAACTGCATCAAGTACCATTTCAACCATTCCATCCACATTTCTATTGGAAGGAATTGAATCAGGAAAATCTAAACCCAAATGACGTGCAACTGAAGATCTAACTTCCTCTAGATTAAAAAATTCACCTTCTATTTCCGTCGATTTTAATACTTCAATTGTCAAGGTATCTAAAATCGCTTCATCTCTCAATTGAAAACCAAATGATTCCATTTTACCAATGATTCTTCCTTGTAAATTACGGGCAATAGACAGTGAATCAATAATTTGACTGTTGTCCCATGTGAAATTTGGCCAATTGTAATGTTGGTAGATATACATATTCGTTGCAAAATATGCATCAAATATACGTTTTATTCGTTGCAAATCAAATTATTCGTCGCAAAATATGCAACGATTAAGTAGCTTAATCGTTGCACTCTTAAAAACTTGTAAAGTTTAACTAGTAAATATTGCTTAAATTTCGTTTTGCTACTTCCAAAATCTCCTCACATCTCAAATCTTCAAGACCAAAACCATATCGGAAATGATCACATTTTTCAACTTGATTGCGCAATTCGTTTGCTACGTCTGGGTGTGTGTCAGTTAATTTTGAGAAAACTTGTTCACGATTCAGATTCTCAATTTTCAATTTTTGAGCTATAACAGCGATGAGCACTTGAGGAAATTGTACAGCGAATTCTGAGGAATTTGCGATGTACATGTTCAAATCATTTAAACTTACTTGAGTAGAAACTACTGACTGTTGAGCCAATAATTCAGTAATTGATTCTTCTTTTGGAAGACTATTTTCCTCAGCAACTGGCAACTGATTTTTAGGCCCAACGGCTTTCTTTTTAAGAAAAAACCAACTTCCACCAGCAAGTAAAATAAACGCAGCGCCAATTCCACCAATCATCCACCAATTTGTTTCATTTGGTGTTTGTTTTTTATTGATGGCAATCACATCTGTTTGTCCATTTTTATTTGAATTGTTATTTCCAATCGTTTGTTTTACTTGAACTGCTTGGAATTTTTTATCAGCTTCAACATCAATTGAATAAGCTCTTCCACGAACTGTAATGTATTTTTCTTTGATTGGATCGAAATACGAAAAACTTGGAGCTGGAAAATCAATCACTCCTGATTTCGTAACTTGAATATTAAAAACATACGTTACAGTACCAACTGCTCCTTCTTCAGTAAAATTTACATCTTCTTTACGCTCAGGATCTCCGTAAACGATACATCCATCAGGTAAATTTAATTGTGGCGCTGTGGAGTTGTGAATATTTCCAATCCCTTTTACAGTGACTTCAATACTAAAAACTTCACCTTGTTTTAATTTTTTAACCGACAATTCATTTTGAGACAAGCTATATGTTCCGACCGCATCAATGAAATCTTTTGGAGCTCCTGAAGGAAGTGGTTTCACATTAATCATTAAGGAACTTGACGTAAAACGCACCCGTTTTGAGAATAATCTTCCCTCACAATCCAAAACCATTTCGTAAGGTTTGATTTTCACTTTCCCCGTTGTAACTGGTATGAATAATTTTTTGCCATAGTCAAAAGTCAAAGCTTCTTTACCATTCACTTTCGTTTTGTCCACTTCTTGTCGTCCATTTTGAAACACATGTTCTTCCATGTTTTTTTCGGCCATGAATGGATTGTAGGATTCTAAATAACTGATGTTGATGTATGAAAAGACTTTCGCTTTCACCAAAATTGGTTCACCTTCGTACACACTTGTTTTTGTGGCTTCAATGATACCAAAAACTGGATCAGAAGATTTGATTTTAACATCGTCTTCTGCGAAAGAATCATCTACTTTTACGGTTATTTTATTCGAACGATACGTCTTATTTCGATAAGTTAAATATGCAGAAAAAGTGAAGGTTCCTTCTTTTGTAAACTGACCAACTTGTTGCGTATATGCATAGGTTGTCAATTTACCTGATGGATCCATTCGTTGTTCAACACCATGTGCCGCAACACTTAAATCAGCTTCAAAACTAACTGGGAAATCGATTTTCACGCTTCCCTCCACGTTTGTTGTAACTGTAAAAGATACGGTATGATTTGTCGCAACTTCTTTTTTACTGACAGTTAGGGATACGGCAGGTTTTTGCGCTTGACACACAAACGCAGAGCCAAATCCCAATCCAAGTAGAATTGATTTACCAATTTTTCTTAGCAGTCCCACTTCCATTTCCTTTCGATCCTTCTATTCTTCGTTTAGTTCCCATCTCTTGACGGGTTAATTCGTCTAATTTTCTATCTGTTTGCTTATCGCCAAGCTTACTTTTTCCGTTTTGTCCTTTTCCGTTTTGGTCTTTTTGATTTTTATCTCCTTGACCATCTTGAGGCTTTTGTTGTCCTTTTTGTTGATTCTGACTATTTCCTTGTTTCTGATCTTGTTTGTTCTGTTGTCCTCCTTGTTTTTGTTGATCTCCACTTTGATCTTGTGGTTGGTTTTGTTGTTTTTTTTGCTCTTGTTTTTTTTGTTCTTCTTCTTGTTTTTTTCTCGCTTTTCGTGCTTCTACTAATTGTTGTCGCGCTTTTTCGTTTGATGGATCTAACCTTAACGCTTGTTTAAAATTTTCCTCTGCACCTGCATAATCTTTTGTTTTCATTTTTGCAGTTCCAGAATTTGTCATCACAGAAGCTTTTTGCTTAGAGTTCTTTGAATTTTCAGCTGCTTTGTCGTAATTCTTTGAAGCATTTTCGTATTCATCCGCTCTATATTCAGCTTGCGCCATTTCTTGTGACAAATCTACACTATTTGGTTTTAACTTATCGGCAGATTTATAATACTTTAACGCTTCTTTGTATTTTCCTTCTTTGTAAAATTTACGTGCAACATTCAACGAATCTTTCCAATCTTGTGAAAAAACCATGTTTGGGACAACAAAAAGCACAATTAAAACAAGTAACTTTTTCATTTGTTTTCTAGTTTTTCAGTGAATAAAAAAGGCAAAAACAAATAGGCGATAAACAGCACTATTGCAATTACAAGCGGAACTTGATAATAGTTTTTGTCGACATTAAATTCAATCGACTTAACCGATTTATTTTTTGCACTTGAAAATGTTCTTGCCACACTTGTCATATCTGGAAAAGCATTGGATGAAACAACTAAATCAGCGCCAGATTCTGAAGCCATTCGTTTTAAAGAAGCCTTATCTAATTTTGAAATTACAGGCTGACCATTTTCGCGTACCAATTCTTTTTTATCGTCGTAAGGATCAAGCGGAATAACTCCTCCGGAAGAAGTCCCCATGCCTAAATAACAAATTTCAACTTCCTTTTCTTTCAATTGTGACGTTTGTTCTTGCCATAATTTTTCGTGGTCTTCTCCGTCAGTTATTACCAACAAAGCTCTGCCCGATTCTTCGTCTTTGAACTGTTCTTGTGCAACTTCCAACGCACGACCAATATTCGTTCCTTGATCTGTAATCATGGACGTTTCAATATCCGGAACAAATAGTTTCGCAGCACCATAATCCAAGGTCAATGGCAATTGTGTATATGCATCATTTGCGAAAACAATCACAGCAATACGTTCACCAGCCATTTGGTTCATTAAGTGTGAAATCGCTTGTTTTGCAGCTGATAATCGTGATTTATTTCCCGACATATCTTCCGTATTCATAGAATTCGAAATATCTAAACAAATCACCATATCCAAAATTCGTTTTGAGCCCTTAACTCGTTTCGAACCAGAAATTGGTTGAGCAAGAGAAACGACTAAAAAGAACAAAGCCAAACGCAATAATAAATAATGAAGAAACGCTTTTGTAAACGAAAATGTAACCCACAAAATTCGCGTTGAACCATAACCTGAATAAGCTGAATAGATCTTTTGCTTGTGGCTCCATTGTAAAATGTTTGCGCCAATAAACAAAGGAATTGAAATCCATAACCACAGGAATTCAGGATGAAGAAACGATAATTTCTGACTTGTTCTTAAAAAGAAATAATACGCCAAGAATGTAGCTATCCACAAACTCAATTCAGTAATAATTACTGATTTCATCAAACGCTGATATGTAGGATGTAACTTAGTCATCTAATTTAAATTTCCAGCGTTGAACAAATAAGGCAATTAAAATGAAAACAATCGACCAAAAAACAAAAGGGAAAATCAATACTGGAGGATCAACATTCGTGTGATTGTCTTCCATTTTTCTTTTCTCTAATTTATTTATCTCAGCGTAAATATCTTCTAAAGCAGAATTATCAGTTGCTCTAAAGTATTGTCCACCAGTAATTCGTGCAATCTCTTTTAAGGTAGTTTCATCTAAATCGACAGGCATACTTTGATAAACCACACCAATTGGCGTAGGAACTGGAGTTGAAGCCATTCCATTCGAACCGACTCCAATTGTATAAACCGTACAATTTTTTGCTTGAGCTAATTTTGCCGCATCTATTGGTTCAATTGTTCCTGCATTATTACTTCCATCGGTCAATAAAATAATCACTTTTGACTTCAAACTATCGCTACGCAAACGTGTAACAGCTAGTCCGAGCCCATTTCCAACTGCTGTTCCAGGTTCTAAATTCCCTGGTTCAATCAGTCCGATTTGTTCATCTAAGAGTTTATAATCTAAGGTTGCTGGAACTGCTGTGTAAGCTTCGCCTTCATACACTACTAATCCGATTCGGTCACCTTTGCGCTGTTTTACGAATTTTTGTGCAACAGATTTTGCAGCTTCCAAACGATTCGGTTCGAAATCTTCGGCCAACATGGAGCCAGAAGCATCAATGGATAAAACGATGTCGATTCCGTTTTTGTAATCAATGTGTGGTGGATCGATGTTGATGTTGTACGGTTCAGCTAAAGTACAAATCAATAAACCTAAAGCTAACGAGTAAAAGAAATGTATTCCCAAACGGAAATAACGCACTTTTCCAACTTCCAATTTCTTTTGTTCGGAGCTTTCTCCAGAATATTTTAATTGTCCTAGTCCATTTTTTTGAATCCATTCCAATAAAAAGAAAACGATTGGCACGAGAAATAAGCCCCATAACCAATGCGGCGAGTAGAAGGAATATTCCCAAATCAATATGTTGAAATAACTACCCATTTATCGTTTCAATTGGACTTAGTTCAACAATCAATTCTTCCAAACGTTTCATTCCGTTGATGATTAACTCATCTCGTGAAGTTGATTTTGCAAATTTCACTAAATCTGCTTCGTTCAATAAGTTTCGAATACGCGCAACTACAGATGGATCAATTCCCTTGGCATTCAATAATAGAACTGTTTCTTTTGAAGTTTTACTCGTTAAGTTTACCTCATAAATATCTGTTAGAAAACGTTTTAAAATTGCAGTGAATTCTAAATAATGTTTGTCGGTTTGATTGGTCCAAAGTGATTTTTTCTGAAGTGTTTTCACCTCATTCAAATAACGTTGTTTGATGGAAACGAATTCGTGTTTCGTTAATCGTGAACGCTTGTTCCAAATATAAATCGCGAAAATAAATGCAACTACACCCAAAACAGCCCACCACCATTTTTTAAAGAACACTAAAATTGGATTGTCAAATTCAGGTTCTACATTTAGTTCATCGATGTCTAAATTGATTTTCTTTTTCAGAAAACCTACTTTTAAAACTGGAGCTTGAACGGAAAGACCCGAATCTTTCACTGTAAGAGTAATATCTGGAAAACGATAATGTGCTGAATCCCAGGCAATCAATTCATATGTTGCTTCCCATCTGTACGATTTTCCTGTTTTGATTAAGGTATCTTTAAAGCTTAAAATCTCAAGTACTCCATCTACTCTCCACAACTTTTCATTGGATTGTTTCCAATCACATTCTATTTCACCTGTTTGTGGCTCAAATTTCAACTCTTTTGGTGCATCTTTTAAAACTATTTTCAATTCCGCATGATCCCCAATTCGAACTGGATTTTTTTTCCAATGTGCGCTGAGACTTTGTCCAATTGAATTAAAAGACAAACAAAGAGAAACTACAAACAAAAAATAGAAACTTCTCATTTGTGTCGCTTGAATAAGGTGAATAAAATCTGATGAATTGGATCACCAACTGTTATAAAACAGGAATCTATGTTCATTTGACGAAAAAGTGTCTCATTGTCTTTCAAATGTTTTTCTTGCTTAGATTTATAGGATTCTTGCACTTTTGGATCTGACGAATCCACCCAAGTAGTTGTTCCATCTTCACTATTTACCCAACGCACAAAGCCCAAGCTCGGAAGTTCAGATTCAGCAGGATCGGTTACTTGCAAAGCAATCACATCGTGTTTTCCATTTGTTGCAGCTAATCCATCTTTAACAGTTGCTAAATCTGTGAAGTCGCTCACAATAAAACAAATACTTCGTTGTTTCAATAAATTCCGTGCTTGTTTCAATCCTTCAGATAAATCTGTTTTCAAGGATTTCGGCTTCAAATCAATCAATTTACGAATGATGAAATGCACATGTCCGTACCCTTTTTTCGGCGGAACGTAATATTCAACTTGGTCGGAAACAAATAAAGCTCCCATTCGATCATTTTTCTTTGCGGCTGAAAATCCAAGTGTAGCTAAAGCTTCAACAGCAGTAGATAATTTTGAATCTTCACCACGACCGAAATACATGGAACCAGAAACATCGACAATTAACATTACTGTCAATTCACGTTCTTCTTCAAAGACTTTTACGTAGGGTTCACGAAAACGAGCAGTTACATTCCAATCGATTGTTCGAACATCGTCGCCAATTTGATAGTTGCGAACTTCACTGAACGACATACCTTTTCCTTTAAATGCACTTTGGTATTGTCCCGAAAAAACGTGTTCGGTCATACCGCGCATTTGCAGTTCTATGGTGCGTACCTTTTTCAGTAAACGTTCTCGATCCATTTTTAAGGAACAACTACGCGTTGAATGATTAATTCGATTAATTGATCTGTTTTGATGTTTTCAGCTTCGGCTTCGTAATTCAAACCTAAACGGTGACGTAAAACATCAAAGGCAACTGCGCGTACATCTTCAGGAATAACGAAAGCGCGTTGTTCTAAAAATGCGTGTGCTTTTGCAGCAATTGCAAGATTAATTGAAGCCCTTGGAGATCCTCCAAAGGATAAATATTTCGCAACTTGTTGAACACCTGCATTTGCTGGATTACGTGTTGCATCTACGATATCTACGATATAGCGCTCAATTTTCTCGTCTAAATAAATTCCACGAACCAATTGTTTGGCTTTCAGAATATCGTCAACAGAAATAATTGCTTCAACTTTAGACAAACCTTCAGCACGAACATTTGAACGCAAAATTAATTGTTCCTCATGCTTCGATGGATATCCCAAACTTACTTTCAACATAAATCGATCGACTTGTGCTTCTGGCAATGGGTATGTTCCTTCTTGTTCAATAGGATTTTGAGTTGCGAGAACTAAAAACGGTTTTGGAAGTGGATGCGTTTCATCACCAATCGTCACTTGTCGTTCTTGCATCGCTTCTAAAAGTGCTGCTTGAACTTTAGCTGGAGCACGGTTAATCTCATCCGCAAGTACACAATTCGCAAAGATTGGCCCTTTTTTCACTGCAAATTGTTCTGATTTTTGCTGATAAATCAAGGTTCCTGTAACGTCTGCAGGCAATAAATCAGGAGTAAACTGAATACGTGAAAATTTAGCATCAATTGCATCCGAAAGTGTACGAATTGCCAATGTTTTTGCTAATCCTGGAACACCTTCCAACAAAATATGTCCGTCTGCTAAAACGCCAATCAACAATGCACGAAGCATTTTTTCCTGACCCACAATTACTTTAGAAATTTCTTTTCTAAGTAATTCAAATTTTAGGCCTTCTGACTTAATATCGTTTGCTAATAATTGCAGTTGTTCAGAAGGAGTTAACCCGTTTTGTTCCATAGTTTTTGTGCTGAATCGACAAAAATGTAAAGAATCTCAAAGAAATCCTTTATTTTGCTGTTAATTATTGTTAACATTATTCTGTGGAAGCAAAAAAGAAAGAACGCACTTGTTTGGAATGTGGAAGTAAATTACTGGGACGAAAAGACCAGAAATTCTGCAATGACTATTGTCGCAATACGTATAACAATCGCTTGAACGAAGATGCAACGAACTATATGCGTCGAATCAATGGAATTTTACGTAAAAACAGACGGATTTTGGAACGTTTAAACCCGAAGGGAAAGCGCACCGTTGATGCTATTACTTTAGCTGAAGAAGGATTTAATTTTCATTACTTCACCAATATTTATAAAACTCAAAAAGGAAGTGTTTACTATTTCTGTTACGATCAAGGTTACACGAAGATTGAAGGTGAACAGTATATTTTGGTTCAGAAACAAGACTACGTTAGGTGAATTTGAAATATGAAACTACTAAATATGAAATATGAAACTTCTAAATATGAAACTTTGAATTAATTATCAATTATGAATGATTAATTATTAAAAAATTTTTGTTACAATATTAGAATCAAACATCATTAATAATTCATAATTCTAGAATTTATAATTATTGACTAGTTTTGTAGTATGGTAAACAGTGACCAACTCAAAGAGTTAAATAATCGTGTAGAGGCGATAGCTTCTTATTTGAAAGTTCCTGAAAAAGAACTAAAGTTACGAGAATTAGAATTGAAAACACAAGATCCAGGTTTTTGGGACGATCCGAAACAAGCGGAAATTACCATGAAGGAGATCCGTGGATTGAAGTATTGGGTGGAATCTTATACAAAATTAAAAACACAAGTGGATGACTTAGAAGTTTTGATTGACTTTGCCAAAGAAGGAATGGCAGAGGATTCAGAATGTGATGAGGCTTATGAAACAATGCTTGAGGTTCTTGAAGAAGTAGAATTGAAAAACATGCTTTCTGGTGAAGAGGATGCCTTAAGCGCGGTTATTCAAATTACTGCCGGTGCCGGAGGAACTGAGGCTTGTGATTGGGCGGGTATGCTCATGCGTATGTACATCATGTGGGCAGAAAAGAATGGATACAAATGTAAAGAACTGAACTTCCAAGAAGGTGATGTTGCTGGAATTAAAACAGTTACACTAGAAATGGAAGGTGAGTTTGCATTTGGTTATTTAAAAGGAGAAAACGGTATCCATCGCTTAGTTCGCGTAAGTCCGTATAACGCACAAGGAAAACGTATGACATCTTTTGCGTCTATCTATGTTTATCCTTCGGTAGATGATACGATTGACATTTACATTAATCCAGCGGATATCAGTTTTGAAACTTTTCGTTCGGGAGGAGCTGGTGGTCAGAACGTAAACAAGGTTGAAACAGCTGTTCGTTTACGTCATGCACCATCGGGAATCATCATTGAAAACTCTGAATCTCGCTCTCAATTGGCAAATAAGGAAAAAGCCATGCAATTATTACGCTCACAATTATACGAAATTGAATTACGTAAAAGAGCGGAAAGTAGAAGTGAGATTGAGGCTGGCAAAAAGAAAATAGAATGGGGATCGCAAATTCGTTCGTATGTTTTGGATGATCGACGTGTAAAAGATCACAGAACTGATTTTATGGTAAATGATCCAGACAAGGTTTTGAATGGTGATTTGACACCTTTTTTGAAGAGTTACTTAATGACTTACGGAAATTAACCATGATCATTTTACACAACAATCGCTGTTCAAAAAGTAGAGAAGCTTTACAATTGTTGGAGGAATCCAATTGTGAAATCGAAATCCGCGATTATTTGAAAAATCCGTTGTCGAAAGATGAAATTAAAGAACTTTTAGCTCAACTTGGGTTAAAAGCAAAGGACTTGGTTCGCAAGAAAGAAAAAAAATACATCGAATTATTCAAAGACAAGGAGCCAACAAATGCGCAACTTATTTCAGCGATGGCGAAATATCCAATTTTAATTGAACGTCCGATTGTCATCAAAGATGGAAAAGCAGAAATCGGTAGGCCAATCAGTAAAGTTGTGGAATTAATTGAATCTTGAAGTCAGCCTTCGATAAGATTCGACTTCTCGTCGAATCATTTAAGATAACCACAGATGCCTTTAGGTTTGTCTTAAAATATAATTTATATATTTCTGAAGAACCAGAGAAAGATTGGTGAACTAAACAGATGCATAATTCATACTTATTCTGTGTATTAGACCTTTCTTTCTCTTGGACTCAGAGCCATTTA
>JBKDZA010000010.1:0-25457 GCA_046308455.1 Fluviicola sp.
AACAGCTTCAGCAGATGCAAGTGCAAATATCGTTGAGCCGTTACAAATCACTAAAACAGCAGATTTGAAATTCGGAAACATCGCTGCAGGTCCTTCAGCAGGTCAAGTAGATATGTCAATCTCTGATGTTCGTACTGCAACAGGTGGTGTAACATTAATCGCTGCAGGCAACGTTTCTAATGCTGCAGCATTTGACATCATTGGATACGCTGACGCATCTTTCACAATTTCCCTTCCTGCTTCAATCTTGATCGCTTCAGGTGCCAACGACATGTTAGTAGACAACTTCACTTCATCTTTAGGTGCTGCTTCAACATTAGATGCAGCTGGTGCAGCAGCATTAAAAGTAGGAGCAACATTAAACGTTGACGCCAACCAACCAGTAGGTTTGTACACAGGTTCATTTGACGTAACTGTTGCTTACAATTAATAGCAATTTACCTCAAACAAAAAAGGTGGTCATTTTGATCACCTTTTTTGTTTTTATAGCTATTCATTAACTTTCTAAACTAGAATTTGATTCAAAATTTTTATTTAAAGTCTTTTAAAAATCGATATTAAAACTTTATGATAATCATCTTTTTACAAAAAAAATAGTCGTCAACCAACCTTTTTGAATTAAATTAACTCCTTTAAATTAAGTATACTTATTTTATCTACTCGCAGGAAAGAGATATCGCATTAATTGACCGTTGTTTAAAAAACGATCAACGGGCCTTTCATGAATTGTATCAGTTGTACAGTTCGTGGTTGTATGCTTTGTGTATCCGCTATTCTTCTAATCCCGACGATGCACAAGATGCACTACAAGAAAGCTTTATCAACATCTTTAAAAACTTAAATCAATACGGAAGAGAATCAAACTTTAAAGCGTGGATCAAACGAATAACCATTCATACAAGTTTGGCTCAACACAAAAAAAAGAACGCAAAAGTTTACACACAAATGACGAATGAAATCTCTGAAAACGATGCGATTCATTCAGACCTCATTTCCGAATTAGATGCAGACGAATTATTATTTTATATCAACAAATTAAGTCCAGGTAGAAAGCAAATTTTTAATGCTTATTATGTGGAAGGATACAATCACCGTGAAATTGCGGAATTGTTAGGAATCAGTGAAGGAACCTCGAAATCACAACTTCACGATGCAAAAAAAGAATTGAAACTTGCTTTAGAACGAAATACCTCTATCGCTAAAAAACAAGCGTTATGAAAGAACATAATGACGATACACATTTAAAACACTTGCTTCAAGACAAGTTGGAAGAACATACTGTTGTTGCTCCCGACTTTGTTTGGCCAGCAATTGAAAAGGAATTGTTTCCACCAGCAAACAAACGTCGCCCCTTTTTCTGGTGGTTCGTATTTTCAGGTTTAATCTTGGGAGTACTTTCCTTTTATTTTTTATACCCAAGAAATGAAATTAATTTCAACTATCATTCACCTGAAATAGCTGTAAAAGAAAATGCAACTAATCTAAATTCATTATCAACGAAGATTGATAAATCTGAATTAAAATCATCTAAAACAAGTGATGGAAAATCAACTAAAAACGTTTCAAATTACCAAAAGAATCAAAATGTATCGCTTTCTTCTCCTGAAAAAGGAAACGGTAAAACAGCAATGATCCAGAGTTCATACGCTTCAACTAAAAATACCAATCAAAAGAATCGAACAAAAAAGACGAAAAAACAAAAAGCTACAGAACCAATTTCATCACTACTTTTAACTAACGATTTTCAAAATGAAAAAACAGCTGATCTTGGAACTATTGAATCCGAAAACAATAATGGCGAAGAACTGAATCCACTGAATTCAACGGATGAAATATCAAATTTGGAAATCGGTTTACTTGCTGCAAAATCGCTTGATCATACTGCTTTTTCTATTCCTTTAGTGAAAACTAATTTACGTTATCCAAGAAAATTTGTCCCTTATTCATTCATTGATTTCTATGCGGGTAGAGGACGAAATTCAAGAAACTATTCTGGAGAAATTGAAACATCTAAAAAAGCACTTTTAGTTGATAGAACACTTCAATTTAAAAACAATAATATTGGAATTGATTATAATATGCAGTTCTGTCGTTTTGCTTCATTCAGAGTTGGTTTAAATATGGGAACAAATAGATACACAACACGACTTTTCCCAATTCGAATAGCAAATGTTTCATTAAATGATGAATTAGACATTTCTTCTCCAAGTGGGGATTTAAAATCTGCACCACTAGAATTAGATGACCAAGCAAGTCCTATTTCTGATACAACAACTTTCTTAATGCGCATCATTCATCGCTCGAGTTATTATAGTGTTCCACTTTCTATTCGTTTCAACACGACCAATATCCGTGGACCTCAAGCTTACATTTATTCAGGTATTGATTTGAATTTCAGAGGCACAGATAAAAACACCTTAGTTGTTCGAAGATCACAAATTGAACGAATTTTCACCACATCAAAACCTAGTAATGCACAAACGCTTTATCCAGGTTGGCATCTTGGTTTAGGTCTTGCAACAAACCCAATTCGACGTTTACAAGTTTATGGTGAGTTTCATTATTCAACTCTTTTCTCTGATTATTACAAAGGGAAAATTATTTCTATTCAATCGAGTAATTATCAAATTAACTTAGGCTTACGCTTTAAATTAGTTGCAAATCACGATACGAAAAGGCTTATTAAATAAGCCTTTTTAAATTTTTATTGATTTTTTTTAGTTTGCGCCCAACCCTTTTTAAAGAACTTCTCTCTTTGTAATAAACGCTAATTAAATTACGAATTTTAAAAAAGAGAAATTATGAAAAAGTCAATGAAATTTATAGGAATTGCAGTTATCGGAATTGGACTACTTTCTACATCATGTAAAAAAAGAGAAGAGCAAACAGAATACAATGAAACATCATTAGATGCAACAAGCTCAGAAGACGATGAAATGATGACAAAAGATGAAGAAATCTTGGTTGGTTCTCCCTGTAATTATGATCTAACACAAGTCTTAGCTTCATGTGCAGTTGTAACTGAATCTTCTTCAACTTTCCCAAAAACTATTACAATTGATTACGGAACAGGTTGTACAAATAGTAATGGAATAACTAAAAAAGGAAAAATCATGATTTATATGACGAATCCTTTAAGTACAATCGGTGCTGTTCGCCAAATTAGTTTTGATGGATTTTTTGTGAATTCAACTCAAATTACGGGTACAAAAAACTTAGAAAACACAGGGTTAAATACAGCTGGAAATGCATTAATTTCAGTGGATGCTGATTTAATTTTTACAAGAGATGGAAATACACGTACACGTTCATATGACCATGTGCGTGAGTGGATTGGTCACACAACATGTGAGCGCACGGATGACGAATTCAAAATCACAGGTTCAGGTTCAGTTACACGTAATAGCGGAACATCTCGTCCATATACAATCACAACTGCAATTCACATCAAAAACTCTTGCCGTTATCCAGTTGCTGGAGAAGTAGACTTTGGAGCAACAGAAACTCGAGGATGTATCATCAACTATGGTGATGGCGCATGTGATGAATTTGCTCAGTTAACTACAAAACGTAAAAATAAAGTCTTTACAATCAACCTAGCAACTAGATCAATCGAGTAATTCATGTTTTAATATTTGAGGCTGATAGGAAACTATCGGCCTTTTATTTTTACTGAGAATTTAAAAAAATTGATGTATCGAACCTACCTTCCGGCATTTACTTTATCGAGATCTCTACTGCAAATCCCTCAAAAACAATTTTTTTTGCGAAAAATTAGTTTCATTTATTCAAAGAATTAAGGTAGTTTTCATAACATTTCGAAAGTTGTAAACTCATTGACTGATCTTTTTCAGTAATTTGATTTCTGTCATAAGTGAACAACTCAATTTTAAGATGTGTATGTGAAATAATGAAATCGGGATGGTGATTTTCCTTATCGATTAACTCTGCAATTAGACCAATAAAAGTTGCTAGTTCACTAACAGATTTAAAGTGAATTTCTGTTGATAATTTTTCGTTTTTAATTTCCCAATTCATGACTTAAATTATTAATGTTTACCTGCTCATTAAATTCCTTTAAAGAATCTAAAAGTTGATTTAAAGAGTCAACACAAAAATAGTACTCCTGAACAATATCAGTTCTAAACTCACTATTTACAACTTTCTCCAATTCATATTGAACTTTTGAAATCGTTTTATTAATTGATCGATTCGTTTCTCCAAAAGAAGAACAAATACCAGCTCCGTAAATTTTAGGATCATCGCTGCCAATCATCCCAAATTCAATTGTAAACCAATACAAGCGTTGCAGTTTTAAAATTTGTTCATCGTCTCCTTTTGCTGCTACTCCAAGTTTTCCAAATTTTTGCATAAAATCTGAGAAAAGAGCATTTGAAAGTAAGGGAATATGTCCGAAAATATCGTGGAACATATCAGGTTCCTCCAAATAATCCAACTGTTCCATTTTTCTTAGCCAAGTAGAAGAACAAAACTTTTTTTGTGCTAATAATTCAAAAAAGTCATCTACTGGAATCAAGCCTGGTACAACTTCAATTTTCCATGCAGTTCTATTTTCAAACCATTTATCTATTTCATTAAAATTTGGAATCGTTTCAGCATTCAAAACGTCCTTCATTTCATCTAAAGCTAAAAGATATTCTGGACATGCTTTTCCTTTTAGATTTTCCTTTTGTCTCTCAAACAATGTTTTCCATACTAATTTGTCATTTTGAGTATACAGACTCATTTCTTGTTTCATGTTTTTCAATTTTTTAAATAAAAAAAAGACCCGATTCAACTTGAACCGGGTCTTAATATTTTGAATATAAAAGAATTAACTCGGCTCGTTTAGAACCAAGTAATAATTAATTGTATTTGATAGTATATTTTTCATTCAGCCACAAACTTAAATAAATTTTTCTAAAACTGTAAAATATAATTCGTATTCTTTTCTTCACCAATTGTTGTCGTTGGACCATGTCCCGGATAAACTGTTGTGTTATCTGGCAATGTGAAAATGCGTTCGAAAATAGTTTTTTTCAAAACGTCAATTGATCCTCCAGGTAAATCTACGCGTCCAAAACTTCCTTTGAATAAAATATCTCCCCCAATTAAAACGTTATTTTTTGATGAATAAAATGCGACGTGTCCAACTGAATGTCCAGGTCCAAAAAGAACTTCAAATTCCAATTCCCCGAAGCGTAAAATTTGTTTATCTTCAATGAAAACTGTTGGTTCTGGTGACGCTTTGTAATTTGGAAATCCATACATTTGAGCAGAGCGTTCTGCAAAAGAAAGTGTAAACAATTCCTCTTTGTGTGCATATAAATCAACCCCAAATTTTTCCACACAAAACGCATTTCCCATAATATGGTCGATGTGACAATGCGTATTCAAAACAGCGTGAATTTTTAAGTTCTTACCTTCAATAAAAGCAACTAACTCTTCCTCTTCAAAACGCTCATAACAAGCTGGATCAATGATTACTGCATCGCCATTTTCAGAATAAACGACACTCATGTTTTGTTGAATCGGATTGAAAGGGAAAACCTTGATAGTCATATCAATAATTTAGAAAAAGATAATTAAAAAAAATAAGATTTAAAGTTCCTACAAAGAACCCTGCGAACAATTGTTTCAAATCATGGGCACCTAATTGTAAACGTGCTGACATTACTACTCCAGAAATGATGACTGCTGCGAGTAGATAATATAAATTAAAAATTTCCATGTTGTAGAAATAAGAAATCAAAAATCCAACTAAAATTCCCATTCCAGCTGCATGCAATGAAATTTTCCACTTTCTAGTGATCAATGTACACATTAAAACAGTTGAACAAGAACCCGCTGCTAATCCAAATATATAACGTGCTCCAGGAAATATATTTAAATCCATTTTCCACATCAATATACTCAACAAACTGATTCCAAATAAATTGGTCATGATGCTTGGGACTATTCTTTCAGATCGATTGTCCATCATAACTGTTGAAATTTGTCCAGACATACGCAACAATAAAACACTAATTGCAGGTCCAACAAATGAAAAAATGATGAATAAAGAAAGAATTGCGTTTTTTTGTTCATCGAGAAGAATATACAAATTGTTCCCCATGAAAAAATCACTCTCCAAATTAACAGTATAAAAAACAATTAACAAGGCATACACAGGCGCAAGCAATGGCAAAAAAAGCCATGAAATAATTTTTGCAACTAAATTCATTACAATTCTTTTCGTAAACGAGCAACTGGAATATTCAATTGTTCACGGTATTTTGCAATCGTTCTACGTGCAATATTGTAGCCTTTATCGTTCAATAATTTAGCTAAATGCTCATCCGTTAAAGGTTTCTTTTTACTTTCAGCTTCAATTGCTTCAGATAAAATTTTCTTCACCTCTCGTGTTGAAACCTCCTCACCAGAATCCGTTGAAAGCGACTCTGAAAAGAAATATTTTAAAGGAAATACACCGAAACTTGTTTGAACATATTTACTATTAGCAACACGTGAAATTGTTGAAATATCTAAGCCAACAACTTCAGCGATATCTTTCAAAATCATTGGTTTCATATGCATTTCATCACCTGTCAAGAAGTAATTGTACTGATACGTCATAATTGCATGCATGGTTGTGTACAAAGTGTTTTGACGTTGTCTCAAAGCATCAATAAACCATTTCGCTCCATCCAATTTTGTTTTCACAAAAAGTAAAGCATCTTTATCTGCTTTTGAAGTTTTAGCTCCTTCAGAATAATTGCGTAAAAGTGTCTCATATTCCTTGCTTACTTTCAAATCTGGAGTATTTCGACCATTAATTGACAAATCCAATTTCCCATCCATTTCCATGATCATAAAATCTGGAATAATTTGTTGGATAGATTTTGCACTTTCACGTAAAGATCCTCCTGGCTTTGGATTCAATCGAATAATTGCTGCAATTGCATCTTTTAAATCTTTATCTTCAATCTCCAATTTCTTTTGGATTTTGTCGTAGTGCTTTTTTGTAAACTCTTCGAAGAAATTCTCAAGGATTTTTTTGGCTGTAAAAAGCGTAATATTTCCGTCTTGTTTGCGATTGATTTGTAGAATCAAACATTCACGTAAATCACGCGCTGCAATTCCAGCAGGATCTAATTCTTGAACTACTTTCAATACTTCTTCCACTTCTTCTTCTGTTACAGAAATGTTTGCAGAGAAAGCCAAATCGTCCACTATTGCTTCAATTTCACGGTTCAAATAACCCGATTCATCCAAGTTTCCTATGATAGTATCTGCGATTTGAAATTGTGTGTCATCCAAATCCAACAAATGCAATTGTTCCAATAATTTATCTTGGTAAGACGCTTCAACAGAAAGTGGAACGCCACGTTCTTCGTCGTCTTTACTTGTATTATTTGCTTGTGTTTTATAGTCGGGAGTATCGTCGTCGAAGTAATCGCTTACATCAAAATCGTCGAATTCGTTTTCTTCGTTTTCATTGTAATCCTCTTCGTCGTTTGAGCTATCTTCGTCACGTTCTTCTGCACCTTCATCCAAAGCAGGATTTTCCTCCAATTCTTGTTTGATACGTGCATCTAATTCCATTGTAGGAACTTGCAACAACTTAATCAATTGAATTTGTTGCGGGGATAAACGTTGCTCTAGTTTAAGTGAAAGTGTTTGTCTTAATGCCATATACTCAGTTTCATGAGTGTAAATCTACGGAATTTTAGAGATTTTTTACTAATCACTTTTAAAGAAAAGAGTCTTATCTGTTAACTATTTATTTGGCCAAGATCTTAAACTCCACACGACGATTCAATTGACGCGTTTTTTCATCTGTTCCTTTAACAATTGGAGCCTTTTCACCAAATCCTTTAAATGTCAAGCGATTTGCAGCGATTCCTTTGGAAATCAAATAGGTGTAAACACTTTTTGCACGGTTCAAACTCAATGTTAAATTGTATGCATCCTCGCCCACGTCGTCTGTATGTCCACCAATTTCTATTTTTAAATTCGGTTTGGCTTGCATCAATTTCACCAATTGTTCTAATTCAACATACGATTCTTGTTTCAAAGTCGCTTTATTGAAATCAAAAAATAAATTATTCAAACGAACCATTTCACCCACTTCAATAGGAACCATTGGAATTTCAGTTGATTTCTCTGTAAACTTGTCCAATTTAGTTAAATCAATAGCTTCATTTACTGCATAAAAATTATCTTTTTCCGCATAAATTGCATACTTAAATCCAGCAGGTAAAGAAACTTTAAAACCACCAGTCAATGAATCCGAATAAGCAGTTCCTAATATTTTTCCAGTTGATAAATTTTTGTACGTAATTTTTGTTCGCAACGGAGCTTTTGTTTTTGAATGGAACACTCTTCCTGAAACCAAAGCAAGTGGCGTTGGACGAGCAACAGCAGGTAATTTTTGTCTAAAAATATCTGATGCACCTAAACTATTGCTATAACTCACATAATACGCGTATTCTCCATTCGCTTGAACACTGAAGTAAGCGTCCCAATCAGGTGTGTTGATTTTATCTCCCAAATTTTCTGGTTCACTCCAATTTGTCCACGTATCATCCAATCTTCGTGTAACATACATGTCATTTTTTCCATATCCACTGAATCCAGCAGACGAAAAATACAAGGTTTTCATGTCAGATGATAAGAAAGGAGAAGTCTCAGAAGCAGCAGAATTTATTTGTTTTCCCATGTGCAAAGGCGCTGTAAAAGTTCCGTCTTCTTTCAAAAATGAAACATACATATCTTTATTCCCAATCGAATTTTTTCGTTCCAAGGTCATGATTAATTGTTGTCCACTATTCGATAAATTGTATTCCCCATAAATATTGTCGTTGTAAAAACTATCGATTTCAACTTTCACAGGTTTATCCCATGAAATTCCATTGAATTTTGCGATTGAAGCACCTTTTTCCATGGTTCCATCGGGTTTGTACACATTCAAAACAAGCGCTTGTTGTCCATCTGGTGTTATTGAACAAATTGATGAATTGTCCGTATTGTTAATCGGTTCCCCAATGTTTTTCGCTAAACTAAAGGTGTTGTTTTCTAACAATTCACACATCCAAACATCTTGATTTCCGAGTGGTGCGATATTCTCAGGATGATTTTGTCGGGTGTAGTATAATTTCTTCCCATCAGGAGTAATGACTGGACATAAATCATCTGTGGCAGAATTTACATTTGTTCCTAAATTTTCTTTTGGAGCAATTTCTTCGTTCACATTCAATAAATTGATTTTGGCTTCGATAGGTGTTTTTGAAGGTGAAATTCCAATTGCATCAATGTGATTTGATCCTGGAACAGATGCCGTATTTATGTCCAATCTGATTTTCTTAATTGCTTTTGCTGTCAATTCAAAATAACAATTAAACATACGCCCAATCACTCCATCAATCGCCTTTGGATTTTCATTTGTATACAAAACGTAAGCTGTTCCAAGTGAATCAAAACCAGTTATTTTCACAATACTTCCCGGATTAAAACTTTCAGCAACAGCAACTTGTTGAATTTTTTGAGCTTTTTTGAATGAAACGGTAATGTATTCAATCCCTTTATCGTCCATTTCTGGAACCCAAGCAACCAAAGATGATCCAACTGCAGGTAATTTATTGGGTTTTCCTAACGCTTGACTTGCTTTGCATTGTTGTTTTGCCAAACCCGTATTTTGACTCGAAAATTCAACAACTTCATTCGCCCATTGAACTTGAGTAAAGCTTTGAAAAACAGAAAAAAGGACTATAAAAAAGGAAAAAAACTTCTTGCTCATGGTACATAAATTTATTCTACGAAAATAGCTTAAATTCTAAGCTCCACAAATAATGCAAATGAAGTATTTTGCCATTATAAAATAAACTTAAGAATTCAAAAAATCTCTCCCTTTTTCTGTAGTTTTATATGTTTGATACCTGCTTTTTTTGTTTTCTAATTCTGTTTGAATCAAAAATTCAGAGTCTATTAAAGCTTGTAGGAACTTTCTTTTGTTGTGTGTTTGAAATGAAATCCCGAGTAAATCTTCTAAAAGAAATCTAGCCGATTGAGGTTTTAAAATACATGCTTCCAATATCATCTTTTGTTGTTTCAAGAGACCAACTTCGTCTTTTTTTCTGTCCCTTTTCTTAACTACATTTGTTGAAGAAATTTTATATTCAACCATTGGCTCAGAAACTACAAAAACAGATTCAACGCTTTTATATTCCTCATAAAACCACTTCAAATAAGACTCAATTTTCGAAGAATGATAAAAAGGAATGTTGATCAATGAAAAAGATTTCCCTTCAGTTGTTTTCAATTCATCCACTGAAAAATCTCCACCATAAATTCGAATCGCAACAGATACTGGTGCTGTTTCCATGTAAACAAAAAGCGATTTCAACGTTCCTGTTTTTCCTGATTTCACCTCAACTGGATACAATTTTCCATCGTACGGAATTAAATAATCCAATTCAGCTTGAGAACCTCTGTTTTGCCTCACCCAAAAATGTGGGATTTCACTTGGAAAACGCATCGTTGAAAACAATTCTTGACCAACCAAATGTTCAATCATCTTTCCTTTGTAAACTGTACACAAATCTTCGCTTCGCAATACATCCACTTGAATGTTAGCGACAAAGTTCATCAAACCAGTGTCTAAAAAATGTAATCGTGGAGCTTTTTTCATGTCTGTGTCCAAAGGGAACAATTGTCCTACAGAAGGATAAACGAGTTTGCATAAATGGGTTTTTTCCAATAATGCAAAAATTTCAGCTATCACTTTTGAAGGATAGGTCATCCCACCAAAACTAGTCAATGAAATCCTCGAACCGGCCTCTTTTCCCAACAATTGAATAACGAAACGCAATTGTCGAAGCTGTTCAGGACTTTCTGCATATTTTTCAGCATCATCTAAATAAGATTGCAGTAACTCGTCAAAAATTTCCTTCAATTGAGTAATATCCTCTGTTTCTAAATACCTTTTCACAACTGCTGGCATTCCACCTAAAAATGCGTAGAACGTGAATTTTTGTAAAAACAGGTTTTCCGCAATTCTAGGAATTGGCACTTTTTGAAAAGCAGCTAGTTGCGCCTCGCTACAAGTTGGATAAAGAAACTCTTCAAACGACATTGGGCGTAACATCAAATAGGAAACACGACCAACTGGAAAACTTACACTTTTTCCAAGCATCGTCTCTAACATACTTCCTGCAGTAATAACGGGTAAATCTGGTAATTCTTCGTAGAAATAACGCAGCATGTTCACTGCTTTTGGAACTTCTTGAATTTCATCTATGAAAAGCAAGGTTTCTTTGTACAGTTTAAAGTCTAATTTGTGTTCTAAAAATAATTGTTGCGCCAATTCTTTCGCATCCATGTAACTATGAAAGAAAGAAGCGTCTCTTGGTTTTTCTAGGTTTAAGTGCAAAAACTGCTTGAATTCTTTCCCGAAAGTAGTAACTAAGGTTGTTTTACCAACTTGTCGCGCACCACGAACAATCAATGGTTTTCTTCCTGAAGAAGAACGCCATTTCCTTAAATCCTCGATACGTTTACGGTAGTACATAGTTGCTTTTTAAATTTTAAACACAAATATATAGTTATTTTTATAATAATATACATTTTTTACATAGTTATTTTTATATAAAGCAACTAATTTAACATAGTTATAAATAAAAAATCCCACTGGAAAACAATGGGATTTATTATTTTAAATCTAATTCTATATTAAAACTCTGCGTTTTGTGGAGTACGTGGGAAAGGAATCACATCGCGGATATTGCTCATTCCAGTAACGAACATCACCATGCGTTCAAATCCAAGTCCAAATCCAGCATGTGGAACTGTTCCAAATTTACGTGTGTCTAAATACCACCACAATTCTTCTTCATGAATTCCGAAGGCTGCACATTTTTCTTTTAAAACATCCAAACGTTCTTCACGCTGAGAACCTCCAACCATTTCACCGATTCCTGGGAATAAAATGTCCATTGCTGCAACTGTTTCTTTTCCTGGTTCAGAATTGTCGTTACGACGCATGTAAAACGCTTTGAACGAAGCTGGGTAATCTGTAATGATTACAGGACGTTTGAACTCTTTTTCTACCAAATAACGTTCGTGTTCTGATTGTAAATCTGTTCCCCAATCCACATCGTACTTGAATTTCTTTTTCTTGTAATGATTCGAATTTCTTAAAATGTCGATTGCTTCTGTATATGTAATTCGTTTGAAATCATTTGAAGTCACAAATTGTAAACGCTCTAATAATCCAAGTTCATTGCGCTCGTTTTGTGGTTTAATTTGCTGTTCTTGTGCATCGCGATCATTCAAGAATTTCAAGTCATCAGCACAGTTTTCCATCACATATTGACAAATGTATTTCAGCATGTTTTCCGCCAAATCCATGTTGTCTGTAATATCATTGAACGCAACTTCTGGTTCAATCATCCAGAATTCTGCAAGGTGACGAGAAGTGTTTGAATTTTCAGCACGGAAAGTTGGTCCAAATGTATAAATCTGACCCAAAGCCAAAGCTGCTAATTCTCCTTCTAATTGTCCAGAAACTGTTAAGTTCACTCCTTTTCCGAAGAAATCTTCTTTGTAATTCACCGACCCGTCCACGTTTAACGGCGGATTGATTGGATCCAAGTTCGTTACACGGAACATTTCACCAGCACCTTCAGCATCTGAACCAGTGATGATTGGTGTGTGAATGTAAAAGAATCCTTGGTCATTAAAAAACTTATGAATTGCATAACTCACAGCGTGACGAACACGGAAAACTGCTCCGAATAAATTGGTGCGGAAACGCAAATGTGCTTGCTCACGTAAATACTCTAAACTGTGTTTTTTTGGTTGCATTACCGTTTTTTGAACGTCATCTGGATGTGCATCCCCTATGATTTCAATTGCTTCTACCAGTAATTCAACCGTTTGACCAGAACCTTGAGATTCGATAAGCGTTCCTGTTAAACCTACTGAAGCAGCTGTAGTAATGCGTTTTAAGATTTCTTCATCAAAATTTTCAAAATCTACAACAGCTTGGATATTATTGATTGTTGAACCATCATTGACTTGAATAAAGCGATTACTTCTAAAAGCTCTCACCCATCCTTTGATACAATACTTTTCACCAACTTTTGGTGCATTCAATACGTCAACAATTTTTGTTCGTTTCATTTTTAAAATTTTGGATTCCAAAGATAATCAATTCACCTAATTAAGCAACAAAGATAGATTTAGAGTGGGAATTACAACTTAATAAATTGATAAGTTATACTTTGATGATTGATTCGAAGAAAATAAGTCCCAATTTGTAGGTCAGAAACTGAAATTCCTTCTTGTACATTTTCATTTGTACCTGATTGAATTAAGCGCCCATCTAAAGAGAAAATCTCAAAGTCAAATCCAATCGATTGATTCAAACCTGAAACAAACAACTTATTCTCAACTGGATTGGGATAAATTGATAATTTATCATTTTGATTTTCTGAAATTGCTGTTTCATCTACAACAAAATTTGCTTTGAAGAAATACGAATTTAAAAACGATGTACTGTCTGCTTCTGATATGAATTGCAAGAAATAATTTCCGTAACTCAATTGTTGATTCAGTCCAAGTGTTCCTTTGCCTTGAGAAGAAACTGTTTCAATTACTATACCTAATTCGTCCAATAAATTGATTGTAAAATCTGAAACTGGAATGTTACTTACTTGTAAATTCAAGGTTCCATTTTGCTCTAAATTCAATCTAAAGAAATCAAAATCCGATTCCCCTTGAATGATATCCACTTCACCGCTACCTTTTTTGTCAACACGACCAGAATACAGTGTATTTGTGGAAATTGGCCACGCTAAATTCAATTTATCTGTTTCATCCAATGCATTCATGAAGGTTGGAAATGAATTTGGATCCATCAATCCTTCAGTATGTAAGACATCTGTAATGCTAAAATAACTTGGATTTTGAATCACAAAAGTGTCTGCTAACACATCCACGAAATTCATGATATTTGCGCGTTCTGCTGCAACAACACCATCACCTCCAAAGGTAGAGCCATCACCAATTACGGACGCAAAATCCATTTTTTGCTCGTCAGGAATAGGCATATTGTTGATTCCCATTAAAAAATCAAAATCTTCGCCATCCGCATTAACATCGACATTGTAGAAATCAAAAATTGTATTATCAATATAAAATGGATCTTCGTAACCTCCAAACAAATAAACACCGTGATAATCTGTTGAATACGTGTACCTCAAATCGCGAATTGCTTCAGAAGATTCATCTAATCCAACTATAAAACCAAGCCCCAAAGCCGTAGAATTACTTCCACCATGTGGCGTGAAAATCGTACTTAATTTTGCTGTTTTTGAAGCATCTAAATCATATTTTTGGATAAAATCACGGGAACACAAACCGCCCATACTGTGTCCAACCAAGTGAACTTTCGATGCTCCAGTCAACAACAAAACACTATCAACTACACGTCGTAATGCTTCACCCTGTTTGGAAATTGCTGATTGATTGCTTTGAACTGTATTTCCATATTTAGTTCCATCTGGATCAACATCAAAATTTAAATAGAAGAAATCTCCATTGGAAAGTGAAGTATAGATTGTGTGATCATGAACATCTGATAATGAACCTGTTTCTAGGACATTGTCTTGGTTTAAACAAAAATCAAATTGACCACCAAATTGAAACGAATGGTTTTTTTGATAGAACGAACTAAAATCTACCCACGTTTCAGCAGAACTATTCAAACCATGAATAAAAATCATTGGATAAGCCAATGTTCTTCTTACTGTTACAGCACTCGTTGAAAAATTAAGCGGCATCCCAGAATACACCAAATAATTATTGGTTTCAATGGATTCACTAACCTGATTAAACGGATCAACTTTTGAGAACAAAAAATAATTTCCCGTCACAAAATTCTCTGGAACAACGTATTGAAAATAGTTCGAAGAAGTCATTTGAGTTGGTGAAAGTGATTCAACAGCAACTTCTGCTATTGGAAACGCATTTGTACCAACAATGTCTTGTGCAAGTAAGAATTGAACTTTAGAATTGGATGAAGAAAGCGATCCTTGATTCTTAACAGTAAACGAAAAGTTTAAAACTTGACCTTTATGAATTGTAAAACCAGAAGGGTTTGAACTAACTAAACTTGAAACAACTAAATCTTGAGCAAATGAAATGGAAACAAAAAGTAGTGCAAAAAGTACTTTTAAATACATCATAAAATTAAACTCTTGTTTTGAAGTTATCCAACTTTCACAGTTGAATTATCTTGTTGTACATTTTCTTCAAAACCCAATAATTCTTTGACTTTTGCTGCAATACTCACAGCGTCAAAACCACTATCATGGTACAATTCTTCCACAGTTCCATGATGGATGTATTTATCAGGAATACCTAAACGAACAACTTTCGCGGAATAACCATTGTCTGCCATGAATTCAATAACAGCTGACCCAAAACCACCCATGATGCAACCATCTTCAACTGTAATTATTTTGTCGAATTTAGTGAATACTTCATGTAATAAAGTTTCGTCAATTGGTTTCACAAAACGCATATCGTAATGAGCAACTGACATTCCTTTTTGCTTCAATTCTTCAATTGCTTTTTGGGCGAAATTACCTGGATGTCCAATTGTAACAAGTGCAATATCTTCTCCAGAAGTTACTTTTCTTCCGGTTCCAATTTCCACTTTTTTCAACGGTGTTTTCCAATTCAACATAACGCCATTTCCACGTGGGTAACGAATTGAGAATGGTGCTCCGTGTTCAGAAGCTGTATACATTAAGTTACGCAATTCTTCTTCGTTCATAGGTGCAGAAACAACCATGTTTGGAATAGAACGCATGTAAGAAATATCGTATGCACCGTGATGCGTTGCACCATCTGCACCAACTAAACCACCGCGATCTAAACAGAAAACTACTGGTAAATTTTGTAAAGCAACATCGTGTAATACTTGGTCGTATGCGCGTTGCATGAACGAAGAATAAATATTACAAAACGGAACTAACCCTTGTGTTGCTAGTCCTGCAGAAAAAGTCACTGCATGTTGTTCAGCGATTCCTACGTCAAACGCACGTTCTGGCATTGCTTCCATCATAAAAGTAAGTGAACAACCAGAAGGCATTGCCGGAGTTACTCCCATTACTTTTTCATTCTTTTCAGCTATTTCAACGATTGTATGTCCAAATACATCTTGGTATTTTGGAGGTTGAGGAGAAGCAGGAACAATCTTAACTATTTCTCCAGTTTCCTTATTGAAAACACCTGGCGCATGCCATTTTGTTGGGTTTCCTTCTTCAGAAAACTTATATCCTGCACCTTTGCGTGTAATACAATGTAAAATTTTAGGACCAGGAATATCTTTTAAATCGGCAAGAACTTTTGCTAATGTTTCCGCATCGTGTCCGTCAACTGGACCGAAATAACGGAAGTTCAAGCTTTCAAATAAATTGCTTTGTTTTAAAAAAGAACCTTTCAGTGCACCTGAAATTTTAGATGCTATTGTTTGAGCGTCGGGACCAAATTTTGAAATTTTACCCAACAATTTCCACACCTCATCTTTCACTTTATTGTAAGTATGAGAGGTTGTAATATCTGTTAAATATTCTTTTAAAGCACCCACATTTGGATCGATTGACATGCAATTGTCGTTCAAAACGACTAATAAATTTGCATCTTTTTCAAATCCAGCATGGTTCATTCCTTCAAAAGCCAAACCAGCAGTCATTGCTCCATCGCCAATAACAGCAATGTGGTGACGGTCTTTTAGTCCTTTATATCTGTTTGCTACAGCCATACCAAGTGCAGCCGATATCGAAGTAGAAGAATGTCCTACCCCAAACGTGTCATATTCAGATTCAGAGCGTTTTGGAAACCCTGAGATTCCACCTTTTAAACGATTTGTATGAAATACATCTCTTCTTCCAGTTAGAATTTTGTGCCCATAAGCTTGATGTCCGACATCCCAAACCAATTGATCATCTGGAGTGTTGAAAACGTAATGTAAAGCAACCGTTAATTCAACCACACCAAGAGATGCACCAAAATGAGAATTACCAATTTCAGAAATTACATCAACGATGTATTGACGCAATTCATTTGCTACTTGCGGTAAATCCTCTGTTTTGAATTTTTCGCGCAAATCAGCAGGTATCTGAATTTGTTCCAAAAAAGGACCGGCTTGATAATTATGCATTCTGTTCATATTTAATTAACAAAGTTAATTCTTTGTGTAATCTTTAACTAACAAATAATGATTTTATTTTGTTCATTTTATTGATTAACAATTTTTATAAATTAGTTAATCTTATTTAAATTGAATTAATTGATCGCTATTAAACCATGTCCCAACCTGCAACATAGATTGGTTTTTGTCGCAATTCATCAAGTTTCAGTGGGTTTTTTCGTAAAACAACGACATCCACTATTGGATGTGCAGTCATTCGGTGAACGATTCCCCATTTGACATAACTTTTGGTGTCTCTCCACAATTTTTCACGACGATCGACCCACCATAAAATCATGTTTCGATTTTCTTGGAACAAAATCCCTTCAAAAAGTGAAGCAATTAAACGCGGGTCATTGTCTTTTACCCAAACAGATTCGGGAACAATAAATTGGTGATTCCCTGGTTTAATAATTTTACAAATACCTGGAGTATAAGGCAATAACTTCGTGAAAATTTTCCCAAAATATCCTGGTAAGCATTCAATTATCCAATTAGCATGAGTGATTTTAGAAAAAGCTACTAATTCATTATTTTCATCTAAAATCCCGTAGAAAGGACCTTTTTGCGCATGTTTTTCAACAAAATAGGAATGTGAATTTCGAATTTTACTAATTCCTTTTTCAATTAACTCTGGATCAGTTAAGAGAACGACTGAACTTTGCTCTTTTGGTTTTTTGCGTGTAAATGTTTGAGTCATCAACTGTGCTTCTGTTTGAAAGCCAAATTGTTCGGACATCCATTTACTACGTTCATTTTTTGGATCGATGTAGGCGTAAAAACATTCAGGAGCTTCACCATGTTTTCCATCTAAAACTTCATCAAAATAATCAGCAATTTGTACTTTCAAAGACGAATTACTTTTTTGACCTCGATTTACATTTTTAGAAGCTTGTTTTTGGTTCGAAAACGCAAAATAACGCACATACCATTGTTTTCCACGGTTACATAAAGTTACATTTCCTTGAACTTTTCCATCACGTTCCAGTGAAACAAAAAGTGGATTGTCAGCTTCGTGAATTCGTGTTGGAGTATCTAGATGTTTGTACATCGCTCCGTTTGTTCCCAAAGTTACTCTGCCAAGCAATTCCAATAATTCTGGCGTTGCTTCCGTGCGAATGGTAAAGCGTTTCGAAAGTCCCATTTAGATTGCGTTTTTTACAATTTGTTCAACTTCATCTGGAGTAAGATCTTGTCTTTCACCCATTGCTAACCAAGAACGATCAATGAATCGTTGTTTGATAATTGCTGCAGTTTCGGAAAATTCATTTGTGTAATCAGAAATTTTTGTTTTCACACCTAATTGATGGAAAAATGCTTCTGTTTTACGAATCGCTTCGCGAGCTATTTCTTCATCAGAACCAGTTAAATTCCATACACGTTTTCCGTATTGTGCTAATTTTTCTTTTTTATTTTCAAACTTCATTTCCCACAAACGAGGACCAATAATCGCTAAAGATTGTGCATGATCAACTCCATCTAGAGCAGTCAATTCATGTCCAATCATATGTGTTGCCCAATCAGTTGGAACGCCACATCTCAAAGTTCCAATCAATGCTTGATTCGCACAATACATTAAGTTTGCTGCCAAATCATAATCTGATGGATTCTCTAAAACTTTCACTCCAATTTCGATCAAAGTTGAAAGAATTCCTTCTGCGTAACGTTCTTGTAATTTGTTTCCAGTTGGGTATGTAATGTATTGTTCAGTTGTATGAGTAAATGCATCAACGATTCCATTAGCCAATTGTCTTTTTGGAAGTGTTGCAACAAAAGTTGGATCCAATAAAGCGAATTTTGGAAAAAAAATCGCATGTCCAAAGGCACGTTTCTCTTTTAATTCACTTCGAGAGATAACCATCCCTGTATTTGATTCAGATCCAGTTGCTGGAAGAGTTAAAATACATCCTAATGGCAAAGCAGTTTCAAACGTTTTTCCGGGAGTTCGCAATAATACTTCCCACGGATCACCGTCGTATTTAGCTGCCCCAGCAATAAATTTAGTTGCGTCTATTACAGATCCACCTCCAACTGCAAGTAAAAACCCAATGTTTTTTGAGCGAATTAACTCAACCGCTTTCATACAAGTTGTGAATTCTGGATTTGCTTCAATACCTTTGAAAAAGTGAACATTTAAACCTGAAAGTGCTGTTTTCAATTTATCTAAGAATCCGAATTTTTCGATAGAACCTCCACCGTATAAAACCAAAATCTCTTTGCCTTCAGCATATTTATTTAATTGTTCAACAAGTTTATCCAGTTGGTCTTTTCCAAAAAGTATCGTTGTGGGTGTTGTGATTTCAAAATTAATCATAGTTGAATTTTAAATAAAACAATCAAATAGAATTTGCGTTCACTAAGTTAGATGAAAAAGTGTGCTTTGTAACAATTTCACACATTTGAACGAAAGAAAAAATTTTGTGTAGAGTGAATTTTAGGTTGAAATTCTTGAAATTCGTTTTGATGAAAAACAAAAATTGAATAATCAAACGATTTCAATAATTCGAAGCAGTTATCTCTGTTTTCATTTTCCCACAATTCGGCATAAATGATTGGTTTGAATTTCTGAATCAATTCAACACCTCCTTTTAATGCAAAGTATTCGAAATTTTCGATATCGATTTTAATTCCTTGAACGTTTTCATTCCATTCAAAATCATCCAATCGTTTTATTGGAACTGTTATTTCCTTTCCTTCATTCCACTCTGTAATTGAATCGTGTTTCACATGACTTAAACCTTGAAGAACAGTATTTTTATGAACCGGAAGAATCATTTTAACTTCACCTACCTCATCGCCCAAAGCACAAGTATGAAGAACAGAATTTTTTAAATTGTACTTTTTTTGAAGTTTTTGAAAAACGGTATAATTAATTGGCAAGGGTTCAAACGAATGGATGGTTGAATGAGGGAATTTTCTTGCAAGATGAGTTGACATAACACCCAGATTTGCACCTATGTCCAAAATTGCTCCTTTACCATCCGAAAGTAAGCCCATGAAATGAAAGAAATCATTTTCTTTTTTATCTCGATGAAGGGTTTTGATTTTAAATCGAGCAAACACAGACATATAGGTCTTGAGACCCAAAACTTTTTGCAAGATATATTTCACCAAGTTTTTCATACGAAATGCGGGCGCGAAGATAGGAATTTAGAATGAATGAATCTTAATTAATTGATAAAACAAAAAATGAATTCATCTTTTTCCTTGAAAACTTGACATTTCGAATTGATTTTAACTGATAAAAATTATAAAATGCAATTTGATAGAGTTAATATTAAACTTATGATTACAGTAAAGCTATTAATTCGATCGCCTTTACATACCCTGAAGATTTATTCATATCCTGGATCATTTGTTCTTTGGATACGATAAAAGAAAGTGTATCATTTATCGATTCATTTAATTGTTGTTCTGCATCAAAATCATTTAAATCTATATAATCAACCGCTCCAGTATGGATTAAATCAACCGCATCAGCTGTATCTAGTTTATCAGATAAAACAATAGTCGGAACCTGTTGTTTCAGCGCTTTTAAAAATTGAAAAATAGCTTTAACTTCTCTAGATTCATTGATTTGATAAATTAATAAGTCCGGTAATTGAGCAACCATCATTTCCTTTGCTTCTTGTATATTTTTAAATTCAGAAGTAAAATAAGTATTGCTTTCTTCAATTTGTAATCCTTTTTGTGAGGAAACATGATAAATTTGTAAGGGTTTCATATTGTTTTTTTTACTATTTATTTATTCTATTCATAGTCTTTTAAGTAGTTGATTCGAAAGTTCTGTTAATAGAGTTCTTTATAATAATATTCAATTTAGTTTACTTAACTAGCACAAATCAAGTGAGTAAAATTTACTCTAGTTTTAGTTTTAAAGTCTTAAAAAATCTAATCGATTTCCTCAAAATAATGATGCCTATATATCAGTTGATAGCGTTCTACTCTTTGAAGGTATTTTTGATCTCTAGAACTTAGAAAAGTGATTTTTTTATTCTGATTCAACACTTTTTTATCCAGCAGAAACAAGCGCAAATACGAAGTCCCCATTGATTTCCAAGTATATCTTCGAAGAGAAATTTCTAACATTTTTTCTCCATTACTTTTTAAATCAAAAAAATTGAACATTGAAATAGATTTTCTTAAAGTCTCTACTGAGTTAAAATATTCACATTTATATTCAGTTGTTTCTTTATTGTAAACCACATCAAATGCAAATATTGGAAGTCCTAAATACATCGCTTCAATCAAGGATAGATTTGTTCCCCCAGATGAATGACCGTGAATGTATAACCAACAATTCGAACGCAATAAATCGAGTGTGTTTTGTTCATAAATTGAATCTAAAAGAATAATGTTTTCAAAATTCTTATACTTTTCTTTTAAGTCTATTGCATACTGACTATCGTTCCAATTTCCTACTACAATTAAATTGTGATTGATCTGTGTAAACGCTTCTAAAATAATGTCAATATTATTTTCTTGTTCAATTCGAGCAACTTTAAAAGCATAAGGGTTCGACAAAAAAGGATACTTTTTATAATCTGATCTCGTTGGTTTAACATTTAACACATGATCTGCTCCATATTCAATTCGTTCACATAAAACTGAATATTCAGCATACAGATATTGTTTGATTGCATCATTATCGGTGACAATTGAATGTGCCCACCTAATAGCTATATTCTCACTCCATTTTAAGAGTAATCGAGAAAAACGATTCCGTTTTTGTCGTTTCCATTCGATACAATTGATTGAAATAATTAACTTTTTAGAAGTAAATAAGCGTAAAAAAGGAAGTATAAAAGCAGTTGATACTCCAAGGATTAAAAATGTTTTAGCAAAAAATAAGGCATGAATCATTGAAATTGAATCATAAATAATTCCTTGAAAACCTTTGGATTTAAAAGGCAAGTAAACTAATTTTAATTTAAAGGTACTTTTTAGTCGTTCACTTTTAGGAAAATTCTTTGTACTACAATAAATTGTAAATCTAACCTTGTTGCCCAATTCTTTGACCAAGTGATGAACTAAGGTTTCAATTTTTCCTTGTTTTGATGGATAACCAACTGATCCTATCACTGCTATATTTTCCATTATTTAAATTGATGTTTATGCTGAATTTCAAGATGAAATTTTAATTCAAGCCCAGTGTTAAAAACTCTTTTATTTTTGAAAGTCTATTGTTTTTTTTTAAAGAATTTTGATAATCAACAGCAGAATGAATGATGTCCATTATTCTCAAAAAATTTAATTTACTTTTTTCTAAATAATCAAATGCTCCATATTTCAAAGATCGAATTGCAATATTTACAAATTCTTGTCCAGACAAAAAAATCACTGGAATATTAGAGTTTCGGGCTTTTATTTTTCTCAAAATATCGATGCCATTTTCATCGTTTAGATAATAATCTAAGAGAATAATATCACAAGAATCAAGAGCATCTAAACACTCTTTTTCAGAGCTTGCAGTTAAAATCTGATGAATTCCTTCATTTTGAAATTGTTGACATAACATTTGTTGTAAGAAAAGATCGTCATCAACAATTAAAATTCGTAAGTTTTTAGTTTCCATAGTCGTAAAAATTAAATTTCTACAACTTGTGTGAAAACCTAGCCAAATATTTAAATGTATGATTTACAAGCGTTTATGTAATTTTTATTTTTAATTATATCCTAGAATGAGACTGATTTCTCATTTTGAGAATTAGATAATAACTTCTTTTAATTGATCGACTAATTGATCTAATAGACGAACGAGACTGTTTACGAGACTCTCTGGAACTTCAGAATTTGGGAAGGATTCAACTTCTCTTACTAGATTTCTAATTTCTTTTTTAGAAACATGATCCAAAGATGGTTTCATAGAATGTGCAATTCTCTTAATTGCATCGTAGTTTTTACAAGTTAATAGTTCTTTGATTTCAGCTGATTTTTTTTCAGTTTCAGAAATGACTAGGTTCAACATTTTTTCCATGAAAACCTTGTCACTATTTGTGTTTTGAACTAATAAACTTAAATCTACTAGTGAAAGTGTGTTTTCCTTAAGATTGGGTTTATTTGAAACAGTAATATATTCGATTTTATCCTCAAAAGTTTCTGCAAACACCTCTAATAATTCTTCTTGTTTGTAGGGTTTTGAAAGGTATAAATTCATACCTGCATCTAGACATTTTTCTTTTTCAGTTTGAGAGGCATTAGCTGTAAGAGCAATTATTGGAACTTTTAAATTTAATTTATTTCGAATCATCCAAGTAGCTTGAACGCCATCCAGAATTGGCATTTGCATGTCCATTAAAACAACATCAACAGAATTCGTCGTTAAAAACTCTACAGCAATAGCTCCATTTTCAGCGATAAAAACCTGCATGTTCCAACTTTCAAGTATCGTTTGAGCCATAAAACGGTTGATTTCGTTGTCTTCAACTAATAATACTGTCTTATTCTTTAAAAAATCAGACTGAATACTTTTCTCTTTAATTTCAGCTGGTGAAATACATTTTTTCAGTGGAATTTTAAAAGAAAAAGTAGATCCTTTATTTAATTCCGATAAAACTTCGATTTTACCATTCATTTTATTGATTAGCTCTTTTACAATTGCAAGTCCAAGTCCTGTACCGCCAAAATTTCTAGATGTTGAGTTTTCAGCTTGAATAAAACTCTCAAAAATAATTTCTTGCTTTTCATTGGAGATTCCTATTCCAGTATCCTCTATTGAAAAATGTATTTCATCTTCTTCTTGATTTAAATAAACGATTGAAACTTCAAGGGAAATATATCCATGAGAAGTGAATTTTAAAGCATTATGAATTAAGTTATTCAAAATCCCAAACAAACGCGTCGAATCAAACAAATAATATGCTTTTTCAGGAATATCGATATCTTTAATGAACATTAAACCTTTCTGATCAATTTTCAAATTCCATAGTTGAATTACATTTTGAATTATTTTATTCAAATTATTAGCAGAAATATCCAACTCCATCTTCCCGGATTCAATTTTTGCGAAATCCAAAAGATCATTAACGATTGTCAATAAATTTTCAGAAGAAGTATGAATTGCATCAACGTATTTATGTTGTCGATCTGTTAATCCAGAATTTTGAAGTAATTGGCTCATCCCTAGAATTGCATTCAATGGAGTGCGAATTTCATGACTCATATTTGCTACAAAAACATCCTTACTTTTTAAGGAATTCTCAGCTATTTCTTTTGCAGAAATCAATTCAGATTCCATGCGTTTTCTTTCAGAGATATCAACGTGAATTCCTACTGTTCCAGCAATTTCATTTTTTTCGTTATAGAATGGCGCTCCACTAATCAACACCCAAACTTTCGATTTATCTTTTCGAATTAATTCAATTTCATATACAGATGGAATCCCCTTTTTCCTTTTTTCACCTTCTGAAATAACAATATTTTTACCAGCTTCATCTACAAAAATTTCAAGCGCATCTTTACCTTTTAATTCTTCTGGCTTATAACCAGTTAATAAACAAAATTGAGGGTAAGCACGTACAATTATACCTTGTTTATCAACTTCTAAAAGTCCTAATTCAAGATTTTCAATGATACTTCTATACTTGTCTTCACTCAAGATCAGTGCTTTCTCAGCCTTTTTGCGATCTGTGATATCTCTACTTAAGGCAATAATTTCTTTTTCCCCAGAATCTAAATTATGAATGTTTACCGTTTGACCAATCCACAATTCTTGTCCAGTTTTAGTAATTATAGGAAATTCTATGTAGGTTGATTGTACATCATTTTCAAATTGAAAACGATAAAACCCAATTAATTTAGATTGAAAATCTTCTCGAACAAAAAGATTGAAATGCGATCCTATTAATTCTTCATTGGAAAAACCACTAATATGAATTGCCGTTTGATTTACAAAGGTAAACCTTCCATATTTATCCGCTCTAAAGATAATATCAGAGACATTTTCAACTAGTTCACGGTAAGCACGTTGATTTTCACTAAAGTTTGCAAATATTGTTTTTTGCTCCGTTAAATCGTATAAGTTTATTAGATAAAGGTCTTGGTTTCTGAATTTAATTTCTGTTGTGTGTGCTTGAAAAAACACTTCGGTATCGTTAATTTTAATTTTTCTTTCTCCATCTACTTTTGATTTTGAAGCAATATTTGAGTTTTTAACTTTTAATGCCCATTTGTCATATCTCAAACCAATAATTGACTTATTTTGATCTTGAAAGACTTG
>JBKDZA010000011.1:0-2623 GCA_046308455.1 Fluviicola sp.
AACCAAACCTACTTCTGCGGCTCTGTCCACAACATGTTGGTGCATTTGTTTCGATTCTTCTAAAGACATTCCTTTTCGTTCAGCCAGATATGAATAAACATCCTTTCCTGGTTGAGGAGTAATAGTGGGATCCAATTGAAAACTTTTCCAAACAAGTTCAACCTCCATTTCTGGAAATTGTTGCAAAGCAAGTTCTAAATGTCGTTTTCCAATATAACAAAACGGACACATAATGTCGGACCAAATTTCAATTTTCATCCAACAAAATTACGAAATGTTTTAACGAAATAGGATGTTATTTAATTTAATGCGAAGCTTTTAATCGTTTCAATTAATGAACTAGTTTCGCAACTAAAGCTCCTTTTTTATTAATCGTAATTTCATATTCTTTGCCATCATCACCAGTCAGGATGATTTTTTTAGCTTTTACTGTATCGTATTCAGAAGTAATCGAACTATCACCACATGAAAAAAGTGTCGAAATCAAGAAAAGAAATAAAATAATGCGCATGTTAAACTGTTTTTATAAACACAAAATAACGATTTTCTTCGAATTAAGCCTATTCGTTTTTACAGCGTCAATAAAGCTTGTTCAATATCCATAATTAAATCAGAATAATGTTCCACACCAACAGACAAACGAACCAATTTTTCAGAAATAAACATCACTTTTTTGTCTTCCATTGGAACGTCAGCATGTGTCATCGTTTGTGGATGTTCCGCCAAACTTTCAGTACCACCCAAAGAAACAGCCAACTTAATTAATTTCAATGAATCCAAAAATTGAAACGCTTCTTTTTCTCCACCTTTGACATCAAAGGCAATCATTGCTCCAGATGAGGTATATTGTTTTCTGAAAATTTCTTTTTCACGTTCGTTGTCGCCTTTTTCAATAAAACCTAAATAATACACTTTTTCCACTTTCGGATGCGATTCCAAATATTCAGCGACATATTTTGCGTTCAATGCTTGTTGTTCCATACGCACTTTCAATGTTTCTAAACTTCGCATCAACAACCAACCTGTCCAAGGTCCAGCCATGTTTCCAAGGAAAGTTCTCAATCCTTTCACACGTGCCATTAATTCTTTTGAACCCAAACAAGCACCAGCGATTACATCAGAATGTCCTCCAATATATTTCGTTGCAGAATACAACACCAAGTCAGCTCCATGTTTCAAAGGATGTTGCCAAATTGGTCCCATGTAGGTATTATCGACTGAAAGAATAACGGGTTTTTCAGCTGTTGTAAAATGATTTTTAATCTCTGCACACATTTCAATGTCAATCAACACATTCGTTGGGTTTGCTGGTGTTTCAATATGTATCATTGTTAAGCGATCTGCTTTTCCAGTTGCTTCAATGCGCGCGATGATTTGTTCTTTCGAATCTGTAGCATGAAAACCAACCGCTTCAATGTTCATTTTTTTCAAAAAGTGATTGATAAAATGGTCTGTTCCACCGTAAACAGGTCGACTATACAACAACAAATCACCTGGAACCATGAATTCCATTAATGCAGTTGAAATGGCTGACATTCCACTTTCAAAAACAGCACAATCTTCTGCGCCATCCCACAAACACAAGCGGTTTTCTAAAATTTCTAAATCGGGATTATTCAAACGGCTATAAATTAAACCCAATTCTTCGCCCTCGTCTTTTGCACGCAGTCCGTAAGCCAATTCGAAAAAGCGTTTTCCTTCTAAAGCTGAGTTGAAGACAAAAGTGGAAGTTTGAAAAATTGGACATTTGATTGCTCCTTCAGAAAGAGAAGGTTTGTATCCGTAACTCATCATTAAACTTTCGGGTTTCATTTTTGAATAATCCATTGTGTTGAAATTTTCTTGTTTGAGTCAAATGTAGAATATTTATCTTTTAATAGATATATGTACAGTAGATTATGCCATTAATGGCATAATTACAGAATATATATCTTATTTTTGTTCGTTTTAAGGATTAAAGGAGAAAAATATTCTATGCAAAATAATTTAGACAGCATTGATCTTCATTTGTTGAAGTTGTTGAAGGAAAATGCAAAATTGAACACAAAAGAATTAGCGGCAGAAATTGGTTTATCGACGACACCCACTTTTGAGCGGATTAAACGTTTGGAACGAAATGGCGTCATCAAGTCGTATCAAGCAATTTTAGACAAAAAGAAAATCGGTTTGAACTTACAGGTTGTTTGTCGGGTTTCGTTAAAATCGCACAATTTAGAACAGATTTCCGCCTTTGAAAATGCGGTGATTCATCTGAATGAAGTACAATCGTGTTACCACATAGCTGGAGATTTTGACTATTCTTTATTTGTAGAAGTTGCAGACATAGAAACCTATCACCATTTCCTGAAATACCAATTGACTTCGATTCCCAATATAGCGAATGTTCAGAGTTCGTTTGTGTTGAATTGTTTGAAGGAATAAAAAATCCGACCTCAAATGAAGCCGGATTTCTTGATTTTAAACTAATTAATCTATGAATTACTGTTTACTTACACGTTTAATTGTACTTCCTTTTTCAGTTGCGATTTCGAAGAAGTAAATTCCACTTTCGAATGAACTGATTGAAAGCGTTGCATTGTTTTGTATTGTTGCAAGACGAATTAATTTTCCTTGTGCATCTGTG
>JBKDZA010000012.1:0-4894 GCA_046308455.1 Fluviicola sp.
CTCAGCTGAATCTTTCAATGCAAAAATTAAAGCATTCAGATCTCAATTTCGTGGTGTAACCAATATTGGATTCTTTTTATTCAGATTAACACAAATATATGCTTGATTTTTTTAATGCTCCACAGAAATATGAACTGATCCGGTTTAATTCGTTGTAAAATAAAAAAAGCCCTGTGCTACGCACGGGCTTTTAATTTTTCTGGCGGAGAATGTAGGATTCGAACCTACGGTACCTTTCGGTACAACAGTTTTCAAGACTGCCGCAATCGACCACTCTGCCAATTCTCCGCGACAAAAGTACTACTTTTTCGTATATCTGCAAGTGATTTTCGATAAAAAAAACTTCTTTTTTTCTTGTTAATTGATTTTCAGTACAGTTCACTCAAAATATTTTTTTACTTTTTGAAAAAGTTGTCTGACTTTTAGCTTTTAGTTACCTTTATGTTTTAATTTTATCTCATGAGTAAATTTCTACTTGTATTCTTAATTGGTTTTGTTGCGTTTTTAGGAAATGCTCAGTCCAGTAAATTAAAAGCTTATATTGAACAAAAGTCTTTTTATGCTCCTGAAACTGGTAATTATATTGATCTTTACTTTCAATTTGTAGGTTATACACTAAAATATAAATCAGTTGAAAATGGTTTGAAAGGAAAAGTAATGGTTTCAACTACCATCTTAAATCAAAAATCGGATACAGTTAGAAAAGATGTCTATGTGTTAGAGTCGCCGCTTATGCGTGATTCAATTATTGAAGATTTTTATGATGCTCAAAGATTCGCTTTACCTGAAGGAAAATACACAGCAAACATTGAACTAACTGATCTAAATATAGAAAATGCTCAGTCTATGAGTGGTTCAATTGCTATTTCAATAATTAAAGACAATAATATTGTTGAAATTTCTGATATTACAATTGCTGAAGTTGCTGTTCCATCAAATCAAATTTCTCCGTTCGTAAAAAGTGGTTATGAAATAATCCCACGACTTTCAAATTTTTATGGGAGGGAACAAAATATGATTCCATATTACGCTGAAATTTATTTAAAAAACGATTTTTTAGATACGTTAATCGGAATAAAACAAACTATTATTTCAACTGAAACGAATCAAGAAGTAATGGGTTTTTCACGTTTCTCAAGAGTGAAAACAGAAAAAGTAATTCCAGTTTTACGTAAAATAGATATTACTGATTTGTACACTGGCTCATACACGTTGAAATTAGAAGTAATCGATAGGAACAATCAATTGTTAGGTGAAGCAGTTACCTATAACTTTGAACGTGTAAATGAAAAAGAATTCAATGAAAACATTGAGGAAATTATTTTAGATCCAAATTTTCAAGCTTCTATTACAGATGATTCTCTTCGTTTTTACGTTGAGTCATTGTTGCCAATAGCTAAATCTTCACAAACAAAATTTATTTTACAAATTGGCAAAAAAGGTGATAAAGAACAAATGCGTAAATACTTTCAACAATTTTGGATTGCCACCGCAGGAACTGAAGCCTCAGCAAAATGGATGGAATACAAAGAACAAGTTCTATTTGTTCAAAAATTATATGCAACAAACATTATGCATGGATATGAGACAGATAGAGGTAGAGTTTATCTTCAATATGGACCACCAAATAGTATTTTAACAAGAGAGACTTCACCTTCAGAATATCCTTATGAAATTTGGGTTTATAACAAAATTCAAGTATTCAGCAATAGACGTTTCATTTTCTACAATCCTGATTTAGTGAATAATAATTACCGATTATTACATTCCGATATGAGAGGTGAATTGCAAAATCTACGTTGGCAACAAGCTCTTTCTAAAAGAAACAACTCAAATCAAAATCCAGAAGATCCAAGAATTCAGGATAATGATCATTTTGGTGGAAATAGTAACTATTATTACAGACAATATTAATTTGTGGATTTGGAAGCATCTTTAGCTGTAGTAATTTTAAACTGGAATGGACAAAAGTGGTTGGAGCAATTCTTACCAACTGTTGTCAAGTATTCTGAACCATATCGTGTTGTTTTAGCTGATAACGCTTCGACTGATCAGTCAATCGAATGGACCAAGTCAAATTTTCCAAATGTTGAAATTGTTGTTAATGAACAAAATGGCGGTTTTGCAAAGGGTTACAATGATGCCTTAAAGAAAATTGATGCAGAGTTTTACTTATTACTCAACAGCGATGTAGAAGTGACTCCAAATTGGATTGAACCCTTGTTGAAACACATGGAAAATCCAAAAATTGCTTCTATTCAACCAAAAGTATTGAGTTTTAATCGTCGTGATGAATTCGAACATGCAGGTGCTTCTGGTGGATTTATCGATAAATATCATTACCCTTTTTGTCGGGGAAGATTGATTAATTCTTTTGAAAAAGATGAACTTCAATACGATTATGTGTCAAATGTTTTCTGGACAACAGGTGCGTGTATGCTTGTTAGAAGCAAGGTTTATTGGGAAGTTGGAGGTTTAGACGAACGATTTTTTGCGCACATGGAGGAAATCGACTGGTGTTGGAAAGTTCAACGAGCTGGTTATGAATTGTTAGTTGAGCCAAAATCTGTTGTTTATCACGTGGGGGGTGGAACATTGAATTATGAAAATCCAAGAAAAACGTTTTTGAATTTTAGAAATAGTTTGTTGATGATTCATAAAAATCAAGTTTCTGGACTTTGGTATGTCTTGTTCAGGCGATTGATATTAGATGGAATTGCAGGTTTGATTTTCTTGTTCTCAGGAAAGTTTAGTCACTTTATTGCAGTAATTAAAGCACATTTTTCTTTTTATGGTTTGCTTTCATCTTCACGAGTTGAAAGAAAAAAATGGAAACATTTGAACCAAAATGTATCGAAAGGTGTATACAAGGGAAGTTTACTTTGGATTTATTTTGTCCAAAAAACGAAGAAATTCAGTGAAATAAATACAAGACGATTTTTATAATCCATACAATGAAAAACATTCTTTTTATAGCATTCATTTGCTTTTCAATCGTTTCTTTTTCTCAAGAGAAAACATCTGTTAAAGATGAAGAAGAAATTCAAGTTCCATTGAACGTTGGTTTTATTAGTGAAAAAAATCAATATGCTTTTGATGTAAAGTCAACGAAAACAGTTTCAGAAATTTCCATTTCAGTATTCTCAAGATGGGGAAATTTAATTGTTGAAAGTAATCAACTACTTGTTATTTGGCCAAAAGAAGTGAAAGATCAAGGAACTTATTTTGTGAAAATTACTGGAAAATGGACGGATGGAAAAAGTTTTGAAAAAACAGCGTACATTAATTATTACTAGAAAAAGGCGACATACCCAAAGTGAATTTTTGAATCTCTCAATAGAATTGGGTTTCCTTGTTGACTTCCAATTGCATAAGTAATCGAGAAAATACCGATATCTGTTCCGAATGAAAGTCCAGCTCCAAATCCATAAGGACTATCATTGCTATAGTTTTCACTATTTTTTTCATACCAAGTTTGATCGAAAAAGACGAATAAAAAGCTGTTTTGATCTAGAATAAATCGTGGTTCAACAGTTAATGTCGCACGAGTAGTTGAAAAAAATTCATCTTCTAAAAATCCGCGTTGCGTATTATTTCCACCAAATCGAATCAATTCATTTGTTTGAGTATTTGGACTTTGATAAACCTCACATTGAAATGCAGTTTTGATGACAAATCGTTTTTTAATAGAGGAATAAATTTCAAAGTTCGTTTTTCCTGAATATACTGAGGATTTGAAAGTTGTATCGTTGTTTTGGTTTACTTCTCGACTTCCAATTGTTGCTTCCGTTGACCAATAAATACCTTTTCTTGGATTAGGTCTATAATCTAAAGTTTGGTAAGTAAAATTTAAACCATATTGATTGGATTTAACGGAACCAAAGCCATTTACAGAACCTGTATTTCCCAAAGTGGAAGATTGATAGTTTTTGTAAAAAGCTTTTAAGGAAGATCCATTTTTTAAATTAAATAAAACACCAATGCTCGGTTTTGTTTCAATAAAAGACGTATCTCTTTTTATCAATTGAAATTGACCAAATAGTCCAAAAGGCGTATTAAAAAGAAAAGGAAGACTGAGTTGCGTGTTGAACTGTGGGCTCACAGGGTTTACACTTCTCCAATACAATTGGAAGGATTCTCCGCGTTTGAAACTATTTTCTAATTTTAATCTAATTTCGCCTGTAAATCCAACTTTTAATTTTATAGGATCTTGTTGAATACCAATGATACCATTAAATGAAGAATTCCGTTTTGATTTTAAATACAAATAAATATCCGCGTATCCATTTTGAAAGGAAATTTCAGCTGGTTTAATTTCTTCCAAAAATCCAGATTGGATGATACGATCTTTGATTAAACGAGCATCTTCTTCTGAGTAATATTCGCCTTTTTGAATTTTTAATAATGCTTTCAAATAGCGTTCATTGATGATTTTATTTTCAGATTTCAAAATGATTTCATTCCATTTAAAAAGCGGACCAGCATTTATAGAAAGGTTTAATTGAATAATTTCGTCATTTGATAAATCAATTTTGGTTGTTTTGATTTCAATAAATGGATATCCATTGTTTTCAAATGTTTTAAGAATAGTTTCCAATTGATTTGCTAATTCAAAGGAAGAATAATCAGTTTTTAAAAAGCGTTTAGAGAATCCGATTAAGTTTAATTGTTTTTCAGAAAGAGTGTCAATTGATAGTTGAATGTGTTTGTATTTAGGTCCTAAAGAAACATAAAGTGCTACATTCTTACTTGAATCAATTTGAGTGGAGTCGAGGGAAAAAGTCCAATATCCATTTTTCCAAACTTTTTTTTGAAAATGACTAAAGTTTTTTTGAAAAGTGAGCGTATCAGAATAATAAAAATTTGATTTATTAACAAAATCTATATTATCAGT
>JBKDZA010000013.1:0-11186 GCA_046308455.1 Fluviicola sp.
TCTCAATTCCTTCCACATCTTTGATAATATCCAAAGCGTAAGAAAGTCCTGATCGTTGACGATTTGGTAAATCAACTTGCGACATATCTCCTGTGATTACAAATTGTGCTGTTTGACCCATACGCGTCAAAAACATTTTCATTTGCATCGTAGTAGTATTCTGCGCTTCATCTAAGATTACAAAAGCCTTGTCTAAAGTTCGTCCACGCATAAAAGCCAAAGGAGCAATCTCAATGATTCCATACTCGATCATATCTCCCAACTTTTCTGCAGGAATCATGTCACGTAAAGCATCATACAAAGGCATCAAGTATGGATCGAGCTTTTCTTTCAAGTCTCCAGGCAAGAAACCTAAATTTTCACCTGCTTCAACAGCTGGACGTGTTAAAACAATTCGTTTAACTTCCTTCGCCTTCAAGGCTCTAACAGCTAATGCTACAGCAGTGTATGTTTTACCTGTACCAGCAGGACCAACAGCAAAAACCATATCGCTTTTATTCACTGCTTGAACCAATTTCTTTTGGTTTACAGTCTTCGCTTTAATTTTAACACCACCGTTTCCATGAACTAAAGTCTCAGAACCATCGGTTGAAAGCATAGAAGTACCTTCGTCCAACATTAAATTGTCGATGTTATTTTCAGTCAAAATGTTGTACTGATGAAAATGCTGTAGAATCAACTCAAACTTTCGTTCAAATTCTTCCATGACTTCATCGTCACCTTGAATTGTTATTTCATTTCCTCTTGAATTAATTTTTAATTTTGGAAAAAACGAACGAATGTGCTTTAAATTAGCGTTATTTACTCCGAAAAGTTCAGCAATATTTACGCCTTTGATTTCAATTTTCTTTTCTAACAATGTAAAAACCTCTTTTAGTTTGTGCTTTTGGTTGAAATTTAACCTTAATTTTGAAACAAATTTAAGAAACTACATTGAAATAACGTTTTAATAATTGTATCGATTTCACGCTTGAAATGAAAATAATTACATTAACTACAGACATGGGGAATAATGATGGCGGTGCTGCTGTATTAAAAGGCACTGTTTTGACTTTGGACCCAAGTGTACAATTGATTGATATTTCTCATACTATTCGACCATTCGATTTTCAACAAGCTGCTTTTATTTTACGTTCAACTTATTCCGCTTTTCCGAAAGGAACCATTCATTTAATGGGTGTTTTAGCAGAACCAACTGTAAACGGACCACAACCTGAATTTCCATCAATCATGGAATATGACGGACATTACTTCGTTGGAAATAACAATGGATTCTTTTCATTGATTTGTGGAACTGAATCTCCAACTGCATTTTACACGATTGATGATGTGCTTTCGAATCCAAAAGCAATGGTTTTTTCATTAAAAAACTTATACCTTCCAATTTGTGTTCGATTAGCAAATGGAGAAAAAATTGAAAATCTGGCATCAAAAGACCACGAAATAAAACGCGTTTTCCAAAAACTTCCAACTTTATCTTCGAATGTTATCATTGGAGAAATTGTTCATATCGACTATTTTGGAAACTTGATTTCAAATATTGATAAAGAAACTTTCTTCCGTTTTGGAAATCATCCATTTAAAATTTCCTTGTCTTACAATCTCGAATTTGATGAGATTTCTACGACTTACAACGATGTTCCTCCTGGAGAAAAAGTGGTGTTCTTTAATGAAAATGATGTGTTGGAATTTGCAATCAATCGTGGTGCAAGTCAAACTACAGGTGGTGCAGACAGTTTAATGAACATTTCTTTGGGACATAAAATCCGTGTTGAAATATATCCTCCAGGTTCAAAAGATTCTTTGTTTTAATTATGATAACACGAATTGTTAAACTTACTTTCGAAGAAGATAAAATCTCTGATTTCATTGCTTTTTTCGATACCATAAAACATCAAGTTAGTGGATTTGAAAATTGTTTTGGGATGCGATTATTGCAAGACAAGCACAAACCACACATTGTTTTTACTTATAGCCTTTGGAAAGATGAAGATGCTTTGAATTTTTACCGCGATTCTGAATTGTTTCAAAAGACATGGTCAACAATTAAACCTTGGTTTGCATCTAAAGCTGAAGCTTGGACTGTTGATCAATATTACGAAGGCGGATTTAATTGAAAATTTTTCATCCTTTTTCCCTTTACTCTAAAATTCTATTGTTTTTTTTTTAATATTATCAATACGAGTCTGAAAAATTCAATTCATATCTTTCGACAAAACTAAAAGGCCCTTAGAAAAAAGTTTTAGAAAAACGAATGAAGTGAAGCGCGGACAAAACTGCTGTTTGACGACACTTTGTCGAAGACATTTTGGCTTGTAAAGTCAAAATAGTCTGCGTTAACAAAGTTAGGAGTTTCGGTTTTGTCAGTGAAACGAAATGTGGTTTTTCAAAACATTTTCATACAGGCCTAGCCTTTTTGCTTACTTTTTTGGCAATGAAAGAGTTCCGTTTTGGAACGAAGACGAAGACTTTTCCTTAAGGAAAATAAGTCTGAGGTAAGTAAGGGCTAATAATAAAACTCGTTTTTTTTAATCATATAAGTGATAGAACGAATAATCTTTAATGTTTTAGACAATTGTAAAGATTTTCTCCTATTAACATTCAACTGTTTTTAATTTTTCAACGTTTATGTGATTAAACAAAACTTGTTCTTAATTTTGCGCGCACATTAAAAATAGAAATGAAAGCACTTTATTTCAAAGAAATTCGAAGTTTTTTAGGTTCAATGATTGGATATATCTTCATCATTGTGTTCCTTTTAACTTCTGGAATTTTTCACTGGATCGTTACAGAAGATTACAATTTAATGTTGGGAAATGAGGCGGATTTAATTCCGTTCTTCAATCTTTCTCCAACAATTTTCTTGATTTTAATTCCAGCAATTACCATGCGTATGATCGCTGAGGAACGTAAATCAGGTACAATCGAATTGTTATTTACACGTCCAATTTCGGATTTACAAATCATTTTAGCGAAATATTTCGCAGGAATTACCTTGTTGTTTATTTCATTGGTTCCAACTTTGATTTTCTATTTTTCCATGTCTTACTTGGGAACAGAAATCCCTGATGAAGAAGGGAATTTAAAATCTGCGATTGATGAAGGTGCAACTTTTACATCTTATTTAGGATTGTTTTTCTTGGGTTCAGTTTTCACTGCAATTGGAATTTTCGCTTCTTCAATCACTAAAAATCAAATTGTAGCTTTCATTGTAGCCATGTTCATGTGTTGGTTTTTCTACGATGGATTGGAATTGATTGGGTCGTTCTCTTTACTTGGAGACATTGATTTCATCTTTCAATTTATTGGTTTGAATTCGCATTACCGTTCTATCATGAAAGGTGTAATTGACACTTCTGATTTGATTTATTTCTTAGGAATGATTGTTATCTTCCTTTCATTAGCATTGACATTAGTTAAATCTTTGAAAAAATAACCATGGGGAAACAAGCAATAGAAAAACAAGCTTCTACAGCTGGAAAAACTTCAAAGAAATCATCTGGATTCTATAATTGGGTTACACTTTTAATAATCTTAGGGATTGTTATCTTCTTAAATATTATTGGAACTTTCATTTATTCACGAATTGACATGACTGAAGATGAGCGTTATTCCTTATCAGATGGAACCATTTCTTTCCTAGAAACTTTCAATAAAGAGTCCAAAGAATCGAAAGGAAAAGAAGCCAATCGTATCTACTTGAAAATTTATTTAGAAGGTGAAATGCCTGCTGAAATTAGACGTTTTCGCAATGCAATAGAAACGAAATTACAAGAATTCAAAGAAATTGCTGGAGATCGTTTGGAATACGAATTCATCAATCCCGATCAAGGTTCTGATGCTGAAAAAAGAACACTTTACGAAGCTTTGTACCAAAAAGGAAAAGGAATTATTCCATTAGAGGTTGTTTACCAAAATAAATCAGGGAATTCACAAAAAATGTTTTGGCCTGGAGCTGAAATCGTTTACGAAGGAACTACAAAGCAATACATTCAGTTTTTACCAGGAACTTCTCAAGGTCAACCAAGACAATTAACGAAAGATTTCTCTGAATCAATCGTTCAAAATTCCATCAATAACTTGGAATACATGTTGATTTCAGGTTTGAGAAAAACAATCATTAAATCACGTCCTCGTATTGCATTTATTCAAGGACATGGTGAATTATCAGAGGCTGAAACAATGCGTGTTAGAACTTTGTTAGACCCATATTATTCAATCGAAAACGTTTCTTTAAACAACAATATTCATGCTCTTGATGCTTATAAAGGTGTTATTATTGCTGGACCAAAAACTCCATACTCAGAAAAAGATTTATATCTAGTTGACCAATTTGTAATGAAAGGTGGAAGTTTAATGTGTTTCTACGACATGTTAAAATATGACCGCGATACATTGCTAGCAAAAGGCTCAACTTTCACATCTAGAACTGATCTTGGATTAGATAAATTGTTGTTCAGTTATGGAATCAAGACGAATGCGGATTACGTTTTAGAAGGAACAAAATGTGGACCGATTCTACTTCCATATGCAAAGAACAATTTGCTGCCTTGGTTCTTTTATGTAGGAGCCACACCTGGGAAACATGCAATTTCGAGAAATATCGAAACAGTAATGTTGCGCTATTGTTCACAAATAGAATTGATTCCAAACGATAGTTATTTATGTACACCAATATTAACATCATCAAATAATTCAAGAACAGCAGGTTTAACACCAACGATAAGTTTGGGAATGCCAATGAACTTTGATAAAATCCCAGTTCTTGTTGATGATCCAAACAATGAAGGAAACAGATTGTGTCTTGCTGGATTAACTGAAGGTAGATACGAATCTTATTTCAAAAGTAGATTAATTGATGAATTTGCTAAAAACCCTGAATCTGGATACATTGCTGAAAGTAAAAAAGAAGGAAAAGTACTTGCGATTGCAAACGGAACTTTTATTCGTAATTACTATGATTCAGCTATGAATGCAGAAGGAAAAATGGTTTACTACCCAACGCAATTCAACAATCTACGTTTAGATGAAGAAATGGCACGTATGCGTATTCAACCGATGACTTATGGTAATCAGGAATTTATGCAAAATATGGTTGATTACATGTTAGGTGATAATTCTGTATTGGATGTTCGTTCGAAACAAATTGAATTACATCCACTTGATAAATCGAAAGTTGAACAAAACTCTAGCTTTTTAACGATTTTAAATGTAGTCGTTCCTTCTTTACTTGTAATTGGCTTAGCTCTGATATTATTTGTAATCAGAAAACGTCGTTACGCTAGATAAAATTTAAAAAATGAAAAAGAAAATAGTTTTAATAATTGGACTTTTATTAGTTGGTTTCCTTGGTTGGTTTGCATACAATTTGATTTCAAAAAAAGGTAAATCAGATGAGAAAATTGCCAATTTCAATTTCGAAATAAAAGACACAACATCTATTACAAAAATTATTATTTCAGAGCCAAATGGAATGGTGTTTGAATTAAACAATGACGGAAAAACTTGGACAGGAAAAAATGGAGAATGTGTTCAGCCAATTTTGGTTTCAAATATTTTAAAGGCTTGTTACAACATCCGATTTAAAGGATACATTCCAGATAACGGACTTAAAACTGTTACAAATCAGCTAAATACACTTTCAATTAAAGTAGAATTTTTCCAAGATGGTGAGTGGTCAAAAACGTGGTATGTTGGAACAGCTACTCCTGATCACTTGGGAACATACATGCAAGTTGAAACAGCATCACAAGGTAAAAGTGATTTACCTGTAATCATGGAAATGCATGGAATGAATGGGTTTTTAACTCCACGTTTCTTCGCTGATCCACGCAAATGGGCTTGCACGGGGATTTTTAGTTACGAAAAAGAAGAAATCTCTAAAGTTAAAGTTGACTTCACAGGATCATTGAAACAACAAAGTTTTTCTGTTAATAAAAACGGAAAAAACTATGAAGTCTTTGCTAATAATCAAAAGATTGAAGGAATTCCATTACAAAACATTCAACGCTATTTAGTCGCATTTAGAAGAATCAATTTCATGAATCCCAATTATGAGTTGACAAATCGTCAAATTGACAGTGTGAAAAGAGCTACTCCATTTTGTTCAATAGCAATTACAGATAAAAAAGGTGAAACTAAAAAAGTAAAATGTTTTAGAAGAAAATCTGAATCTGGAGAAGAGGAAGTAGATGACTTTGGAATGAAATCAAAATACGATATCAATACATTTTGGTGTTTGACTCCTGAAGGTAAAATTGTAAAAGCACAGTACTTTGTATTTAATCCAATTATGATGGGACACATCTATTTTGGGTACAAAACAAGTCAAGAACAAGTTGCTAAATCCAACTAATTTTTAAGGAAAATCTTTTGTTAAATTAATTTTGTTCCGATTGTTATTGGAATTGTTTGAATAATCTAACTCAGGTTACTATATTTGTAATCCAAATAGGAATTTACATATGAATTTTATAGTTAATAGTACGGTTTTATTGCGTCATTTACAAAGTATTAGTGGTGTTTTAAGTACAAGCAATTCTTTACCAATTTTAGACAATTTTTTATTCAGTATCGCTGATGGTGAATTAAAAGCTGTTGCTTCAGATATGGAAACAACAATGACTACAGTCATGAATGTGGAAGCAACTGAAAATTGTTTGGCATGTATTCCTGCTAAAAAGTTATTAGAGATCTTAAAAAATATTGCTGATCAACCCTTATCGTTTAAAGTGGACGAGTCTTTCAAAATTGAAATGACACACAACAATGGTAAAGCTAGTATGCAAGGTTTTAATGGAGCTGAATTTCCTAAGACTCCAGAAATTAAAAGTCAAGCAAGTATTACTATTTCTGGCGATATCGTCGGAAAAGCAATCAATAAAACATTATTCGCTACTGGAAACGATGATTTGCGTCCAGTGATGAGCGGAGTTTACTGTCAATTCAGTCCTTCAGATATTACATTTGTTGCAACTGATGCACATAAATTAGTTCGTTACAGAAGAACAGATGGACAATCAACAGGAGGTTCTGCTTTTATTTTACCGAAAAAAGCATTGAACTTATTGAAAGGAAATCTTAGTGGAAACGAAGAAGTTAAAATCGAATACAACGATTCAAATGCAATTTTCACTTTTGGTGACATCGTTATGATGTGTCGTTTAGTTGATGGGAAATATCCAAACTACGAAGCTGTTATTCCAAAAGAGAATCCAAATGTGTTGATCGTTGATCGTATTCAGTTTTTAGCTTCAATCAAACGTGTATCTATTTTTGCGAATAAAACTACACATCAAGTTCGTTTAACATTAGCAGGAAGTGAATTAAAAATTTCTGCAGAAGATATTGATTTCGCTGATAAATCTGATGAGAACATGGTGTGTGTTTACGATGGTGTAGATATGGAAATCGGTTTCAACTCGCGTTTTTTAATGGAAATGTTGAACAACATCGATTCAAAAGAAGTTAAAATTCAAATGAGTGAACCAAATCGTGCAGGATTATTAATTCCAGTATTAGAAGATGAAAATTCACCAGAAGATATTTTGATGTTAGTCATGCCAGTTATGATTAATCGTTAATTCGAAACATTAACAAAAAATTAAGAGGTGCGTTTATCGCACCTTTCTTTTTGGCACAATTTTTAACTTTTGATTTTAATAATATTTAAAGAATCCGTTATGAAAACAATTATTACACTTTTAGCTCTTTGTTTAACTAGTTTAAGTTTCGCTTCAGAACTTTTCATTCGAGTTAATCGTTCGGGAATGCATTATGCAACAGTAAGTGGACAAACAATTTATAATTCTTCGAACATTTACCGTTTTTTTGATTTGGCAAATGGTTCGGTCTACCTTCAAGTTTATCAACAAAACACAAATACGCAAGTATTCAGTTCAACTATAAACCTTGGAATGAATCAACGTGTAGTAGGAGAAATCGATCAAAATGGAAACTTAACGATTCTACAAACGATTCAAATTTCAACTCCAAATTGGTATTCAACAGTTGTTACAAACGATCCGAATCAAAATGGTGGAGGAACATGGAATGGTAATGGAACTTGGAACGGAAATGGAAACGGAAATGGACAAAATGGTTCTATTGACAATGCTAGTTTCAATTTATTCATTGAAGATTTGAAAAAAGAATCTTTTGATACGAAACGTCAAGAAAGAGCTGTGGCATATGTAACAAAAGCGAACTTAAGTGCAGATCAAATTGGACAAATATTAAAAACTTTCACATTTGATTCATACAAAGTTGAAGTAGCAAAAAAGGCGTATTCAAGATGTTACGATAAACAAAATTACTTCATTTGGAAAAGTGCATTCTCTTTTGAATCAAATTACAGAGAAGTTGAAGAATTTGTAAATGAACAATAGATAAATTTTAAAATCAAGGATGGGCTATTTTTTAAGTAGCTCATTTTTTTTGAATTTCGTTACAAATTCTTTTTTTGGATAAAACCAAATGATTTCAAAATTGTTATTCAGATATAAAAGTTGTAATTTTACTCCTCAAATTTGAATCATGAAAGAATTAACTTTGGAAGAATTAAACGCACAGTTTCAAGCAAAAATCGATAACGAAATTCGAATTGAGCCAAAGGACTGGATGCCAGAAGAATATAGAAAAACTTTGATTCGTCAAATTTCTCAGCATGCCCATTCAGAAATCGTTGGAATGCTCCCTGAAGGAAATTGGATTACACGTGCACCAAATTTACGCCGTAAAGCAGTTTTATTAGCGAAAGTTCAAGATGAAGCTGGACATGGTTTGTATTTATATTCAGCTGTGGAAACTTTAGGAGCTGATCGCGAAGAAACAATCGATGATTTGAATTCTGGAAAAGCAAAATATTCTTCCATCTTCAACTACCCTACTCTAACTTGGGCCGATATGGGTGCAATTGGCTGGTTAGTTGATGGAGCAGCAATCATGAATCAAGTTCCTTTGTGTCGTTGTTCATACGGACCTTACGCAAGAGCTATGGTGCGTGTATGTAAAGAAGAATCTTTTCACCAACGTCAAGGTTTTGAAATCATTTCAAAATTAGCACATGGTACACCAGAACAAAAAGAAATGGCACAAGATGCCTTGAATCGTTTTTGGTGGCCAGCATTAATGATGTTCGGTCCAAATGATGCGGATTCAAAACATACGAAACAATCAATGGATTGGAAAATCAAACGTCATACAAACGATGAATTACGTCAGCTGTTTGTTGATGTAACTGTTCCTCAAGCTGAAATGATTGGATTAACAGTTCCAGATAAAGACTTAAAATTAAATTCTGAAACAGGTCACTATGAATATGGTGAAATTAACTGGGATGAATTTTGGGAAGTTGTAAAAGGAAATGGTCCATGTAATGCAGAAAGAGTTGAGGCGCGCAGAAAAGCCAAAGACGATGGATTATGGGTTCGTGAAGCAGCAAATGCATACGCTGAAAAAAGAAAAAATAGAAAACAAGCATCTTAATACAATAAAAAATGTCAAAATCTGAATGGCCTTTGTGGGAGGTTTTTATCCGCAGTAAACAAGGTTTAAATCATAAACATGTAGGAAGTTTACGTGCAGCTGATGCTGAAATGGCTGTTGACAATGCGCGTGACGTTTACACTAGAAGAAGTGAAGGAGTATCAATTTGGGTGGTTGAATCTTCAGCTATTTTTGCTTCTGATCCAGCTGACTCTGATGCGTTTTTTGAACCTGCACACAGTAAAGTGTACCGTCATCCTACTTTTTACGATGTTCCAGATGGAATTTCTCATATGTAATTGAATGCTATGAATACTTTGTATAAATACATTTTACGAATTGCTGATGATTCTCTGATTTTAGGTCAAAGACAAAGCGAAATGTGCGGACATGGACCAATTTTAGAGGAAGATATTGCACAAACAAATATTGCTTTAGATTTAATTGGACAAGCAACAGCTTTGTATGAATATGCAGCAACATTCACAAATGGTGAGAAATCTTCAGATGACATTGCGTTTTTGCGTTTTGACAGAGAATACTCCAACTTATTGTTAGTTGAACAACCAAATGGAGATTTCGGACAAACAATCGTTCGCAACTGGATTTTTGACACCTTTAGAGTATTGTTTTTTGAAGAATTAACGAAATCAAAAGATACTCAACTTGCTGCAATTGCTGAAAAATCTTTAAAAGAAACAAGATATCATTGGAAACATTCATCTGAATGGTTAATCCGTTTAGGCGATGGTACTGAAGAATCTCACAACCGAACTCAAGATGCTTTAAACCGTTTATGGAAATATTCGGATGAAGTTTTTTATATGGATGAAATTGAAAAGGAGTTAATTGAGCAAGGAATTGCAGTTGACTTAAACACAATTCGTCAAAAATTCATTGATAAAATCAATTATGTTTTATCAGAATCCACACTTACTTTACCTACAAATGAATGGAGACAAAGTGGAGGAAGAATTGGTAAACATACGGAACATTTAGGTTTCATATTAGCTGAAATGCAATACATGCAAAGAGCTTATCCAGGAATGGAATGGTAAGTGAAACAGATATTTGGAAGTTATTAGAAGGAATTTCAGATCCTGAAGTTCCTGTTCTTTCAGTAATAGATTTAGGAATTGTTCGTTCAGTAAAAATTCAGGAAGATCAGATTCATATAACGATTACACCTACCTATTCAGGTTGTCCTGCTATGGGTGTAATTGAACAAGACATCAAAGAAAAACTTTCGAAAGAAGGATTTACAAAATTTAAAATTGATACCGTTTTAACTCCAGCTTGGACCACAGATTGGATTTCTGAAGAAGGACGTAAAAAGTTGAAATTATACGGAATTGCTCCACCTGAAAACGAACCAGACAAAAGTGTTTTATTCGCCGACCCAGTAAAAGTTCAGTGTCCAAAATGTGGAAGTCGTAACACTCGAATGGTCAGTCAATTTGGAAGTACAGCTTGTAAGGCACATTACCAATGCAATAGCTGTCTAGAACCTTTCGATTATTTTAAGTGCTTGAAATAAGTAGATATTATTCCTGAATTATGACACTATCCCGTTAAGTGTGTAAACTGATTTTTTAAAGTTTTAATCTTTCATCAAAAATAAGGGTAAATTGATTTAAAACAACACCCCAATCTCTGATTGGCATAGTCCATTTTTTTGTTGCTTCAAGGATTGCTAAAAA
>JBKDZA010000014.1:0-15404 GCA_046308455.1 Fluviicola sp.
CGATACTGCTCAAATTTCAGGTAAATGTGTTGATGCCTTTTCAAATGGCTTGTTGGGAAATTGTACGATATATTTATTTGAACAAGGCGAAAATCCGAAAGTGGACAAACCAAAGTTCAAAACAAGAAGCAATAAATTTGGAGGCTTTTCTTTTTCGTATCTTCCGATGAATTCAACTTACGATGTCTTTGCGTTTAATGATTTCAATAAAAACGCTACTTGGGATATCAACGAAAAAGCGGCTTTTTATTCGGGTTTAAATTCTTCAGATTCACTTCTTCCGACGCTTTACTTTTACAAAGAATCAAACTCTGAACAAAAATTAAATACAACAATTTCTGAGCCTGGTAAAGTTATTTTAACTGGAAATGAAGTTGAAAAAACAACGATCAACGGTCAAAAGATTCGTATTTTTCAAAAAATTAAATCCGATTCCTTGATTGCTTTTCTCCCAAAAACAGAGACAACTTATCAGTTTATTTTAGCCAATGACACGATTGTAAAATCAGCTAAAAATGAGAAAACGAAATTACAATTAAAGTCTTCTTTAACGAAATTGAGAATAGGAGATACGCTGAGAGTTTATTCTTCAGACTCCATTCAATCGATTGATAAAAGTAAACTTTCTGTTTTCAAAGGTGAAGAGAAGTTAAATACTGAGTTTAAAAGTAACGCAGACGGATTTTACTTACTTATTCCGAATTCTTTTTCGGGAGATTATAAACTGAAAATCGAGCGAGAAGCTTTGATGGGTTTACATGCAAGTTGTGATTCTACTCAAGTACTTTTTTCGGTACTAAAAGAGACTGAATTGGCGACTTTAAAATTGAAATTGGAAAATTTTGATTCTACTGTAATTGTTGAATTAATAGAAAACAATCAAGTAGTCTATTCAAGCACAAAAAAAGCAGCTGACCAAATAGTCAACTTCACGCGATTAATCCCTGGAAACTATACTATACGATGTGTTGAGGATAAAAATGGCGATGGAAAATGGACAGAAGGTTCTTTGTTAGAACAACGTCAACCTGAACACGTTTATTACTTCAAATTGTCTCAAAAATTACGTCCAAACTGGGAAATCGAACAGACATTGCAGAAAGTAAATTAATTAATTTAACATGCAAAATGTAACTCAAAATCCATTCAAAAAGTGGCAAATATATTTGGCTATTTTTTTCGCTTTGGGAGTTACAACGTATCTTTTAATTCGCAATTTTTCCAGAACTGAGTTTGTAAAAGTCAAAGCAACAGAAGGAGATTATGTGTGGGTGGATGGAAATCACAATAAAAGCGTTGATCTTCACCTTTCGCAAGATTTTAAAGTTTCCAAAAATGGAAATTACACGAAACAAACTGCTGTTGAAGTTCTTCAAAAAGTAGATTGGAATGCGCATGTTTTCATCTGGATGTTCTTAGCGATTTTTGGAATGTTTGGTCGAGATTTAGCTTACATGTGGCGGATTCGCTTATTAGCAAAAGGTAAATTGAGTTTCAAACGTTCTTTTTTTGTGATCATGTTGTGGGAATTTGCTTCAGCTTTAGCACCAGGAGTGATGAGTGGTGCAGCAGTAGCGATGTTCATTCTTCACCGAGAAAAGATCGAAATGGGAAGAGCAACAGCAATGGTTATTTTGACAGCTTTCTTTGACAATCTGTTTTATGTAGTTTTTATTCCGTTGTTATTTTTGATTTTACCAGCTACAGATTTATTTCCAAAAGACGGAGATATTTCCCATTTGAGTTTTGTTTTTTGGACAGGTTTTAGTGTGTTTGCAGTTTTGTGTTTGGTATTGTTTACGTCTATTTTTGTTTATCCGAAGTTGTTTTTAAAAATCGGAAATGGATTAAAGTACCTTCCTTTTTTAAATCGGTTTCATTCAAAAGCAATACAATTTGGGAAAGATTTAGAGTTAACAGCGCGTAGTTTCAAACAAGAGCATTTTGGGTTTTGGATGAAAGTTTTTGGCGCAACAATTATTTCATGGTCGTCGCGGTTTTTTGTAATCAATTGTATTTTACAAGCATTTATTTCACTCGGATTTTTGCAGCACATTCAAGTGTTCATGAAGCAATTTGTTCTGTGGATGTTTTTACGTGTTTCACCCACACCAGGAGGAAGTGGAGTAGCAGAATGGGCGTTTGCAGAATTGCTATCTGATTATTCGAGTAGTTTAATTCTTTTGGGAACTTTGGCTGTTTTCTGGCGCTTAATCAGCTATTATCCTTATTTGATTATTGGTTCGGTGATTTTACCTCGTTGGATCGCGAAGAAAAAATAAAATGTCTTTTTTTGAATAGATTGAACAAATAGGGAAGTATAGTAAAGAGTAAACTAATAAAGAAAATTTTGTCACTATTTAAATCGTCTTTATAAAGTTTTAAGGTTCCATCATCACATGCGGTACAAGAAATTAAATTCATGTGAGCATTGAAATAGGAATAAATTCCTACACTAAGAAAGAAGATCAAGCAGTTAAAAGTTAACATGAGTAAGATTTTCTTCCAATTATTCTTTAAGTTCAGAATATAAAGAAGCATTAAATAAACTCCAAAAGCAGAAACAAAAAAGCCAGATGGAAAGTGAATTTCTTTCCTATTTTCATGGAAAGTTAAATTTCCCGAAGTACTTTTTGTGTAAATTTTGAAAAGTAGATTTCTGAAATCGTGTTCAAAACAGAATGAAATAATTGCTCCAAAAAGAAAAAGTGCACATAGAATAAGAACGGTTTTTAAAGTTAGTTTACTCATTCTAATGTATTGATCTCTATGATTACTTTTTCTCCATCACTAAAACAATCTTGTTAAAGTCGGCAGCCTTATTCATTACTGTCTCGTATTCTTTGTATTCTGATGCAGTAAAATATGTTCTATCGTATCGTTCCTCAACAGTTATTGTCAATTTATTTCCTTCTAAAACATAACTTGAAACGAAGCGACATTTTTGATCACTTGTTACTTGATTGATATTCAATTCGTCCAAATTAGTAATTGTAATATTTTCAGGAATTTCAATTGTGATTTTACGTTCATATTTTCTACAAAACAATGTATTACAAGGTGTTTTACGTTCTTTTTCGTTATACATTTCTGCTTGTGGTCCGATTAACATACCAACTTTAAAAAGAATTTTATCACCTGCTAATTCTGTGAATCCGGAACCTTTAAAATCAGCACTTGCAATTAGAGGAAGTTTCCCACCAACTTCAGAATTGTCATTCGTGAATTTTTGATTTTCAATTTCAGCATTTTCATCAATGTATTTAATGTAATCTTCTAGTGCTTTCTTTTTGCTATCGTCTGGCATTAAAAACAAAACATTTTGCGGATAAATTGCTTTATAACCTGTAGTTGTTCGCTCAATATTTATTTTCGGGTCACTTAATTCATCTGAAAAGATAACATTCGCATGGATAATATCTTTAGAATAATCTGCCCCTGCTCCTTTAATCATTCGCACTTTAGCAATTGGAATTGAAACATCGTTCAACACACTTTCTTTGATGAAAAGACCTTTGTTTTCAGCGAATTCGTATGGAGCTTGTCCCAATCTTTCTACTAAACTTGGTGACCAGTACATATCAATATCATTGACATAAATCAAATACTCTCTTAAGAAATCATAGTCTTCATATTCTTCTTCAAATGGGCGCTCAGTTTTGTTACTCGTCAAAACCAATTCAAACTTAATTTCCATTAATCGTAGAATGTGTAAACATAACTTCGTTAAACCATCATCGTTTGTAACTTTCTTCTCAAAAATAAAGTCGAATTCTTTTAATTGAGGTAGATTATTATCGATTACAGCGAAATTTGTTTTCAAATAATGCTCTAAAAAGCGCACTTTTTCTTCAGTTGTTTTTGCTCCAGAAGCATTTACCTTTTTGATAATTGCATTCATTTTTTTCTTAGCTCCTTTTGGAGTTGTTTCGAACATAACATCGAAGAAAAATTTGGAAGCATTTGTGAATGTGTAGAAATTACTTTTTCCATTGTCGAAATTTTTATGCAACTTGAAATAGATTTTTTTCAAAACCGCATTATAAGGAGATTGGTATTCATCCACTAATCCTTCGATGTTTTTTAATTCAAGGTGTTTTCTACGAATGTCATCTGATTCATCCAATTCAAATTCAGGAGTTCCATTTAAAGTGTAAATCATGAAATCAAGGTGTTTAGGAGATATGATATCTACTTCAACTTCAAGTTTTTTGACCGAACTTTGTATGTATAAATTTGATCCTGAAATTTGTGGATTTTGTTTCAAGTAATGGATGTATTCGATGATACTTCCTTTTTCAAGTCCTTCTAAAGCAAAATAACGGTATTCAACTTCTCCATTTTCATCTTTAGATTCTTTGATGTCAGACTCTTTTAGATTAATGATTTCACCATTTGGTTTAATCACACGCGCTTTTTGAACAAGAACATTTGCTCCTGGGCCGTTATTGACATATACTTTATTGTTGCTTTCGATTCCGTCATCTGTATTGATTAAACGAATTGTGTGGTGTAAATTAAATTGATAAAATTCTTCTTTAACACTAGCGAATTCGATACTTTTTTTCTCAAAAAGCATTATTTCATCAGCTTCTTTGTCTTTATCGTCTACAGTATATTTTTCAGGTGTTTTCTTCCAGTCATAATCTTCGTAATACAATTCTTGAGAATAAGTTGTTACGGATAATAAACTTAAAAAGATGATTAAGATTTTTGTTTTCATATTCTATTTGTTATGTGCTGTAAATAGTTCTACAGTTATTTTTTTATTAATACTACAGACTCTGAGAGAGCTCCTTTTTTGTCTTTGATGAATTTATTCCAGTTTTCAAATTCGCTTTTATCTAGTAATAAAAACTCTGTGTAAAAACGAAGTGTGCAAATAACCTGATTGTTTTTTTGTTCGTAAGTAACAGAATAACCAAAATGTTCAGAAGTGATAGTTCTATTTTTAGGTAGACTTTTACACGTATAACCTTCAGGTATTTCTAAAGTTGTGATATACTTGTCATCGAAATAAGAAATCATATCCAAAGGTGAAATACGGTCTTTTTCAATCTCTGGATATTTCACAAAATCCTTCGCTAAAAGAAGATTCACATAGATTTCATTTCCAACTGAGGAAACATAATTTGTTACTTTCCAATCGTAACTCATTTTTCCAATTGAATCGCGATTGGTCATATTGGTTAGTTTCCCTTTTTCAACAACAAAAGAGTTGTTTCCTTTTTCATTTACAGAACTTAAAAACTCCAATTCGTCGCTTTTCTTTAACGATCTTGCAGCATCTCCAATAAACATAAAGTAGTAACCTGAAACTTCACTTTCTGAATGACCAATTAACGTTTTTCCTTCAATACGAACTGTCGAATAATCAGTGAAACTTGTTTGTTCTTTAGTTGGAATTGGAACTGATTTCAAATCATATTTACCCTCACTTAAATGGATTAAGCATTCTTTTCCTTGAGTAAACGCAGAAGGAATCGAAATTGGGAGAAAAGAGGAAGTTGCATCTAAAAAAACGGGATTTCCATTGTGATAATAGGTTGCAATCATGTGATTATCACAAAACGAAGTTGGTATTTCGCTGTATTTGTAAGGAATATCTCTACTTCCAATCCAAGTTAAATAAGTTGGAATATTTACAGCTTTTGTTAATGCATAGATCAATGAAGCCATGTCTTTACAGTCTCCATATCGTTTCGCCAAAATTTTGTTCGGTTGTCGAGGTATAAAACCTGCTGTCCCTTCTTCAAAAGCAATGTACTTAATGTTTGATTGAACCCAGTAGTAAATAGCTTTTACTTTATCGAATTCAGTCGTTTTGCCAACAATTATTGAGTCTGCAAGGGTTTTCATTTCGGCAGTTGGCTTTTCATTGATAACTTCTTGAATGTTTTTTTCATAACTTCTATGTAAATCATCTAAGTTTGAAATCACATTTGTTTTTTTACCAGCAACAGTATAACTCGCAATATTTACCAAAATATGAGGTGAAAAATACGTTTCGTCGGGTCTGTTGTGTTCTTTTTTTATTTCAAACGCTTTATTTGCCTGCCACGAATAAATGGTTGTGTTTTTTACAACATCTTTTTTGAAATTGATTCCATTTTCTTTTATAAAAGGTTCATAGATTTTCAAATCAACAGCATTGTCACATTCAATTGTAAAAGCCATTGATTCATTTGGAATGGAACTAAAAAAATAATATGCAAAAGGGAATTCATTGTTTTTTTCCTCGCTCACATAATGTAAATGACGAACAGATCCTTCTGTTAAACCTGAATAAATGAAAGTTGTAATTTTTCCATCATCATGAAAAACACTTCCTTCTGTTTCAGCATCCTTTGTTTGAAAATTGCTTGCTTTTATCTTTTTTGATTTAGATCCAGATGGAACTAATGAATAAGCTTCAATTTCTTTGATTGTGTTAAAAGAAGAAAATTCAACATCTCCTTCAGCAAGTGATGCTGCAGTTGTATTGTCTAAAATTAATAAGTCAAAAGTCAAACTTTTTGTAATCTTTGGTTGACCATTTACCATACTAATTTTTACAGTTAGTTCATTTTTAAGAACTATAGCGTTTTCATTTGGATATTTTGCTTTGAATTTCTGAAACTCTTCCGTAGTTTGTGAAAAAACAATTGGACAAAAACACCCAAAAAGTATGCTTAAGTAAAATTTATTTAATTTGAATAGGTTCACCATCATAGTATGTTACAGTTTTTAATACTTTACCGTCGTTTGAATAGAAAATTTCTTCACCATGTTTAACTCCTTCGATAAATGTTGCTTTGTATTCCATTTTTCCATTTGGATAATATAAAATGTAATCACCTTCGTATTCGTCATTTTTTGATGTAGATTCTAAACTTTTTTGTCCATTTTCATAATATTCAACAGTATTTCCAGAAGCTTCACCATAGTAATATTCTGCCTCTTCCATCAATTTTCCTGAATTGTAATACAAGAAGAATTTACCAACAATTTCTCCATTGATTCGATTGCATTCAAGTGATTTAGTTCCGTTTTTGTAGTAACAGATCATTTTAGCTTCTTTTGAAGTAATCGGAATAGGAGCTACTTCTTTTCCATCTTTCCCTAAATAGGTGTAAGAAACTAAAATTCCACGCTCATAGTTACGGATATACATCACTTCACCATCAGGAGAATAAGTAGTCACTTTCCCATGACGTTCATTATCTATTAATTTTCCAGTGATATTGACTTTACCGTTGTTGTAGTAATGAAAGAACTCGCCTTGTCCTTCACCTCTTACATAGTTGTACTCAGTTTTTTTATTTCCATTGATGTAGTAATCGAGTTCTTTTCCATGGCGTTCATCATTTAAATAATTGATGGTAGAAAACACTTTTCCATTCATGTAATAATACGTCCACAAACCTATTTTTTCATCGTTTGAATATTGACCTTTTGTTGAAATGGTATTGTTTGGACCATACCATGTAAAGTCACCTTCAGCATTATTGTTTTTGTAATTTCCAACAAATGAAATAAATTGATTATTCAAACTTTTGTTTTCAATTTTACCGTTGTAGTTTGTTGTTTCAGAAACGGTGTTTTCAAGAGTATCTAATTTAATATCAGTAATCATTTCACCTTTGTCATATTCACTAAAATAGGATAATTGACCTGTGATTCTAAATGTTTTTTGGAATCCATGTTGGCTTCCATTAACAAAATAGCGTTCTTTTTCAATTGCCCCATTTTTGAAGTAATTGATATATTCGCCCATCAATTCGCCTTCAACATATTCACCTTTTACGATTTTATTTCCAAAGATGTCATATTCAAAGTAATCACCATCGATTTCACCATTTTTTACTTGATAAGATTCGCGAACTTTTCCATTGATAAAGTAATAAACGATTGAATCTACTGCAACTCCATCATCAAAGAATTCAATTTTACGCAAGTTTCCATATTCATCGAAGTATTCCCATTTACCATCCTTTTTTAGTCCATCGATTAAACCTTTAGAAGAAAGATTTCCATTCGCATAAAAGGATTGATAATCAAGTTTTTTCATTTTTCTTTCAGCAACTTTTTTCATTGTTCCTGATTTATCGAAAAAGCGAATTTCTGTAATTTCATTGTTTTTAACATCGAATTCATGGTATTTTTTTCCATCTAAATCATACCACGTATTCATTCCGTTTTCTTTACCGCTTTCATCAAACATTACGATGCTAGAAACAGTTCCATTTGAATAGTAATTTTCAACTTTTCCAATGCTTTTACCCTTTTTGTAGGTTCCTTTTGAACTGAGTGTTCCATTTGGATAGTATTCCGTTGTGTTTCCGTCTAGTTCATTGTCTAAAAAGCTTTTTTCAGAACTCAATTTACCATCTTCAAAATATTCTTTTCTAACACCTTGAACTTTATCGTCAACGATATTCATTTCAATGCTCAATTGACCATTTCCATAATATGTTTGATATAAACCATTAGCTTTTCCTTTTTTAAAGTTGATTTTCTCTGCAACCTTTCCGTTAGGATGATACGAAGTATACAAGCCATCTTGTTCTCCTTCCACATAATTCACCATTGACTTTATAGAGCCATCACGGTAAAAATAAGTGACAGTATCTTGGTACAAATCGTTTAGTTCAACATATTTACAATTCACTTCCCCTGTTTCATAGAAAGTAGTAATGTTACGTTTATTGTTGTCTAAAAACTCAATTCGTTTTTCAACTTTATCAGTGAATTGATTGAATATATCCCAAGTTCCAATTGGATCTCCTTTTTCATCTGTCTCAGATTTCATTTGGAGGTTTCCAGTTGGATGGAAATAATACCAGTTGCCAACAGCCTTATCTTTGTTTTGATTTACTTTACCAATAGCGGTTATATGTTTGCGGTTTTGCTCGATATACATGAATTGATCTTTTCCTTCATAAGGAGCAATACGTTCTGTTAATACACTTTTATACAAAGTTGATGACCATTCATAAAAGTCTTTGATTTTTGCTGTTTTAGGTTTTATTTTTTTCTGAATATTTGAGTTTTTGAAGTTGTAGAAAAACAACAATATTAAGTCATCGAATTTTTTAGCTTCTAGTATAGATTGATAAAAAGGAAGATATGTTCTATTCCAGAAATCTTTATTGTCTTTATCATATTTCTGGTTACTTAAGATCATGTGCAATTGCTTTGCAAACTCAGCTTTAATTGTCAATTTGACTTTGTAATTTTTTTGAAGAGCTGTGTAATTATCAAAGAGCGTATTTACATCCTGGAAAGGGTCGTCTTCATACATTCTCCATTCAGTTTTCTCATCTTCTTCAGGTTCATAAGAGCCATTTGCAATTTGACTCATTATTGAAACAACACTTGGAGTTCTTGAATCTTCTGGTACTATCCATGCGAAAGTTGAAAGAGACAATAAAGCTTGACTGTTGTATTTTTGTTTTGCACATAAAAGACCTAAGCGAAGGTGTGCATTTGCGTGATAGACATTAATTGAGATAGCTTTTTGATAATCTTCAAGTGCTTTTTCGTATTCTTTTTGTTTTTCGTAGCATACACCTCGATTAAATATCAAGTGATTGTTGTATGGAAATTTTTCAATTCCTTCATTGTAATATTTTAATGCCATTTGAGGATTTTTATCCATGTCATAAGCATTTCCTAATTGTTGATATACATCAGGTTTAAAGGAGAATTTAATGCGGTATTGCAATAAATCTTTAAGAATTTCTTGAGCTTTTTTATATTTTTCTAATCCAATATACGAAAGGCCTATTTCAAATTGAGAAAGGGCATAATTAGTATCGTTTAAACCAACTTTTTCGTAACATTTAATAGCTTTTTCATATTGTTCATTGTCGTGATAATCTATACCTTCTCGAATGTAATCAATTGAAGATTTTTTATTTTCTTGAGCAAAACTAAGTCCTACAAAAAATAAAAACATCAGGATAGTTAAGTTTTTCATCATAAATTAAAATTTAAAGCTTGAAAATTAATAAAAAAAATAATAAACTAAGTTCGATTATTAAAACAAAGTTTTAAAATCGAATTCTGGTTAATATTAAAAAACTGCTGAAGAGTTTTTAATTTAATTAATTTTCTAAAAATAAAAGCAACAACATTAAAGCAATCACCAATAAAATCATGAACATACGCGGATCGCGGTACAAAGGTTTTTTGGGTCGTTTAGTCAAAGTTGTGTAACGATGAGCTAAGGACGTAAAATCTTTGTGTCGACGCATTTGTTCCTTCGTCGGCTCATTGATTTTTTTGTTTTTATCCAATTTATATTTTCTCATTTTGCTACCAGCTTTTCTTTACTTTTTCTAAAATTCGATACACTTTCATTTTAGCATTTGCTTCAGTTGTATCGAGGATTTCGGCAATTTCTTTAAAACTAAGTTCATCAAAGAAACGCATTTCAATTAGTTCACGCTGATCTTGGTCTAAGTTATTTATTTTTTCAATAAGTTTTTCTAAATCAGCTTCTTTATCTTTTAGATCTTCAATTTTAGAATCGTGATCAGAATCTAATTCATTTAATACTGTTCTCACTTCATTTTCTGAAATAGAAACAGTAAGATTGTGTTTTTCAGAGCGGAAAAATTGATTGATTTCATTGATTGCAATTCGAATCAACCAAGATGAAAATTGAAAACCACGATCTTCATATTGATGAATCTTTGCCATTGCTTTTAAAAAAGTCAACTGTGTTAAATCACCCGTTAATTCCTCATTTCCATTTACGCGTTTAAAAACAAATCGGAAAACCGTTTCAAAGTATTTCTCATACAAAGGAGCAAAGTAACGCTCATCATTTTTAGCGCGTTCTATGCAATCCGAATCGGACAAGGAGTTGTATTTCTTTTTAAAAAACAAGTTTACTTTTTTTGTTTATGTTTACTAATTTAAATCGCAATTTATTAGAATGAATGTCTTTTTTATGATTTTTTACTGATTTGCGACTCATAATTAGTAAACCAATTTCAGATTTTAATGCATAATTTTTTAAAAGTAACAAGAATTGTAAAAACAAATCGATGAAATTTATCCAAAACTCACTTTAAATACTTTGTTTCTTCTTTTGAATCAGTACTTTTGCACAAAATTTATTAGAAAAAATTAATTAGATCATGAGTTTATTAACTGTAGGTAGTGTTGCCTTTGATGCAATTGAAACGCCTTTTGGAAAAACAGATAAAATTGTTGGTGGAGCAGGAACGTTTATTGCATTATCGGCTTCAAATTTCACACAAGACCAACGTATTGTTTCAGTTGTTGGGGAAGATTTTCCTCAATCAATGTTAGATACATTGTCGTCAAAAGGAGTGAATCTAGATGGATTACAGATTAAAAAAGGAGAGAAAACGTTCTTTTGGTCAGGTAAATACCACAATGACATGAACTCACGTGATACGTTGATTACTGAATTGAATGTTTTGGAAAATTTTGATCCAATTATTCCAGCGAGTTACCAAGGAGTTGAGTATTTGATGTTGGGGAATTTAGCTCCAGCTGTTCAACGAATGGTTATTGAGCGTTTGGAAACACGTCCGAAATTAATTGCAATGGACACAATGAATTTCTGGATGGACATCGCGATGGATGACTTACGTGAAACTTTAAAATTAGTTGATGTTTTGATCATCAATGATGAAGAAGCACGTCAATTATCGAAAGAATACCATTTGGTAAATGCAGCACGTGTAATCCGTGAAATGGGTCCAAAAATGTTGATTATCAAAAAAGGAGAACATGGAGCGCTATTGTTCCATGGAGAAAGTATTTTCTTCGCTCCAGCATTGCCTTTAGAAGTTGTTTTTGATCCAACAGGAGCTGGAGATACATTTGCAGGTGGATTTATTGGTTATTTAGCTGCTACGGATGATATTTCGTTTACGAATATGAAACGTGCGATTATTGCTGGTTCTGCATTGGCTTCATTTTGTGTGGAAAAATTTGGAACAGAGCGTTTGTTGGAAATTTCAAGAGCAGATGTTGATGCGCGTATTCAGGAGTTTGTGAAGTTGGCGGCATTTGAGATGTAAAAAAACTTGATTAATATAGAATGGAATGCTACTCAAATTGGGTAGCATTTTTTGTTTCAAAAATTGAGTAATATTTAACCCACTTTTCCGATACATGCGTCTGAAAGCATGTAACGCTTAAGTGAAGTTAAAAGAAATTTCTGACATCTGCAAATAAATTTAATGTAAAACGTTTATTTTTTAATCAACTCTTCAATTACAGGTAATTCTTCATAGTACTTCTCCAAACTCCAACCTTCCCAAACATATTCCATCGCTCCCATTCCAATTACTTCTCTCCTAAAATTTAATTCTTCTGGTTTTTCAACTGGATAAAGAAAACGCTTCCCACTCTCTGGATAAAACCCAAACTGTGTTCCATACAATTGTTTTTTACCATGTCGAATCAATACGCGATCTTCAAACATTGCGAAGGAATGGATATCTATTTTTTCTTCAAAAACAGCCTTTTTCATCATTTCATAATACTTCTCTTGAATTTCGATGTCTGAATGTTGAATCACTAAAAACAAGCTTAAACAGTTTTCATAGCCAATCTCATTAGGTCCAATCCATTTTTTGTTTTTGTCTAATAGATTTGTTACATAAAGTTGATTGATTGAATCATAGAATGCAATCATCTTCCACAAGGAATCTACTTTTGGAGAATTCCGTCCATATTTATCTTCAAACTCTTCTATTTTCAAGCGACTAGTTTGATCATCCTCCATGATTTGCGTTAAACGAGTCATGATTTCTTTATTTTTCTCAAAGTTTTTGAATCGTTTTTCTTCATTCTTTTTGATTTTCGCTAGGATCTTCCCCCATTCATTGTATTTGTTTAAATGCATCCAGGACGAATCTTGACTAAATTCAGTATGATAGGAATAACCACTTTTATCAACGAATTTGTTTAAAAAGAACATTGCTTTTATATCATCTTCGACTTTTAAATAGGCATTAGCTATGAAATAATAGGTGTTGCTGTGGATATATTTTGGTTTTTTCTCTAAAAATTGTAAGAATAGTGGAAGTGACTCTGAATATCTGTTCGAAAAGTAATTGGTTTTAGCTACAATGAGAATGGAATCAACCTCTCTTGAATTAAATTGAGAGTATGAATTTAAAACGAAATAAAATGTAAATAAGGTCAGAAGTGTTTTCATGTTTTAGTTTTTGAAATAAAGTGATCTTTGAAGAAATGTTACATATAACTTAAAAATTGAGACTAATTCTTCAGCCTCTCAATTAATTCGTCCTTAAAATTTCTAGATATTGGGATCTTCTCATTCTCAATGACTAAAAACTGACTTTTCACCTCTTTCACGTGTTCCAAATTCACAATAAACGATCTGTGTGAACGAAAAAACCCATTGCTTCCATGTTCTTCCATAAAGCGTGTAATACTACTTCGAATCAAGTATTTCTTATTAATCGTTTTAATATTCAAATAAATATTTTCGGATTTAATCCAAAGTATTTCTGATTGTTTGATTCGAATCGTACTCGTCCCATCTTTAAACTGAATAAACTCCTCTTTTTTCGGTTCTTTATTTCTCAAAAGAGATAAAGTGATAAACAATTCAGCTTGCGTATAAGGTTTTGTTAAATATGCATGTGGTTGAAGTGTACTTGCCTCCTCAATTGTTTTAAAATCAGAATAGGAAGTGAGAAAGAGAAATGGTATGGTGAGCTTTTCTGAAATATAACGCGCTACATCAAGTCCAGTTTTTTCTTCGGTTAAATTGATGTCTAACATTGCCAGATTTATTCCTGGATTGGTTTCAAGTTTTGTAATTGCTTCTGTGTAATTTTTTGCGGTATAAACAATATCATTTCCTATTTCAGAAAGCATTTCCTTTAAAAACTCAGCAATTAACAATTCGTCTTCAACGATAAGAATCTTAAAAATTCGATTTGACATAAAATTGTATTGTAAAAGTTGAATATCCGTTTTCATAGGTGTAATCTATAGATCCATCGACCTGACTGACTAATATGCGAATGAGCTTAAACCCAAATCCTTTTTGATAGGAGTCGAATCCGCCTTTTAATCCAGGTCCATTGTCTTGATATTTGATGATGTATTGGTCGTCTTTTAATTCTAATTTTAGTTTTATTTGACCATTACCAGTTTTTTGAAATGCATACTTGTATGAATTAGTAGCCAATTCGTTGATGATTAAACCTAAAAACAATCCTTGCGACATTTCCATGTAAAAATCATCCATTGAAAGTTCAACGTCAACGGGAAAATTCTCTTTGTTAAATGAGCCATTTAAATTCTCAAACATTTCATAAAAAAAGTCCTTAATTGCAATTCGACCATCGATACTTTCTTGATATAAATTTTGATGGATCAATGCCATTGATTGAATCCGCATTTCACATTCACTCAAAATGCGTTTTACTTCATCGTTTGAAGATGCACGACCTTGAAGAAATAACAAACTTTTTAAAGTCGTTAAGTTGTTTTTTACGCGGTGATGGATTTCTTTCAATAAGATTTCTTTTTCTTCTAATGATTTTTCAATTTCCAATTTTCGTTTCGATTTTTGACGGGAATAAATCAACAAACCAAGACTCAAGATTGCGAAAATAATTGCAGCTGCAAAAAGTAAATTTCTATTTCTTCGCTCTTCAGATACTTTCAATTTCTGATCGGCTAAAGCTAATTTTTGCTTAATAATTTGAGCTTGTTTTTTTTCCGTATTGAAGTATTGAATCAGACCTATAATATTGTATTCACGGTTTCTTTTATTAATGATTTCTTTCGCATCAATGTATTTATTCATATAAAATGAAGCTGAGTCAAACTGTTTTACTTGATTGAAATACTTTGCTTTGATATCAAAATACTTGAATTCATAGAAGTACATTTTATTTGTCTTAATCAATTGAGAAACGGTGTCTAAGTAATTTTTAACCTTCTTGTTTTCATTTAATTGTAAATAACAATCTGCTAAATCCAATCTTTTTAAAATGGCATTACTAATTTCTTGAATTGTTTTGCTGTTTTCAACATCAGCAATTAAAAGTGGGATTGCTTTTTTGACTTGTTTTCTTTTCAAATATACTTGTGCACAATTTCCATTCATCAATGTGCGGTAATAATACTTCGTATATTCAGAATAGGCAGATTTTTCTGGATAATTGTTTAATTGACAGATTTTATCTGCAGCTAAATGTCCTTTTTTAAATGAGGAAAGTGCTTCGTCTAATTGATCGTTTTTAAAATATAAACCTCAGTTCGATTCTAAATTCACCTCAGAATTTATTTTAAAAAGTTAGTTTGAAGTTTAATTTTTTGAGGAATAGCGGGCTATTTCGATTAAAATTAACGAACAAAATGATTTTTAAAATAAATAGCCAACTAGTAAA
>JBKDZA010000015.1:0-2884 GCA_046308455.1 Fluviicola sp.
ATTTGGATCTGTTAGCGCAGTTACTTTTCTTTCTGCAGTAGCTTTTTTGGAAGCCCAAAAAATATCATTTGGTGGACATATGATTGCCGTAATGACATTCATGGAAGCTCCAGCAATCATTGTGGGAGTAATCCTTATTAAATCTTTTGAGAAAGAAAGTTCTAACACAAGTATTGGCAATATTGTGAAACATTCATTTACTAATAGCTCAGTTCTATTGATTCTAGGAAGTCTCATAATTGGTTTCATTGCAGATTCCAAGCAAGCAGAAGGAATTAAACCATTTACGACTGATATTTTCAAAGGATTCCTTGCTATTTTCTTATTGGAAATGGGTATGATTACCGCAAGAAGGTTCAAAGCATTTACAAAATATGGTTTATTTGCTTTTACATTAGCGATTGTAATCCCTTGTATAAATGGATGTATTGTTGCTTTTGCATCATCTTTTGTAACTAGTGATATTGGAAACCGATTTATTTTCGCAATTCTTGCAGCAAGTGCTTCTTACATTGCTGTTCCAGCCGCAATGCGCTTAGCAGCACCAAAAGCAGACCCCGGATTGTATATTCCTATGGCAATTGGAATTACCTTCCCTTTCAATCTAACAATTGGAATTCCACTCTATTTTTACATCGTTGAACATTTTTAAAATTCTTAGTAAAAATAAAAGAGGATGTATCTAAAGTATTAAATCCTCCATAATTGTTAGGGGTTGAGTTCAAAAGTTTCAAATCTAGGCATTCGAAAGCAAAAAATGGTGAGTTTACTAATGTAAATGAGCCTTTTTTTGATAAGAATAACGACGAGTTGAGGCTTTTGAGACAGCCCCCCTTTCAATTATTTAAAAACTTTTAGTCTGCTTTAATCCAGGTTTGTGTTCTATAAAACGGACCAACATAACCTCTTACATGCAATTTAGAATAATCGTCGCGATCAATCCAAATTCCACACGTATACACTTTTCCGTTTTCAGGATCAACTATAGTTCCACTTTCCCATTCAGAACCATCCCATTTTAATCCACGTACAATTTGTAAACCAACTAATGGTTGATCTTTACGATCATCTGTACATTTTTTACATTTTGGATTTTCCTCACGACCTTCTCGTGGATACAAATACACGATTTTACCGTATAACTTTCCGTCTTTTTTATACAATTCAACTTTAGATTTCTTTTTACCCGTCTCATCATCAATCGTGATCCAAGTTCCTAAACAAGATTGTGCTTTTGCTGCAATTGACAGCATAAAAACACTAATAAATAATACTATTTTCATTTTTAATTATTTTGGGGTGAATGATTAATAATTGTGCCAAAACACAACTCACTTTGCTAAAATAACAAAATTTTCAATCATCTTGTTTCCGAATTCGGTTAAAATACTCTCCGGATGAAATTGAACGGCATATATTCTTTTTGAACGGTGTTGTAACGCCATTAAAACATTGTTTTCAGAAAAAGCTAGAGGAATTAAGTCAATATTCAACTCACTTTTCACAGCCCAAGAATGGTATAAGCCTACATTTATTTCAGATGGGATTTCTCTAAAAATAGACAACTGATTAGAAATATAACACTTTTCTGATACTCCATGCTTGACCATTTCTTGATTGTATAACTCAACTCCAAAATGAACTGCGAGTGCTTGCATCCCTAAGCAAACTCCTAAAATTGGCTTTTCACAATCAATTGCTATTTGAATAACTTTTAATAGTTTACCTGCTTCTTTTGGGAGGCCTGGACCAGGTGACAAAACAACGGCATCGAAACTTTCAATTGCACCCAAATCAATCTCATCGTTCAAAATAACTGATACTTCAACTTCTTCAATCTTTTCAAGATAGTGAAGTAAATTGTAAGTAAACGAATCATAATTATCGAGTAAAAGTATCTTCATCTTGCCTCAAAATTAGTAAACTTGCAAAAGAAAGGTGAATATTTTTACTACTATTCAGAATGAAAAAGTATTCTAAATCAAATTTTAAAAGACGTTAGAACTAATTTAAAGATGAAAAAAGCAATTCAAATACCAGGTGCACCAGCACCAATTGGACCTTACAGTCAAGCCATTGTTTCTGGAAACACTGTTTATGTGAGCGGTCAAATTCCTTTAAATCCTTTTACTGGTGAATTGGAAGTTGATTCAATTGAAGCAGCAACTCATCGTATTTTAAAAAACATTGAAAGTTTATTGAAAGAAGCAGACATGACATTAGAAAACATTGTGAAATGTTCTATTTTCATGACTGACTTAGGACAATTTTCTGAGATGAATGGCGTTTATAGTTCATATTTCAGTTCTGTTCCTCCAGCTAGAGAAACCGTTCAAGTGAGTAAATTACCTATGAACGTTCCGATTGAAATTTCATGTATTGCAATTAAATAATCTTGGAATTAAACCCCAAAATAGCTGTAATAATTGTCAATTATAACGTTGCTTTCTTTTTAGAGCAATGCTTAAACTCTGTGGCAAAAGCAATAATCCTTGAGCCTGCTGAAGTTTGGATAGTTGACAATAATTCCGTTGATGGCTCTGTCGATATGGTTCGACAAAAATTCCCATGGGTTAAAGTTATAGCAAACAAAGACAACAAAGGATTTTCCAAAGCGAACAACCAAGCGATGGAACAATCGAATTGTAAATACCAATTGTTATTAAATCCTGACACTGTAATCGAAGAAGACACCTTAAAAAAAGTAGTCGATTACATGGATTCTCATCCAGATGTTGGTGGACTTGGAGTTCGAATGGTTGATGGAAAAGGAGTTTTTCTCCCAGAATCTAAAAGAGGATTACCAACCCCAGCTGTTGCCTTTTATAAAATCTTTGGTATTTCTCGAATTTTTCCGAAATCTAAACGCTTTGGACGTTATCAC
>JBKDZA010000016.1:0-6925 GCA_046308455.1 Fluviicola sp.
TTAGCATTATGGATATTCGTGTTAATTACCTACTATTAGTTAAAAAGGCCTAATTCAAAATTGTTAATTCTGGTATTCTGCAAAGTGGACAATTAGCCTACGAGGTTTACCTACCAAAATTGGAATTTTGCAAAACAGCAAAGCGGACAATTATCCTACAAGGTTACCATTCTGGCTTTCGGGGAAATACCCGAAACCCTTCGGGAAAAGGCCTAATTCACAAATTATCAATTCTGGAATTATGAATTATTAAAAACCCTTATAATTGAAAATGCAAAATTTAAAATTTAATAAGGGTTTAACTCAAAATATCTGATTTTCAATAAACTTCAATTTGACTATTTTGCAAAGTGGACAATTAGCCTACAAAGTAGCATTTTGGCTATTAGGGGAAATTACCTACGATTAGGTAAAAAGGCCTAATTGGAAATTATCAATTCAACCTTAATCAAAGCAATAGATAACTTGTCCCATCTGTTTTAAAAAAACACTACATTTGGAAAATAATATTTAAAACGAAAAATTATGAATGCAGCACACTCTCATTTAATCATCAACCACTTTCCAATCATTGGGCTAATCCTTGGACTTTTAGTCTTATTAGTTGGAATAATTCTAAAATCAAGTGTTACAAGAAGAGCACCACTATTCGTATTATTGGTGTCAGCAATAACTTCTTACCAAAGTTTTTCAACTGGTGAAGGTTCTGAAGAATTATTGGAACATCAAAAACCAACTATCGCTTGTTCATGCTCTGATGATTGTCCATCAATGAACGCTGAAATGTCAAAACAAGAGAAATTAACGCATCACTTAATTCATGAACACGAAGAAAAAGCTGAGAAATTCATGCCATTTATGTGGGGAATTGTTGCCTTATCTTTATTGGGTCTAATTCTTGAGTGGAAAAACAAGAAACTTGCTCCAATTGTAAGTGTAATCGTATTAATTATTGGTGTGATTGCATCTTACTTCGGAAGAGAAGTTGGAAATTCAGGAGGTGAAATTAGTCACCCAGAAATTCGCGTTGAGAAAAAGAAATAAATAATATAAGATGAAAGCCGAGGATTATTCTTCGGCTTTTGTGTTTTCTTCCGGTTGGTCCATCGGTTTTGGTGGGTCGATTGTCTTACCAAAAGGTCTTGAATAAGGAGATGGTGGAACAAAATCCTGATCCAATTTCATATCTGAATTAATCGAACTTGATACCTCTTCAAACGGTTTTTCAATATCTCGAATCGTGTCTTCAACTAAACTTTGAGCTTTGAACTCCGTTTTCATATTGTCTGTCGACTTCTTAATTTCGTTTTTCACCTCATCAGATGCATCACGAATTTGACGCATCGTTTTTCCCATCGTTTTTGCGATTCCAGGGATACTTTTCGACCCAAAGAAAATCAAGATAAAAACTAAAATCAGAAGTATTTCCGACCCAGCAATATCACTTAAAAACAAAACCATTCCTGCCATAATTGATGCAAAAGTAAGTTATTTCATTGAAATCACGCTTTCTATTTAGTTAATTTAACTTTGCTTCTAAACTTTAGTAAGAAAATTCTATCTTTGCATTCGAAAATTGAAAAAATCATGGCAACTACAGCAGATATTAAAAACGGTTTGTGTATGAATTACAATGGCAAAATTTGTCAAGTAATCGAATTCCAACATGTTAAACCAGGTAAAGGACCAGCTTTCGTTCGTACGAAACTACGTGTAATCGAAACTGGAAAAGTAATTGATAACACATTCTCAGCTGGGCATAAAATTGAAATCGTTCGTGTTGAAAATAGAGAATACCAATACTTGTATCAAGAAGACACTGATTTCATTTACATGAACAATGAAACTTTCGAACAAGTAACTATTCCAAATAAAATGATCGAAAAACCAGCTTTCTTACAAGAAGGTATGATTTGTAATATCATTTACGATGCAAACGAAGAGACTCCTTTAGTTGTTGAATTACCAATGTACATCATTTCTGAAGTAACTTATACTGAACCAGGTGTTAAAGGTGATACTGCAACTAACACAATGAAACCAGCAACAATTGCAACTGGTGCAGAAGTGAAAGTTCCTTTATTCATCGATATGGGTGAAACTATTAAAATTGATACACGCACAGGTATTTACGTCGAACGCGTAAAAAACTAATTGCAACATACATTTCAAGAAAGGAAATCAGTTTTGGTTTCCTTTTTTTATGATTTCTAATGAATAAAATTCTACAATTAGCTGACAAAAAAATCCACATTCAATGGATCAACTACAACTACCTAAATGAATCGAAACCCGTTTTGATTTTCCTTCACGAAGCATTAGGAAGCATTATCCAATGGAAATCATTTCCTGCAGAATTGTGTGAACAAACAAAATCTTGTGGAATCATAATCGAACGTTCTGGTCATGGACAATCCTCTCCCCTCTTAAAAAAACGCAATCAGAATTATTTGCACGAATATGCGGAAGAAACGATAGAAGTACTCAATTTAATTCTATCTCAAAATCAAGCGTATTCTTTAATTGGTCATTCTGATGGTGGAACGATTGCTTTATTGATTGGGAAAGATAATCCTTCAAACCTGAAAAGTATTATCACTTTAGCTGCACATACTTTCGTTGAACCTGAAACACTTGTAGGAATTGAACCCGCTGTAACAGCTTTTGAAGCAGGAAAATTAGATGGATTATTTCGAATTCATGGTGAAAAAACAAGCGATTTATTTTACGCTTGGGCAAACACGTGGAAAGCAGATTTCTTCAAAAACTGGGACATTCGAACTGAAGTTTTGACTTGTGAAAAACCAATTTATGCATTACAAGGAGCAAATGACCAATACGGAACTATCGAACAATTAAATTCAATCAAAACCTGTTCTGAATTCGTGAAGATTGAAGAAATTCCAAATTGCGGTCATATCCCACACATAGAAAAAAAAGAAATAATTTGCTTAAAAATCAGTAAATGGTTAAATTCGTTACAATAGAACCCGAAAAGGAAAACTTTCTGAGAAAACTATTGTTTAGAAAATAGAACAATTCAACATGGCAAAAAAAGAAGATTTCATCAATCCAATTGACAAAGATAAAATAACGGAAACACCTAGTACTTTGCCATATGCACATCATTCTGGAAGCGCACTCATAAAACCTGAGGATCAAGGAAAGATTAAAAGTCGTGCACTTTCTGCGATGGAACACCAAACTGACATGCAATTGTCTCAGATTTACGAGCAAATGCAACTGTTGGCTGAACAAGCAAAAAAATTACAATCGCGAAAAACAATTTCTGAACGTGTCTACATGGCTGAAATTCGTTTCGATCCTCTTATCAATCACATTTACTTTTTATACGAAAAAGAAGGCGGACAGCAACTGTTATCATTGATTGCACCTGAACAATGGGGACGTTCAAAAAAGAATTACACGTTTATTGCAGAAATTCGTTTGTTAGCAGATCATACGTGGGACATCATTCGTCAAAATCCGGATATTGAATTGTAGTTCTGAATCAATAATCGACCTATTTCACTACAAAAACTATTTTTCATTTCTATTAAGTTTGTACATTTCAAAAACTTATTTTTTTTAAGAGTTTAAATCGAGGCTTAAATATAATTCATATCTCGATTTTACCTTAGTAAATGAGTGAGTTGAATTTTATTGATAACGAAGAGTTAAGATCTTAGAAAAATAAAAAAGATGATACAAATACCTGATCCATGTAGTGAAGACTGGTCCAAAATGAAGATCGTTCGCGAAGGACGACACTGTCTCAGTTGTACCAAAAATGTAATCGATTTCACCAAAATGGAACGTTACGAAATCATCGAATACTTATTGTTGAACAAAAACAAATCGGTTTGTGGACACATCAACAAAAGCATGCTGGATTTTGATGTAGAGGAATTGTACATTACCGTTCAACGTGCCGAAACAGTGAAACGCAATTCAAATTTGGCATTTTGTATTCTATCGATGGGAGCACTTTTCTTAGCGAGTTGTTCGAATGAAACTCCTAAATCAAATTCTAATGAACTTGTAGAAGGAAAATTTAAAAAAATTGAGGTCTCAACAAATGGAAAAACTGAATCAACTAATTCTTCAAATGAGAATAAATCAATTAATAAAACAGGTTTTGTAGCACCTCATCTTTCTGTTGAAAAAATAAATACTTCTGAAAGTAAAGTTAATTTAGATGATCCACTTACAGGTTTTATATCTTGCACAACTGTAGGTCAAGTTAATAATATTTATGATTACACAGATCCAAGTCCGGAATTTCCTGGTGGAATGTCCGCATTAAGAAAATATTTGTCTGATAGTATTCGTTTACCTGCAGATTTTGACCAAACAGGAAAAATCTATGTCAAATTTGTTGTAAGTGAAGAAGGCAAAATTAGTAAAGTTATGATTATACGTAATTATACTCAAGATGAACGAATTACATCAGAAGTAATCCGATTGATTAAAGCTATGCCTAACTGGAAACCGGGACAAGTTGATGGGAAAAATGTAAACTCTTATTTCACTATACCTATTTCAATACATTTTGATTAAAGCAATAAATTGAACTAACTTTCGTTACTAAAACTACTACAAAAGAAAACGCATGAAACCTTTCTCAATTGAAACACCTTGTCACGAAGATTGGACCAAAATGCAAATCGCACGTGATGGAAGACATTGCTTGAACTGCCAGAAAAACGTGTTGGATTTCACCCAAATGGAACGACACGAAATCTTGGAATATTTGTACTTACACAAAAACGAATCGGTTTGTGGAAGAATTTACAAAGATCAAATCGATATCGATTATACAAATTTGTATGTGACCATTGAGGGAATCGCCAAGCAATCGAAAAACAAAAGTTTACCTTTTTATTTGTTGACGACCTTGAGTTTGTATTTAGCGAGTTGTGAGGAGGAAAAACCAAAAGAGAAAGTACAATATGCTTATCAACCAACAGAACCTAAAACATTTAATTTAGACACTATTTTTGTCAAGAAGGATATTATCAAGAAAGATAAAAAAATTGACGAGACTTTATTTTATGGTGGAAACTTTAGTATTCCTTCACCTTCAGCATATGAATTTAAAGGAGATTCAACTGTTACAAAAAGCCATGAAATTGCTATATATAAATATGGTTTTGATCAATTAACTTCTTTTATCAAGGGTAATATTAACTATCCTCAATCAGAAATAAAAAAAGGCAAAAAAGGAGTTGTTTATATTCAGTTTGAAATTCTTGAAAATGGAAAAGTTGAGAATTTTAAAATATTAAAAAACACAACTAACTCTGAATTATTAGGGCAAGAAGCAATCAATGTGATTGAATTAACAAAATTTTGGAAGCCTGCATTTGTAAATGGCTTACCAGTTAAAAGTTCATATGTTTTACCTATTTCGTTTGATATAAAAAAGATTTAAGATGAAACCTTTCTCAATTGAAACACCTTGTCACGAAGATTGGACCAAAATGCAAATCGCACGTGATGGAAGACATTGTTTGAACTGCCAGAAAAACGTGGTGGATTTCACCCAAATGGAACGACACGAAATCTTGGAATATTTGTTCTTACACAAAAACGAATCGGTTTGTGGAAGAATTTACAAAGATCAAATCGATATCGATTACACGGATTTGTATGTCACAATTGAAGGTATCGCGAAGCAATCAAAAAACAAAAGTTTACCTTTTTATTTGTTGACGACCTTGAGTTTGTATTTAGCGAGTTGTGAAGAGGAACCAAAAGTTAAAAACACTTTTTCGATCGATAAGAGTTTAGTTCAATCCAATCAGTTAGATACAGTTTTTGTGATAAAAGATACTGTTCCACCAAAACCAATTAATGGAAAAGAAACTATATTTGCTGGAGGTGCTATTATAACAACTGGATCAATAATATCTACTCCAACTTATCAATATGAAGATCCTACTCCTAAAATTGAGCCTGCAAAATATAATGGTGCAATAGAAAAACACGCATGTTATTCAGGCGGTTTTAGTTCATTAAAAGAATTCATTACAGAAAATTTAAACTACCCTACTTCTGAACTTAAAAAAGGAAAAAAAGGTGTCGTGTTTATTCAATTTGACATTTTAGAAGATGGAAAATTAAAGAATTTGAAAGCGATTAAAAACACAACAGATTCTAAAATTCTTGAAGACGAAGCTAAAAAAGTGGTCTTGAAAACAAGTCCATGGATTCCAACTTCTGTGAATGACGTTCCTGTAAGAAGTACATTTGTATTACCTATTTCGTTTGATATTAAAAAGTATTAAATTTGGATTTAAACTTCTATTATGAATCCCCTCCTTAAAAAAATGCAAGTCAAAAATCAATCAGTAATTCATATTTTGAATGCTCCTGACGATTTAGAACCCATTTTTAAAGATTTTGAAACTTCATTGAAAGTTCAAAAAAGCACAATCAATACGTCAACTCCATTTATTTTAGGATTTGCTAAAACGTTGAGAGAAATCGAGGAAATTGCGAGTTTTTCTGAATTTCTTGAACCTGAAGCTTTGTTCTGGATCTGTTACCCAAAAGGAAGTTCAAAAAAATAGATGTCTAGATATCTAGACATCTGTACAAAAAGTTTATCCCAATCTTTCAACTTAAACGCGTTGGAGACATCAAAAAAATGACGAGAAGTTTTGCTTATACCGCTGAAGGCAAAGAAAAAACCATTAAGAATAAAGTTTAGTTAAATAATAATGATAGAAAATATAAGACAACACTTAACAAATATTGGAGGTATTGAACCAAATAAAATTAATTGAATTTCCCATTTAGTTCCCAAAGCGTAAAAAGTTTACGTAGTTGCGAAGGTAATTTTGATGAAAATTCAAGATTATGTTTAAAGGAATGAGTGTTTATGCGTTTCGTAGAGAGTTTCAAAGTGAAGAGGATTGTA
>JBKDZA010000017.1:0-4028 GCA_046308455.1 Fluviicola sp.
TGATAAACTGTGCTAATTGTTGGAAATTTTGACTTTCGAAATACGCTGAAAGTTGGGTTTTCCATGAAAAATGAATTGATACGTCCATGATACAAATTTACAATACAATTCAATTGATTCTTTGAATTTTAAATTAGAAAAATTATATTTGAGCTATGAAACAAACCATTCTACTCCTATTTATCATATCTCTTTCTACTAAGTGTTTTTCACAACAATTTGGTCGAGTAAACAATTTTTGGCAAGTTTATGCGCGATCTAATCCAGCGCAAACAAATAGTTTTGATTCGTTAGAAGTGAATCTCATTGGACGAGCTCAAGATATTGGATTTCCTGGAGCTCCTTCAACTTTATTTGCAAATTACAATCAAATTTGCACCAAAATCCATGGAAGTTTCGGATTTTCTAGTGAGTATGACGAAATAGGATTTAATAATTCTTTAAATTTTAAAATGAATTATACCTATCGCTTAGCAACAAGAATCGGTGATTGGGCTTTTGGAACGAATTTGGGAATTAACTTTTTAGGAGTTGGCGGAGATTGGATTCCTCCTCAAACATTGCAAGATGCTTCTTTACCCAAATTTAATCAAGAAACTTTTCAAATTGATTTGGGAGTTGCCTATACATTGAATAACCTAAGATTAGGATTATGAATGGTAAATTATTCACTTGTTTTGGACAATAATCCAATAGTTTTTAATTATGCTCCTCATTTCACTTTTAATTCAGCCTATCATTTAAAATTTTCTGATAAATGGAGTTCTGATGTTTTCTTTCAATTTTTGACTGATACTAAATATTACACTCCAGATTTAGGAATACTTTTCTCTTATACTAAAAGTTTAAATTTTGGGGTAATCGTTCACAATTTTGACGGTTTTGAAAGTATATATTATGGACTTACAGCAGGTTACAATCACAAATCTGGTATAGGGATTTATTCTTCTTTTGTTATTGGTGGTGTTTATTATAAAAACTATTTAAATAGACCTAGTATTGAAATAGGTTTAAGATTTAGAAGAAAATCACTGTAAGAATCTTAAATCTTTCGAATGATCCACGCGCTGGCGGAGGCGAAAACAAAATAAAGTGGAACAACTAGAAGGCAACAAGAAAAAAAGTGGCACGTAGAAAACTTTTTTGATTGTATGGCATTCTGTTGCTTACACAAATTTTGTTGTAGACAAAGACAGATTACGCGCCAAAAAATCACTACTTTTGCAGTCCGAAATTTGATGTATGAGTAACGCAGAAGCAATAGAAAAAAGAAGAACCTTTGGAATTATCTCTCACCCCGATGCTGGTAAAACAACATTGACGGAAAAATTATTGCTTTTTGGAGGGGCGATTCAAACTGCCGGTGCGGTGAAAAACAATAAAATCAAAAAGTCGGCAACTTCCGATTTCATGGAAATTGAAAAACAACGTGGTATCTCAGTCGCAACTTCGGTAATGGCTTTCGAATATTCGGGCAAACAAATCAATATTTTGGATACTCCAGGTCACAAAGACTTTGCGGAAGATACTTACAGAACTTTAACTGCTGTCGATTCAGTAATTCTTGTAATCGACTGTGCAAATGGTGTGGAGGAACAAACAAAACGCTTGATGGAAGTGTGTCGCATGCGTAAAACTCCCGTGATTATCTTCATCAATAAAATGGACCGTGAAGGAAAAGATCCATTCGAATTATTGGATGAATTGGAATCTTCGTTGGATATTCACGTACGTCCGCTTGCTTGGCCAATTGGTATGGGAGATCGTTTTAAAGGTGTTTACAATTTATACGACAAAAACATCAACCTATTCTCAGCGAATAAAACTAAAATCGAAAAAGATATAGTCTCAATTTCTGATATTAACTCTTCGGAAATCGATGATTTAGTGGGTGAAAGATTGGCAAAAGAATTTCGTGAGGAAATGGAAACAATTGAAGGTGTTTACGATCCTTTCGATAGAGAACAATACCTTTCAGGTGATGTGGCTCCAGTCTTCTTTGGTTCTGCGGTAAATAATTTCGGTGTACAAGAATTACTTGACACATTCGTACGTATTTCTCCATCTCCACGTGGACGTGAAGCAGACAATAAAAAAATTGAACCTTCCGACAAAAAATTCTCAGGATTTGTATTTAAAATCCATGCGAACTTAGATCCGAAACACAGAGACAGAATTGCATTCTTGCGTATCGTTTCTGGAAAGTTTGAGCGTAATACCTTTTATCACCATGTACGTTTGGATAAGAAATTTAAATTCCCGAATCCAACATCTTTTATGGCTCAAGACAAAAGTGTCATTGACGAAGCTTTCCCTGGTGATGTGATTGGTTTGTACGATACAGGTAATTTCAAAATTGGAGATACATTGAACGAAGGTGAAAAGTTCATGTTCAAAGGAATTCCATCTTTCTCTCCGGAATTATTCCAAGAATTGGAAAATTTAGACCCGATGAAATCCAAACAATTGGAAAAAGGTGTTTCCCAGTTAATGGACGAAGGAGTTGCTCAGTTATTCATTCAACAACCTGGAAATAGAAAAATCATTGGAACTGTTGGACAACTACAATTTGAGGTGATTTCATACCGTTTGGAGCACGAATACGGCGCTAAATGTCGTTTTGTTCCGCGTAATTACTTCAAAGCTTGTTGGATTACAACAGACAACGACGAACAGTTAAAGGATTTTATCCGAGCGAAAGGAAATTACTTAGCGAAAGACAAAGACGACAATTTAGTTTTCCTTGCTGAAACTCAGTTTTTATTGCAAATGGCGGAGAAAGATTATCCAGATTTGACATTCCACACTACGAGTGAGTTCAAGTTGGAAGTGAATTAATCTGAATACTTTTCAGTAAACAATTTCTCCTCAGTTGTCAATTGTTCTATATTAGCTATGTAATTTGAATTTGGAAAATACCAGCTTTGTTTTTCATAAAAACTCTGCAGTTCTTTTGTTTTAAAAACATAGCCTCTTCTCGCAAATGCTAGATTCCTATATATTTTCTTTTCAAAATCAGTTTCAGGCTCTCCGTTATATTCTTGAAAATCAATTGAAAAAGGCACAATTTTACACTTACTTTGATCAAAGGAATAAGTGCTTTTTGATGAAATAAATAATTCATTTGATGGAATGAAATTTTCTTTTTCATAAATCAATGTACCTGTTCGAATAACAGTATGTAACAATGAAATATCATCATACAAACTTTTTGAATCACTAAATTTTCCTTGTCCAATCATTTTCCATTCATTAGAATTGGAGAAAAAAGTTTTTCTGATATCAAATTCTTGAAACTCTCCCATATCAATAATTAAAGTAAAGTCTTTGATTGTTCCGCCTGCCCATCTTTTAGCAGCTGAAAGTACATAGTCAAAACTATAGAAGTGTTCTACTGAGGAGGAAATTTCATAAATATATGAATGTTGAATTACATTTATTCCTTTTTCAAAATTTGCTTCAAATAAATAAACGAAATCAATTTGTCCTGATTGAAAATCCATATCGTGTTCTTCTGTTGTTTCGACCCATTTTTGTGGTAAACCGTTTTCTAAATCAATCTTTTGGTCTGTTACAATAGTTTCAAAATCAACATGTTTATTATTGATTGATACAGTAAAATTTGACATATAAGGATGTTGTCCATTTACAGGTCTTCCATTTACATCTCCATAAGCTCCCATTGCTTCAAAACCAACTTTAATCTTTTTGGGATCTTTTGGATTGTAAAACTCATAATATACATTAACAGATATAAAATCTTTATTTACTCGCTTTATGGTTAAAATTTCCTTATTTATAGAAATGGTTGATTCATAGATTGGAACGATATGGTTTCCAGAACCTTTATATGCACCGTCATTTGCATGCAAGATTAACGTTTTTGATAGAAGAAATAAAAGAAATAGCTTGAAAGTATTTGTTTTACAAAAACACAGAGTCTAAAAAAGATTCTAGCAGCAGATTTACAAATCCACTGGGAAAAGAAAAAATCCAGAAACGATAAGGAAATAATAGCGGACAATAAT
>JBKDZA010000018.1:0-12018 GCA_046308455.1 Fluviicola sp.
TCATATCTCGCAGAAAGGTGACCTAAAATTAATTTTTTGACTGTTGCTTTTTGAGCTAGTTCTGCTGCCTGTTTTGCAGTTGTGTGCATTGTTGCTTTTGCTCTATCTAATTTATCGTGAAGAAATGTTGCTTCATGATACAGTAAATCCACATTGTAAATAGTTTCAATAAATGATTCCGTATAAATTGTATCCGAACAATATGCATAACTCTTTGGAGTTTTAGCAGCTAACGTATAATCTCTGTAAAATAAAGTCTCACCATTTTCTAGAACAACATCTTCCCTATTCTTAAATTTAGGAATTAGTGTTCGCGATAAACCTGAAGCTTCAAATGCTTCCGCATCTAAGGGTAATTCTTTTTCCTTTTCTAGAATTTTGTATCCATAAGTAGGAATTCTATGTTTCAAAGGAAAAGCGATGATTTGAATTAATTTATCTTCAAAAATAATTCTACTTTCATTGCCTGTTAATTCAACAAATTTCAAATCAAATGGGATTTGAGCTCCTGAGATTTCAAGTTGCATACGAATGATTTTCTCTAAGCCAGGTGGACTATAGATGGTGATTCCTTTGTCTCTACCTAACAAATGCAAAGAACTTAACAAACCTACTAAGCCAAAAAAATGATCTCCGTGTAAATGTGAAATTAAAATATGATTGATTTTTTGAATCGGTACGTGATATTTACGCATTTGATTTTGAGTCCCTTCACCGCAATCAATTAAAATATGTCTGTCGTTACATAAAATGTATTGAGAGCTTGGATTCCTTGAAGAAGTTGGTAAAGCTGCACCAGAACCTAAAATTCGTACCTGAAAACTCATTAATACAAAGACTTTTCAGCTTCGTCAACAGAATTATAAATGGATAGTACTTTATCTAATTGAGCAATCTTAATCATTTTCAATACGTTTTCTTGCAAACCTGTAAGAATAAATCTTCCATTTGTATCTCTACACATGCGATTTGCCATTAAAATTGCAGATAAACCAGAAGAGTCACAATAACGCGTTTTGGATAAATCAAATACAATTGTATTTACTCCACTTTTGTTCAAACTTGTTAATTCTGTTTTTAATTCAGTTGCATTTGAGGCGTCTAATTTCTCAACTTTTGAATTTATTTGCGTGTATTTTGTAGTTTGAAGGATTTCAAAATTCATGTGAAAGTTTTTTATCAAATATATCAAAAAACACAATGCACACGAATTGAACTTATGAACGAGTTATTAACGAATTTTTGATGCCAATAAATAGATACATGCCATACGAACAGCAACTCCATTTTCAACTTGTTGTAAGATGATCGATTGATTTGAATCTGCTACATCACTTGTGATTTCAACCCCACGATTAATAGGACCTGGATGCATGACAACGATTTCTTTATCTAAGCTATTAAGAATGTCTTTCGTTAATCCAAACTGCATGGAATATTCACGTAAACTCGGAAAAAACTGAATATCTTGACGTTCCAATTGAATGCGCAACATGTTTGCTACATCGCACCATTCCAATGCTTTGCGTAAATTATGTTCAACTTTTACATTCAACAAATCAATGTATTTAGGAATTAAAGTCGTTGGTCCACAAACCATAACTTCCGCTCCCATTTTTTGAAGCGTGTAGATATTTGATAAAGCAACACGTGAATGAAGAATATCTCCAACGATTACAACTTTTTTCCCTTCAAGACTTCCTAATCTTTCACGAATTGAAAAGGCGTCTAATAATCCTTGAGTTGGATGTTCGTGTGTTCCATCACCTGCATTTATAACGCGTGTGTTTGTTCGTTGAGAAAGAAATAAAGCTGCTCCTGGATTGGCATGACGCATAACGACCATGTCCACTTTCATCGCTAATATATTGTTTACAGTATCAATTAAAGTTTCACCTTTTTTAACGGAAGAAGAAGATGCAGAGAAGTTTACAATATCTGCAGAAAGGCGTTTCTCTGCTAATTCAAATGAAAGTCGTGTACGTGTTGAATTTTCAAAAAATAAATTCGCAACAGTAATATCGCGAAGCGAAGGAACTTTTTTAATTGGTCGATTAATAACTTCTTTAAAGCTATCAGCTGTTTTAAAAATTAATTCGATGTCATTTCGAGTTAAATCTCGAATTCCGACTAAATGATCAACACTTAAATGTTCCATTATTTTGGTGTAAACAATACTACTTTATCTTTTTCTTCCACTTGACTCCATTCCACAGAAACGCGTTCTGAATTGATTGTATCGACTGTTTTTCCAACATAATCTGCTTGAATTGGCAAGTCACGTTGAAATCTTCGATCAATTAACACAAGTAACTCAACGCTATTCGGTCTACCAAACGCTAAAAGTGCATCCAAACCAGAACGAATAGTTCTTCCTGTGTATAAAACATCGTCAATTAAAACGACTTTCTTTCCTTCAATTGTAAAATCAATGTTTGTAACACTAGGAATTAGTGGTCTTTCTTTTCTTCGGAAATCATCTCGATAAAACGTGATATCAAGGTTTCCACAAATAACTTTCGCTTGAATGATATTTTCGATTGCTTCTTTGATTCGTTCCAATAAAAAAACTCCTCGAGGCTGTAGACCAATTAAAACTGTGTCTTCAAAGGAATTGTGTTTTTCGATTAACTGATAAGCCAACCTGTTCAATGTCAACTGAACTTGTTCATCATTTAATATTATTTCCTTTTCCATTGATACAAAGATAGTATTCTATTTTTTTCTAATTCAGCAATAATCGAATTGATTTCAACAAGTTTAAAACAAATTTTTACAGTAAAATCTAAATTTTATACAGTTCAATCAAAATCAAAGAATTAAAGGACTAATAAAGTTAGAAAATTGATTAAGTAATTGTAACTTTGTAATACTTTTAAATGTGGAAGTTTGAATTGGCATCAGTTTCATTTTTTATTTTTCATAGGGTTAGCAAAATTACGATCTTGAAACACCTTTTGATGTCAATTCTACTTTCATATTATCCACCTTTTTTCTTGGTTTTGTAACCTTCTTTTTCTAAGATTTCACATACTTTATCTCGAAATGAACCCTGAACGATGATTTCACCGTCTTTTGCTGTTCCACCAACACCACATTTAGATTTCAACAATTTTCCAAGTTCTTTTAAATCGTCGTCTGACCCAATAAATCCTTCAACTAAAGTCACTTCTTTTCCTCCTCTTTGTTTTCTATCTATCGAAACGTATAACAATTGATTTTTTGGATCAACCGTTTCTTGTACTTCATCTTCATCAAATTGAAATTGAAAATCTGGATTTGTTGAATAAACTACGTTTACGCGTTCTTTTTTACTTTTCTTACTCATTTACATCTTTCAATTAAAGTCGCATTAATATCATCTGCCAAAAAAATATCAGCATTCTTTTTTAAAGCTTTACGGATATACTTTGGTGACCTAGCTCCAAAAATAAGTACTTTTTTGTCTAATAGCTGCAAGTTTTTCACCTCTTCTGCAGTAATAGATTCATTTGTTATTGAAATTCCATCCGAAAGTGTAAATCCTTCAAAATTATAGTAGTTATCAACTGAAACTGCATCAAAATAAACTGAATAATTTACCTCTTTGAACTTATTCACAAACAAATTCGTGTTAACAATAATTGCAATGGAAGAAGTTGGAAATCGCATTTCACATTCAGAAATAAAACGATCAATAATTGTATCATTGTGATAAATTCCACCTTCTTTTGTCGCTTCCCGTAAATCAAAAATTAATTCTTTCCCCCATAAATCTGTTGGGATTTGCGTCAATTTGCACAATTTTAAATTTCCGTTTTTGTATTCTGTTGAACTTAATTCTTCATCTGTTTTTTCTGAAATAAAACCAGTTGAATTAGTTTCATCATCTAATCTGACATCGTGAAAACACCAAGCTGAACCATCTAAAGAAAACTGAATGTCAATTTCAATTCCTTCTGTACCTGGAGTTTCAATACAAAGTTGAATGGATTCTTTTGTGTTTTCGTTGTAAATAGATGTACTTGAATTTAAACCAAAACCTGCGTGACCATATATTCGCGTAGTTGATTGCGTTTCTTTTTTACATGAAACCAATAGAATCAAAACGATATAAACAAGTTTAAAACGCATAGCTAAATTTTAGTTCGGGTGAAAAAAAGGCTTGTCTACTCCGATTATTTGTTGATGATACGGTTCTTCTCCAAAAGAATGTGAATCCCCAATAAATTGAAGGGATAACTCTAAACTTTTCTCCGAAATACATACCCGCGCCAATTGTTGGTTCTTCGGTAAACACAAACGCTTTAACATTTTGTGAGTTAATATTTAAATAAGAATTTGAATTTCTAAACGAAAACTGTAAACCAAATTTTTCCTTTATTGCTAATTCTTTTCCTATAGAAAAGTGAAATTTAGGATAGAGCCTTTGTTGAAAAAACGTGCGATTAATTCCAATTTGCAATCCTAAACTTAAAATTGTTGTTTGTTTTTTGTGATTGAATTCAACTCCTGTAAAGAAATCTGTTGGATGATAATTAACAAGAAGGGAAACAGTAGGTTTTACTTTTTGAGCTAATGACAAAAAGGAGAATGATAAAGCTAATGTTACAATGAAAGTTTTCACTGAACAAATTTAATCGAATCTTAGAGTTTTGGACACTTTTTACAGTGATATCCTTTCTTTTTATACTTTTTACAGCATTCTTTTTTCTTTGAACATGAACAGTTTAAACAAGTCAACTCATTTGTTTCTTTGTCAAAATCTTTAAACGTATTTATTCTTTGCTCCATTTTGTAAGATTCAAAATTAGATTACAAATATATAAAAGGAAAGTTAATTAGAATTATTCTAAATAAAGTTTCTAACACAAAAAAACACAGTTTGGTCGAATTTTTAATAAATCGTTTATTTTTCTGTATCGCAAGAGAATGTGAAAAACGAAAGCGAATCGTCCACTTTATCAAAGTGAAAATTGATTTTTGACTTAGATTTCATGCGCATAGTTATAAAACCAAGTCCTGCCCCACCTTTATCAGAAATTAAACCATTATTTAAAGATTCCAAGTAAAACTCTTTTACTTCATCTTCATTCATTTGGTTTAATTTGTTCAGATTGCTTGTAATTCGTTCAATCTTAGAATTATCACAGTAATTCCCCATGATTACACGGTATGCTTCATCGTTTTTAACAACTTGAAGTAAACCAGTTTTAAGTCCTTCAAACAATTCTCCGTGGATATACACATTCTGCAAACCTTCAATTAGAATTGAAAAAATACGTTTAACAGTTTGTTTTTTCTCTCCAGCAGAGATTAGATTTTCTTCGATTAATTGTGTAGAGCTATTGATAAAATCTTGATGAACTTCACCAAAATGCAAAAAAACCGCTTGAGTAAATCCTGAATCAGAATTTAATTTTTCAATACGTTCGGTATTTATAAAAGTACTTTTTACAACCGTGTCTAATTGCATGTGCTTAATTTTTACAAATATACGATATGAATAAAAAAAAGTTCTACTTATTTATTAAATGGACATATCCATGGAATATTTCACCACTTGCAATGAGTATTTGGTAAAAATAGACACCGTCTTCTAACTTATCTCCAGTGTGTTGATCCTTTCCTCCCCAATCGTTTTGATAGTCATTCGTTTCAAACACACTATTACCCCATCTATTTTGAATAATTACTTTCGTATTTGGCTTCAAATTTTTAACTTCAAATAAATCATTTGAGCCGTCTCCATTACACGTGACAACATTTGGAATAATCAATTCTCCAAAAACTGTTACAATTTTCGTCAATGAATCAATACAGCCATCTGTAGAAACAATTGTTAGTGTAACAGCATATTCGCCTTCACTTAAGAATGTGTAATTCAAATTAGTTATCAAAGAATCGTTCAATAAATTTTCGATATCCCAAGAAGATTGAGCGATTGTTCCCGTTGAATTATTTGTAAAAGTTACTAAATCATTTGGTAAAACAACACTTGGGTTAATTGAGAAATCAGCGTTTGGTAATGGATTTGAAATAATTGAAATCATTCCACTTTGAACTTCACAGCCATTGTTATCAGTTACTGTTAATTCATAATCTCCACCAGCTACATTCATAAGGTTTTGAGTATTATTTACATTTGACCAACTTTAAGTGAAAGGACCTACTCCATTTGCTACGATTCCTGAAATTGAACCATTTAAATTTTCACATGATTCATTTACAACTACCATATTCGTAGTATCTAATGTTGGCCCTGCAGTTTCATTAATTGTAATTGTTAATGTATCCGCACAAGAGAAATTATCAGAAACAATCAACGTGTGATTTCCTGAACTAAAAGCTTGGAAAACATCTAAGGCAGAATTATTTCCATCCCATTGAATTAATAGTGGAGCTGTTCCTCCATTTACAGTGATTCCGTTAACTGAACCGTTGTTTTGTCCACACAATTCATTTGTTAAAGTAATTAAACTTGCATCAATTGTAATTGGAGTTGGATCAATAATCGGATAATTTCCGGTTGTAACAGAACAGTTGAAACCATCTGTAACTGTTAATGTGTAATTTCCAGCTGATAAATTTGTTGCATTTAAAGTTGTTTGTGCAGGTGAACTATCCCAACTATAAGTCAATGTTCCTAATCCTGTAGCAGTAATTCCAGTTATTGAACCATCATTTAAATCACAAGATTCATCTGAAGTCGTAACGTTTGTCTCATTTAAAACGGGGCCTAAATTTTCATTTACAGCAACAGAAGATAAAGTGTCTGTACAACCAATGTTATCAGTAACAATTAACGTATAATTTCCTTGATTCAAATTAATTGGATTTAAAGCTGTGCTTACTCCTCCATTCCAAGAATAAGTCAAAGGAATCGCTCCACCAGAGACTGTTAAACCTGATATTGAACCATCGTTATTTCCACAGTTTTCATCAGCAACAGATGGAGTTCCATTAATTACTGGAGGAGCTGAATTTGAAATTGTTATTGGACCATAAGTATCTGTACAACCATTATTATCTTCAACAGTTAAGGTATAAGAACCTGCATCTAAAGAAATAATATCAATTGAAGTTGCACTTGAACCTGACCAAGAATAAGTTAATCCAGAACCCGATGAAAACAAACCGATAATCGAACCGTTACTTGAACTACATATTTCTTGAGTGACAGTCAATCCTGAATCATCAATTACAGGTCCTGCACCAGCCAAAAGAGCAAAAGGACCTACTGAAGCTTGACAGCCTAAATTATCAGTTACAGTTAAGGAATATGCTCCTGTTCCTAATCCACTTGGATTTATAACAGTTTGTGCTGTATTTGTCCAAGCATATGTTAAACCTGTTCCTGTTGCTGTGATTCCATTGATTTGACCATCGTTATTTGCACAAGTTGGTTGCGTTAATGCAAGTCCAGCAGTATTAATAGTTGGTCCACCAGTTGATCCAACAACAAATGGTCCTGCTGCAGCTTGACAACCGAAATTATCCACAACCAATAATCCATAACTTCCAGCATTTACACCTGAAAGACTTGGTCCCGTTGCAGGAGCTAAATTCCAAGAATATGTCAATGTACCTGTTCCTGAAACGGTTATTCCATCAATTGCACCATCATTTCCAACACATGTTTGATTTGTTATTGAAACTCCTGATGAATTAATTGTAGGTCCAGCGATATTTGATATTGAAACAGGTCCATAATTAGTTGTACAACCAGCAAAATCAGAAACTACTAAATTATAAGAACCAGCACCAAGATTGGTTGGGTTTAAATTAGTGTTTGCACCACTATTCCATGAATAAGTATATGGTGAAGTCCCACTAGAAACTGTTAATCCAGATATTGCTCCAATGTTTTGAGCACAATGATCATTCGTTATAACTTGAGCTGCACTATTTACGATTGGAGAAGTTGAAGCAGCAATAGATACGGGACCATAATTTGCTGTACAACCTAAGCCATTTGTAACTACTAAATTGTATGAGCCAGCTGCTAATCCTGTAGGATTTAAATTGGTGTTTACACCTGAATTCCAAGAATAAGTCAAACCAGATCCACTTGCAGTCAAACCTGTTATTGAACCATTTGCATTTCCACAACTTGTATTTGTAACAGAAACAGCACTCGAATTAATTGAAGGTCCAGGGATTGCTGTTAATGTAAATGGTCCTGCAGTTGAAATACATGAATTTCCATCAGTAACTGTTAAGGTATAAGGTCCTGCTGCTAAACTATTGGCATTTAAAGCTGAACCTCCTCCATTTGACCATGAATAAGTTAAGGTTGCAACACCAGAAGCTGTAATTCCTGCGATTGAACCATTATTTCCTAAACAATTTGGATTAGTAAGAGAAACAGCTGAAGTATTAATGGTTGGACCAGCAACACCTGCAATAGTATAAGGTCCAGAAGTTGAAGTACAACCTGCACCATCAGTTACAGTTAAAGTATATGAACCAGTTGACGCACCAGTTAAGTTTGCACTTGGCGTAGAAACTGAATTCCATGAATATGCTAAACTTGGAACACCACCACTAGCAGTTAAACCCGTAATTGAACCACCAGTTGAACAAGTAGCATTTGAAATAGCAGCAGTACCTGAAATCGTTGGTCCACCAACAGTAACAACAACTGGAAGTCTGAATGTTCCAGGACAAGTTCCTACATAGTAAGTTGTTGTTGTCGTTAAAGTTGGAGTTGTAAATGTTGTGCCGGATGAAATTGGACTACCAAATTGAGTTGCATACCAGTGAATAGTTGTACCTACAGGTAAAGTTCCAACAACAGTTGCTGTTAAAGTTGCAGTTTGTCCACTACAAATGTTAACATTAGCTGCAGTGATATTAAAAAAGTTTTGAGCTAATCCAGACATACCTGAAGCTCCACCTGTTGCTCCATTCACGTTAAAGTTAGCTACGATATTAGTTTTGTTTGTTGTAACAATTCCAGCATTTCCACCTGTAACAGCTTGAACTGGAGTCCCTGAAGAGAAAGAAACCATTCCACCTGCTCCACCTCCACCAGGTCCATTCGCTTCCGTTGCAGGACTAGAGAAATTACCAAATGACATTTGATTGTTTCCTCCATTTCCTCCTCTTGCTAATAAAGAAACTGTAGCTGGAATTGCTGTTCCATTTGAAATCACAATTGCACCTCCACCACCAGCTCCACCGGCTCCATCATTACCGAATTTTGTTCCTGAAACAGCTCCTGCAGTTGAATTAGCAGCGTTTGTGTTTCCACCATTTTCACCATCTGCTTCAATCGAACCAGTTCCTGAAATAGTTCCGTAGACAGTCATGAAAACAATTCCACCTCCATTTCCACCAATTCCTCCTTGAGGAACTCCTGAAACAACTGAGTTTTCATGTCCACTTCCACCGCCACCGCCAAGGAAGATTCGATTTGCATCATATGTTAGAGGCTTTCCACCTAATCCACCTTCAACTCTTCTAAAATCACTTGGATTTGATGCGTTCAATGTCCAGCCTGCATTTCCAGGTCCAACTGTTAACTCATTAGCATCGTTGTTTGCGAAAGTATAACCACCTCTTCCACCACCAGAACTTGGTGCTGAGACGATTGTTGGATCTTCTAAATTCCATGCTGTTGTAAAACTTCCCGCAGTTGAAGGGACACCCCTCCCTGTGTAAGTTCCAGTTCCAATATTTGAACCTCCACCTCCACCGGCATTGTGGTTATTTCCTCCACCTCCACCATTTCCTGGTGCTCCACGACCAAATCGTGAAGAATACAAAGTCGTATAATCTGCAGTGCTTCCACCAATACTTTCACCTTTTGGTGCACCATAAATATTATTTGTTGTACCTGGAAAATAAAAGTGTCCAGCTGTTCCAGTTAAGGTAATTCCATTTGTAAAATCATGGTTTCCACCTCTAAATCCTCTTCCCGTAACTGTTATTCTTGAATTATTTCCGAAAGTTACATTTCCATTAACCTCTAAAACGACTAGTCCTCCAGTAGTTCCATTCCAAGAAGGAGATGTAATCGATTGATTTGCATTTAGATTTAAATTATTCAAACGAGGGACACGAATAACTTGAACTCTACCAGAAACAGTGTAATCAAATTTTAGTCCACACATCAATGTGATGGTATTTGCACCACTAACTGATCTAACTTCAGCCATTTCGTACTTACCACAATTGTTATAATTCGTAATATTTCCAAAATCTTTGTCGTAATTTTTCCAGTTAGCTATGTCAGCCATAGCTGTACTTGATAAAGTATAATCTCCACCCCATGAAACAACAGGTGTATTATTGATATCTAAACTTGCACCTTGCATTTGAATAATGAAGATCAAATCTCCAGCAGCTAGAGAAGTGGTTGTAGTTCCTAATGTTAAACTTAAAGTGTTTGAAGCAACTGAAATTGAGGTGCTTCCAACAGTTGCGTTTACTGTTAATGCAGTATATGAATTCACAACTGTATTTGCCGCAGTAATGGTTAAATCACCATTTTTGGCTCTCTGAGAAAATAGTAAAACTGGAGAAATTAAGGAAATTAATAAGAGAAGTGTTTTCATTTATGCATAGTTTAACTAAATATAGACGCTAAAAATTATAAAAGGTTGTAAAAAAAGTAGATTATTTTGCTTTAAATTCTTTGCTCTCAATTAACTTGTCGAGTATTGATTTTACTGCAGGACAAATTTCTGTGTTTTTGATTGTTAGATTTAATAGTTGATACATGTTTTTACGATCCGTATGCGGATACTCTCTACATGCTAAAGGTCGAACATCGTAAATTGAACAATAATTGTCAGCACCTAAAAAACTACAAGGCGAACTAATCAACACGTAATCACTCTCACTATCCATATGCAAATATGTAGCAATGAATTTTTGTTCTGTTGTTCGTAAATGCTTTGAAATTCGTTGAATGTCGACATCTCTAAAAATCGGACTAGTAGTTTTACAACAATTGGCACAGGATAAGCAATCCGTTTTTTTAAATACAGAAACGTGTTCCGAATGAATTAAATCATCTAATTTTTTCGGATTCATTTTTTTTGCTTTCGCTGCCCACTTTTGATAAACCTCTGTTGGATTGATAGATTTTGCCATTGTTATATTTTCAATTGTCAAAATTAAATAAAACAAACTTGTGAAATTCAAATGAATTAGTAAATTCGTTGAATGGAGATTGAAAAATTTGACCTTATTGTTATTGGAGCAGGCCCAGCTGGATATGCTGCTGCTATGCGCGCAATTGATTTTGGAAAACGTGTTTGCTTAATCGAAAAAGATAAAGTTGGTGGTGCTGGAATTTATAATGGAGCACTTTCATCTAAAACTTTATGGGAAATTTCTGAAAAAGTAGCAAATGTGAACGAAGCTATTAGCGGAAAGGATCGCGTTACTTACAGTATTCCATGGAGTGATGTTCAAGCAACAGTAGATGAAGCAATTTTTGAAAGAAAATTTCAATATTCATGTCACATCAAACTCCTACAAACAGAAACAATGCACCGTTTATTGACGTATGTTCGTGGTACAGCAAAATTTGTATCACCACATGAAGTTTCTGTTCTACAAGAAGGTCAACAAGAACGAATTATTTATGGTGATAACATATTAATTGCAACTGGTAGTAAACCAAGAAAACTTCCGAATATCCCTGTGGATGAGCAAATTATCATGACCAGCGATGGAATTGAAAATATTAACGATTACCCGAAAAGTCTAGTGATTGTTGGTGCAGGTGTAATTGGCTGTGAATACGCTACCATTTTCTCGAATTTCGGAAAAACAAAAGTATATATCATCGACCGCCAAGACCGTATTTTACCTTTTGAAGATGAAGATATTTCAACTATCGTTTCGAATCGTTTAGAGAAAAACGGTGTAACAATTCATCACAATTCGAAGTTGGAACGAATGGAAATCATTAATGGTGAAGTTGAATATGAACTGAGCTATCCCAATGGTAAAAGAGAAATTATTCGCGTAGAAAAAGCATTACTTTCTATTGGTCGTTATCCAAATGCAAATGAACTAGAT
>JBKDZA010000019.1:0-15693 GCA_046308455.1 Fluviicola sp.
TGAAAACGCTACTATTTTGAGTATTCGCCTGCGCAAGAACTTCGACGATGTATCGATTCAAAAGCAAGATGTGGACAAGTTGAATGACAGCGTTTTCCTTTGTTTCGTTTTGTGCATTGACTTGTAAAAGAAAACAACTTCCAATTAAAGCACTTATAAATTTAATTCCCATAATTTCTAATTTATTCTAAGTAAACAGGTTGATTTCTGCCATAATCTACAGAATAATCAAACTTAAATTTCTTCGTTTCTCCTTTTTTGAGCGTGAATTTCCACGTTAAAATGTGCGAATTTTCTTCTTTCGTAGCTCCTTCAAATTCACCTTCTTTCACTTTGATGTCTTCGTTCACAGAAACTGGGAAGTGATCTTTCACAATCATCGGAATTTCAGCGCCACCGTTGTTGCGAACAACGAAATCCCATGTTACATCGTATTTGTAGCGTGAACCAATCAAACGTGTTTTCGACATTTCTTGACTACGTGTACGTTCCACCAACACTTTTTTGTCTTGTCCCAAAGAGAAACTCATCGTGTCTTTCGTAGAATTTACATCCACGTAACTTTTTCCGATGTATGTTCCATCAAAATATAAGTTCGATTCTCCAGGTAATAAATTCAATTTTTCCCAACCGTTCACCTGTGCAACTAAGTAAACATTTTTGTCCAATTTCGGAACCGCATGGTATTCGTAATTTGCATTCATTGTGTATACTGCAATCGCAACTCGGTGATCTGAGTTGTCGGAAGGAATCGTAAAAGGCGTTTCAATCACGTATTCCATGCGCAAGTCTTTTTGTTGCGCTGCTGCAATTGGAGTATTGTAGAATTCTTGATTAACTCCTCCAACGGTTGCAGCCACACTTTTAACCTTTCTTTTAGGCATTCTTTTAATATCTTCCCTTGTAATCGTAGATTGAACCCCAGGTATTCTATATGCAGTTACTTGTACTTCATCAGCTTCTAAACTTTCACCATTTCCACTCCAATAATCAGATTCAGGTAAAGCTTCCATTGCTACATCTTCAGGATACAAAGCGATTTTCACATAAGGCGAATTGATTGACAAACCTTGTGAAGTGTAACCCAAATACGAAACTTGGAATCCTTGTTCATTTCGTGGAACTGTAAAGCTGAATTTTCCAGAAATATCTGACATCACATAATTGCTTTGGTTCGAATTCATCGCGATTTTAGCAAAGGCCAAAGGCTCACCTGTCACTTGATCCAAGACTTCTCCATGAATCACTTCACCTGAGTAATCGTAAACTGGACGTACTCGTTGAACGATTTGTCGTTGCGGAACTGGCGTGTAATAATTCAAATTCCACTGTGAAATCAACGGTTCTTGTGTGTTGTCGTACGGATCATTTGTGGAAAGTACCAATTTGATGTTTTTCCATTCGATTCCAGTATTTTGTGTCACTAAACCTTTTGCTTCCAATAAAATTGGCGAACCAATTCCGGATGAGCGCATGTCGTAATACGGTTTCCACGAAGCATTTGGAGTAATGTAAGAAAACTCAAAGTTCGTTTCACCCGCTTTTTGAACTTCTAATTCTACTTCGATCTCCGTATAATTGATCACAGGCAAACTTCTACGTGTAGAAATTTCTTGTTCAATCGTATTGATTTTGCGAATGATTGCTTCGATTTCGTCCTCCAATTGCGCTTTTCGAACACGGATTTCAGTGTTTTTTGCATGAAAAAAGGTCGAAGCTTCTTTCAATTCAGCGATTTTCACCCCTTGTTGCTGACTTCCGAATTGTTTGTTTAAGTTCAAAATCTCTTCGTCTTTTAGCAATACGTAGTATTCGTCACGGAGTTTTTGTTCTTCGTTTTCTAAGACTTTTCGTTTATCATTCAATTTATCAACATCTTGCTTTTGAATCGATACATCGTCGAAGTTCTTGCGCAAGCGAATACTTAAAATTGTTGCGTTTTCTGAACATTTTAACTGAACTGAATTCGGATCCACGAAGTCGGTTAATTTTTCAAACACGATGTTTGTTTTCCAGAACCCAAGTTCACTTTTTTACTGTGTTGAACTTGCGCACCACTTTTGAAAACGGTCACTTTTTGAATAGCTGCGTATTCTTTCGATTCCTTTTGGGAAAATGCAGTTGTAGATAGCGCCAATAAGACGAATAGAGGTTTGAAATTCATAGTATACACATTTGTATGCATCACAAAGATGCAAAGTTTAATCGATTTCCATAAATGGAAATTTACTTTCGGTACAACGAAGGTTTGAATTAGTTTAAAATAGAGATATTATTTAGCTTTAATCTGCTTGTGACAATCCAAACAAACATTTTCATTCTTCTTTGAACTTTTTTCTTGATTGTGACAATATTTACAATCAATATTGTTTTTTGCATGAATTGTATGAGGAAAGTAAACCCTATCTTCTTTTTTCTTATAGTTTTCTACTTTACCATTTTCACAACTAATGAGAAATGATAGTATTAGAAATATTGAAGATGTAATTTTCAAAATCAAATTTATAGCTTGAAAATGGACCAAATTAATTCTATACGAGGCATTCAAAATAGTTGTTTCCGAAGTCCCGAATTAGTCGGGATGAGGAAAATGGATTTTTTTAATAACGAAGTATAGAATTAATGATTTATAGCTTTGATACCTGGAAGTTCGATGCCTTCTAAATACTCTAGCATCGCGCCACCACCAGTAGAAACATAACTTACTTTGTCGGCCAAACCAAATTGATTGATTGCAGCAACAGAGTCACCACCACCAATTAATGAAAATGCTCCTTTTTCAGTTGCACGAACGATTGCATTTGCCACTTCAAGTGTTCCCTTTTGGAAGTTCGACATTTCAAACACTCCCATTGGGCCATTCCACAAAATCAATTTTGAATTTTCGATGATTTCAGAACACGCTTTAATTGTTTCAGGTCCTACATCTAATCCCATCCATCCGCTTGGAATCGCGTTGATTGGAACCAATTGTGTACTCGCATTGTTGTCGAATTTGTCCGCAATTAAAGTATCCGTTGGAATGTATAAATTCACCCCTTTTGCTTTTGCTTTCGCGATGATTTCATTTGCTGTTGCTAGGTAATCGTCTTCCACCAAAGAGTTTCCAACTGTTCCACCCTTAGCTTTCACGAAGGTGTATGCCATTCCACCACCAACGATTAGGTTGTCAACGGTTTCTAATAAACGTTCGATGATCGTGATTTTCGAAGAAACTTTCGCACCACCAACGATTGCAGTTAAAGGTTTTTCAGTAGAATTCAATACTTTATCTACGCTTCTGATTTCTGCTTCTAACAAGAAACCGAACATTTTATCATTTGGGAAATAATTTGCTACAACTGTTGTTGAGGCGTGAGCTCTATGTGCAGTTCCGAACGCATCGTTTACATAGCAATCGCCGTGTTTCGCTAATTCAGCTGCAAAACTATCTGTTCCAGCAGTTTCTTGTTTGTAGAAACGCACGTTTTCCAACAACAATACTTCGCCTGGTTTCAAAGTAGCACTCATTTCTAAAGCTGTTGCTCCAATACAATCAGAAGAGAATTTTACTGGTTTTCCCAACAATTCTTCGATTTTATAAACGATGTGACGCAATGAATAAGCTTGATCAGCACCATCTTTCGGTCGACCTAAATGTGACATCAACACAACACTTCCACCTTTTTCAAGAATGAACTTAATTGTAGGAATTGCAGCACGAATACGCGTATCGTCGTTTACTTTAAACGTTTCTTTGTTCAATGGAACATTAAAATCTACACGAATTAAAGCGCGTTTTCCTGAAAAATCATACGTTGAAATGGATGCCATAGCTTAAAAATTTTGTGCCGCAAAGATAGTAAATAACTGTTTTTTGAACTATTTTTTTCTTTTTTTGACCTGCTTGTTAGAAATATCTTTGAAAAAAGTATCTTTGAACTACATGAATTCCTCAGATCTAAATTTGTTTTCATCTAAAAAACGCATTGTAAGCTGTAAAAGTTGTTCTGAAACCTTCGAGAGTTACTTGGAGGATAAACTACATTTGTTTTTGTGTAAATCGTGTACTCGAATCAACAACGAAAAAGACAATTCGTATTCTGAAAGAACCGATAATAAACTGCATTCAGCTGATTTTAAATTAGGTGACATAGGTGAATTTGAGGGTAAAAAATTCAAAATTGTAGGGATTACTTCTAAGCGGAATTTAAGAAATGCAACCGATAAATGGACCGAATATTCAATCGTTGATTCACAGGGGAAAGTTTCTTTTTTAAATAGAAGTTATGGGAGTTACACGTGGATAAAGGATGAAATTCAACTCGATAAAAAAATAGATTTTTCTTCTAAGGTTCCCGAAAGTATTACTTATGAAGGTCGTGAATACCGATTTTTTATTCAATACAAATTACATCAATCATATTTTGTCGGTGAATTGAACTATGACGTTCAAAAGGAAAGAACTTCTCAATTTGCGGATTTTACTTGTCCACCATACGTTTTAAGTGTAGAACTGAATAGTAATAACGAGCAAACAGCTTTTCATGGAAACCATATTCCGCGAAAAAAAGTTGCGAAGATTTTCAATAAGCCAGAAATTCTTCAAGAAAAGAGAGAAGGTTACGGAATGGGAATGCCATTCATGTATGGCTTAAACACAAAGCGATTTGCTATTGTGAACTTAGTGTTGTTTGCTATCATGTTGGTATTTAATGTGTTTTATGAATCAAGTTGTGGATATAACCAAGTGGTTTTTGATACATATGAATACAATGATGGAACTGTAGGTGATACAAAAAATGAATTTGTTTCTGAAAGTTTTACCATAACAGACGATATCCCGAATTACATGCTTGAAGGAAACGTGTACATGGGTGCTTTGGACAATCAATGGGCAGAATTTGTATTTTCGTTAGTCAATGAATCAACTGGTGAAGAACGCGAATTTACTGCGGCTTTAGAACGTTGGAGTGGAGTTGATAATGGCTATTCTTGGGAAGAAGGAAGTATAGAAACACCTCTTCATTTATCTTCAGTTAAACCTGGAAAATACCATTTACGTACTAAAGTTTATGCGTCTCCTAGCATTTTACAATCAAATTTTACAGTTCTATTGAATAGAAGTCATTCTGCTTCATGGAATTTTTATTTTTTAGCGTTCACACTAATAGGAATCTCAATTATTCTCTTCTTTTTCCACAGAAGTTTTGAGCGGGTTAGAACAGGACAAATTGATACCTTATTTGGATAGTATGAAAAAAGGATATTACATCTATATTGCAAGTGTGTTGACAGTGTTTTTCGTCTTAACTTTTCTTGGAAAAAGAATCTTCAGAAACGACTATGGCGAAAAGTTCAACGGCGTTGATACACATCAAGGAATACACCATAAATAATTAACTAATACAAGAACAAATGATTTTATCTATTCTTTTCGATCATGTAATTGCATCAGTGGTATTTTCTCTTTTGGGAATAGCTGTTTTAGTAATTACATTTTTTATCGTTGAAAAAATTACACCTCAAAAATTGTGGAAAGAAGTTATTGAGAAGAATAATACCGCAGTTGCAATGATGGCTTCAGCATTTATTCTTGCAATGGCTATTATTATTGCTTCGGCAATGCATTAATATATGCGCTATTTACTGTTTTTTACAATTTTCGTTGTTTCAACCTGCGGACTCATATATGAGCTCGTTGCTGGAACATTGGCCAGTTATTTATTAGGCGATTCAGTAACCCAATTTTCAACAGTCATTGGAACATACCTTTTTGCAATGGGAATTGGTTCTTACTTGTCAAAATTTATCCGAAAAAATGAATTGGATGTCTTCATTCAAATCGAATTGTTGACAGGTTTAGTGGGTGGTACGACCTCTATCATTCTTTTCTTGAGTTTTGGTGGAAGTCCCTATTTTAGAGTCATTCTATATGGATTAATCAGTTTAACTGGAATATTTGTTGGGCTAGAGATTCCGTTGATTATGCGGATTTTGAAAGACAAAGTCAAGTTTAGAAATTTAGTATCTGATGTGTTTACTTTTGATTACATTGGAGCACTTCTTGCCTCGCTTGCCTTTCCAATTATTCTCGTGCCTTACTTGAATTTAAATCGAACGTCTTTGCTTTTTGGTTTGTTCAATGTTGGTCTAGCACTTTACATTATTTTCTACTTTCGCGCTGAACTCAAACACCGAAAAAAACTCTTCACTCAAGGTCTAGTAATAGGATTTTTCTTGTGTATATTGTTCGTGTTTACACCTGCAATTACACGATACAGCGAAGAAGAAATTTACCGAGAAAACATACTTTATGCAACTAACTCAAAGTACCAACGCATTGTAATTACGAGAGATCGAAATGCATTTTCTTTGTTTTTAAATAACCATTTGCAATTCAATTCTCGCGATGAATACCGCTACCACGAATCCTTGGTTCACCCTGTTTTATCACAAGTCAAAAACCCGAAGAAAGTACTGATTTTAGGTGGGGGAGATGGATTTGCTGTGAGAGAAGTATTAAAATATAATAGCGTTGAATCCATAACTTTAGTTGATTTAGACCCAAAACTGGTTTCGATTTTCAAAAATAACGCTGCGTTTAATCGTTTGAATGATCATTCTTTACAAAGTAAAAAGCTAAAAGTTGTTCATGCGGATGCCTTCGAATGGTTGCGCCATCAAAAACAAAAATACGACGCTATTATTATCGATTTTCCTGATCCATCTAATTATTCAGTAGGTAAATTATTTACCTTAACTTTCTTTCGTACCGTTCAAAATGTAATGGACGAAAATACGGTTGCTGTGATGCAAAGTACTTCACCATTGTATGCAAAAGAATCTTTTTGGTGTATCAATTCTACAATGGAAGCAGCATATTTAAATACTATTCCATACCATTCCTACGTACCGAGTTTTGGCGAATGGGGCTACATTCTTTTTGGACAAGATTTAACGCAAATAAAAACGCATCAATTACCTAAGAATTTAAAATTCTATTCGGCAAAAGAGTTCAAAAATATGCGTGTCTTTCCACTTGATATGCAGGTGAAAGACAAAAAAGTCAATAGATTGGAAAACCAATTGCTGATACCAATTTTTGAAAAAGAATGGGATCAATTATTCGATTGAGATGAATAGAAAAAACTTTTTAAGACTTGTTGGAGTTTTGGGTGCTGGAGCAATTTTGACTCCTGCAGTCTTGCTTTCTTCGGATAAATCGTTTTCTTATCCCTTGCGTTCGCTTTTACCGTTGCATTTGAGAGGACATCGCTTGCGAAAAGCATTCAATGAAAAGGATTTTTCAGAAGTTGAAATTAGTGAAAAAGAAGTTATTATAGTTGGTGGTGGTGTCTCTGGTTTGTCAAGTGCATATTTTCTAGAAAAGCAAAACATAAAAGATTACGTTCTTCTTGAAATGAATGAACATTTAGGAGGAAATGCAGCTGTTTCACAAACAAAAGGAAACAAATTTCCACTGGGAGCACATTATCTTTCTTTGCCAAATCCAAGTAATATCCATTTAATTGAATTTCTAAAAGAGCAAAAATTAATTACTGAAGAAACAGAAAAAGGCTTAGTTTACTCAGAAGAACATTTGGTTCACGCTCCCGACGAACGTTTGTTGTATCGCGGGAATTTCCAAGAAGGTTTAGTACCCGAATATGGAATTACTAAAGAAGTGAAAGTTGAAATTGAACATTTTTTGGAAGCCATGAAAGAATGGAAACACAAGAAATCTGTATCGGGAAAAGATATCTTTAGTATTCCGCTTTCAACAAGTGAGCATTCGGAAGAATTGCTGGAATTAGACCAAATAACTTTTAATAAATGGCTCGACGATCACGATTTTAAATCGAAAGAATTGCGCTGGTTTTTGGATTATTGTTGTCGCGATGATTATGGAGCAGGTTCTTCTGTAGTTTCAGCATGGGCAGGAATCCATTATTTCGCTGGGAGAAAAGCGAAACCAGCTTTATCTGATCCAACAAGTGTGATGACATGGCCTGAAGGAAATAATTTCCTAGTCAAAAAACTGGCGAAATACTCAAAAAGTAAAACGCAAAACAATCAATTGGTTCATCAAATTATTGAGAAAAATGATGAGGTATTGGTTTACACAACTGATTGTATTTCTGATAAAAAAACGATTTACAAAACAAAAAAGTGTATTTCAGCCTTGCCTTCTTATGTCAACAAACACATTTTATGTTCGCCATATTGGCCAGTTGAACTATTTTCTGGAATCCAACACCATCCTTGGTTTGTTGCGGCGGTTTCCTTAAATAAATTACCCGAAAGTGAAGGTTTTCCTCTTGCTTGGGACAATGTGAAATTTGGAACCAAAGGTTTGGGTTACATTTCCAATACGCATCAAAAATTTATTCAGCATCAAGAGCGCTTTTTGTTTTCTGTATACTTGGCATTGGATTCACAACACCCAGATTTAGAGCGAAAACGCTTGTTTTCAATGACTGAAGCTGAGAAAAAACAAATCGTTTTGGATGAATTGAAAAGTTTACATCCGAGTATCGAAGAATATATCGATGAAATGATTTTTCATTCGTGGGGACATGGAATGGTTACTCCATACAAAGGAAGTTACCAAAAATACAGAGACTTTTTAGAACAGAAAAACAAAGCGAAACGCGTTCAATTGGCACATACAGATTACGCGAGTTATTCCGTTTTTGAAGAAGCTTTTGATCAAGGAAGAATGGCAGTTGAATTTTTAACGAATGGCAATTGAAATGAATACGTGGATTGAAAATAAACGATTTGACTTGCTGTGGATCATTGCTCCAATGGCGATTCCACCTCTTTTTATTTTTCTGATTCCATCGGATTTTCTGAAGCAACAAACAACGGATATTTTCCCTTGGGTGTGGTTGTGGATTGTGCTTGCAGTTGACGTAAGTCATGTGTATGCTACGATTTATAAAACGTACCTAAAACCTGAAGCATGGAAGCAGCATGAATTGAAAATGAAATTAGCTCCACTAGCAGTTTGGATGATTGGAATGTTGGTTTACAGTTTAAGTTCGACGTTTTTCTGGACTTGTGTTACCTACTTCGCAGTTTGGCATTTTATTCGACAACAATACGGTTTCTTTCGACTGTATTCCAGAAAATGTCAAGCTAAATCTTGGGAAAAGTGGTTTTTGAATTATTGTATTTATGCGATGACCGTTCTACCAATTTTAATTTGGCACACACGTGGTGAATTGAACTTTAATTGGATGACAAAAAACGATTTCTTCTATTTTGAAAGTAAGACTTTAAGTAATGTATTCCACGTTTTGTTCTTTGTTACAGTTGGACTTTATCTTTTTGTTGAGTTTCGATTAAAACGCATGCAAAAAATCAATTTTCCGCGCATTTTATTGACCTTGAGTACAGGCTTTTCGTATTACATTTCAATTGTATATTTCAATAACGATTTTGTTTTTTCAGTTGTGAATGTACTCGGACATGGAATTCCATATTTCGCTTTAGTGTGGATCAGTGAACTTAAATTAGTGAACCCAAAAAGTACTAGTATTCTAAAGGCTGTTACAAAACGTTGGGGAATCATTTTGTATTATTTAATTCTATTCTCACTTGCATATTTCGAAGAATCCCTTTGGGATTTATTTGTGAACCGCGAAAAGGGCGAAATTTTCGGCTGGGCCTATTCAGGAACCCGCGCATTTGAAAACGAAATGGTCTTGGCCATCATCGTCCCGCTTTTAATCATGCCACAAATCGTACATTACATTCTCGATGCATACATTTGGAAGCGTAAGCAGAATGAAGCTTTTTTGGAAGTAAATAAAAATGAAGTTTGTAACAATAAAATAATTTAAAAAAATCACGTTTTATGTATATAATTATGTGAAATAATATACATTTGAATACATTTAATGTTTTTCCACCAATACTTCCCTTGGTACACGTAAGTAATAAATCAATGCTCATGAATTTTAGAAGAATTAGTAAGTTATTTATTTTGACTTTTGTTTTTTTATCAAGTCTTAATTGCATATCACAAGAACTAAAATATGGTGAATTAAAAAAACCTGATAAAATATTTGCGACTTATTCATCTTATCTAGCTTCTGATGGTGAGATTTATAAAGCAGGAGATAAAATTAAAATTGGCTTACCATATTCTGCTTGTAATAATTCTTTTTGCTATTGTTCAAGTAATGATGGTAAGCTAGGAGTTGGTTGCAGTGGTCAAGTAGTTAAAATAGCAGGTTTCACAGTACTAGGTAACAGCAGTACTGGATATTTTGTGAAAATGTACACACATTTAGGGTTTTTCGGACGAGGGTACACTTTTGAGTTTGAAAATGCTTTAAAAACTAAAGAACTCATTGGTAAAGGAATGACAAGTGATGAAGCAATTCTTGAATTGAAAAAAGAAAAAGAAAAATTGGATCTTCAAATCATAACTCAAGAAGAATATGATAAAAGAAAAAATGAATTAATGAAATACATAAAATAGAACTAAATTTTAAACTGGTGTAAAAAAGCAATCCATTTATCTTTTAATGATTGTTATTCATCCAGATAAATTTTAATCAGGATCTTATTTACTTCGTTTTAGTGGAATTAATGAGACTTTTAAAATTATTGTATTATGAAAAATGGATTAATTATATCACTATTACTTCTTTTATTCTCATGTAAAAAAGAAGAGAATATTCACATAGTTGCATTGAATCCAGTTACAGGTGAACATTATGCAGGTTTAACCTACTATTTGGTTCAGCAAAAGACAACTTCAAATGGTGAGGAAAATACAACACTTAAAACAGGAACGTTAAATTCAAATGGAGAAGCGATTTTTTCTATCAAGTTAAATAGAAAACATGCTTATGTTATTCGAGTTGAAGAACCTGAAAACACGTGTTACAATAAGAGTATTCAAATGTATTTGGACAGTCCTTATGATGAAGATGGAAAGTTTACTTTTGAATTTGCTCCTTGTACAAATATTAAATTAAATATTAATAATACAAACTGTCAGGGTGCTTCGGATATTATGAATTTTAGGTCTAGATATAACTATACAGATTTTCAAAGTTGGTCTACTGATAGAGTAGGATGTTATTCATATTTATCTCCAGAGTTTTTTAAAGTCCCTTCAGGTTGGCGTATTTATGAATGGACAGTAGATCGTGGTGGTGTAGTTACTTCATTTAAAGATAGTATTTATTTAACAGAAGGTAGTTCCGCAACTTTTGACATGAATTATTAATGAAAAAATTAGTTGTTGTAACTTTACTAGTTTTCCTATTCTCATGTAAAAAAGAAGAGAATATTCACATAGTTGCATTGAATCCAGTTACAGGAGAACATTATGCAGGTTTAACTTTTTATTTGGTTCAGCAAAAGACCACTTCAAATGATGAAGAAAATACAACACTTAAAACAGGAACCTTGAATTCAAATGGTGAGGCTATTTTTTCAATTAAATTGAATCGAAAACATGCTTATATGATCAAGGTTGAGGAGCCTGATAATACGTGCTACAATAAGAGTATTCAAATGTATTTGGACAGCCCTTATGATGATGGAAAGTTTACTTTTGAATTTGCTCCTTGTGGAAATATTAAATTGAATATAAATAATGTAAATTGTTTAGGAGCAACAGACACTTTTAAATTGTTCCACATAGGATCATCTGCGGGCTATGAATCATATTTTGGAACAAATCCAGTAAAAGAAGGTTCAGGTTGTTATTCATATTTACAATCTCAATTCTCTGATGTGCCTATGGGATATAGATATTATAGATGGGAAGTTACTAGAAATGGAATTACTGATATTATTTACGATACAATTTATATAAATTCTGGTGAAGATTTTATATATAATGTTAACTATTAGTTTATGTGTTTGAAATATATAGTATTATGTTCACTAATACTTCTTTTATTCTATTGTAAAAAATTAGAAAAAAATCATTTAGTAGCGTTGAATCCAGTTACAACTGAACAATATTCATATTAAATGATAATTTCATAAAACTAAATTTAAATCAATACTTTATAAACGTATTCTTCGCTTCCGTAAAGAAACGTAAAGCTTCCCAGCCACCTTCACGACCAACTCCAGATGCTTTTACTCCGCCAAATGGTGTACGTAAATCGCGCACCAACCAAGCGTTGACCCAAACGATTCCTGCGTCTACTTTATCAGCTACTCTGTGTGCTTTCTTTAAGTTATTGGTCCAAATGGTTGCGCTCAAACCGTATTGCGTACTGTTTGCCATCATCAACACTTCTTCTTCTGTATCGAAAGGTGTAAGCGTGACAACTGGACCAAAAATTTCTTCCTGATTTGTTCGACAATCGTATGCTAAGCCTTCAATGACAGTTGGTTGCATGTAATATCCGCCATCATAAGGTGCGTCTAAGTGAACTTGATTTCCACCAAAAAGTACCGTTCCACCTTCTTCTTTTGCCAATTCAACATAAGATAAGACTTTTTCTAAATGCGATTTTGAAACCAAAGCTCCCATGCGCGCATTCGGATCACTTGGATATGAAACAGTATGTGATTTCAATTTTTCTACGAAAGCTGTTTTGAATTGGTCGTAAATTCCACGTTGAACGAAAATACGCGAACCACACAAGCAAATTTGACCTTGATTTGCAAACGAAGAACGTAAAGTTGTTTTCAACATTTCATCAAAATCACAGTCGTCGAAAATGATATTTGGATTTTTTCCGCCCAATTCCAATGATAGTTTCTTAAACATTGGAGCAGCAACTCGAGCAATATGTTCTCCCGTTTTTGTTCCACCAGTAAATGAAATTGCTTTGATGTCTTTGTGACAGGTAATTGCATCACCCACACTTTGTCCCGTTCCGTGAATAATATTCAAAACTCCAGAAGGCATTCCGCTTTCAGCGATGACTTCTCCTAATAAATAAGCTGTGTATGGAGTAATTTCAGAAGGTTTTGCGATTACACAGTTTCCCGTAACCAAAGCTGGAGCAATTTTCCAAGAAAACAAATACAAAGGCAAGTTCCACGGAGAAATACATCCAACAATTCCGATAGGTTTACGTGTGGTATAATTGATTCCTTCACCTTCCATGTAATGTGCTTCCGAAGCAAAATGTTCAATTCCAGTTGCGAAAAAATGGAAATTCGAAACCGCACGCGGAATATCTACATGTGCAGCTAAACTCAAAGGTTTACCATTGTCACGTGATTCAGCAGCAACAAATTCATCCATTCTCTTTTCAATTCCATCCGCAATTTTTTGTAAGATTTCTCCACGTTTTGAAGCAGAATAAGAAGACCAAATCGGAAAAGCATTTTTTGCTGCTTCAACAGCCAATAAAACATCTTCTTCCGTTGAATTTGGAATGTGGGAATAGACTTTTCCAGTTGCTGGTTCATAATTATCGATATAATTTCCTTTTACAGGGTCGACATACTTACCATTGATGAAATTTTGAAGTTGCTTAATCATTCGATAAAGGTAAGGAAATCTAAAAAATATAATCGGTAATTGTTTTCAATTTTCTTTTTTGAAGAACTTATTATGATTGATTTTGTTAAGTAAGAACAGATAATTCAAACAATGAAACGACTCGAACAAAAACAAATTTTGCCAATTTCTCTTGAGAAGGCGTGGGACTTTTTCGCAACACCAAAAAATTTGAATGAAGTAACTCCAGAAGACATGGTGTTTAAAATTACGTCGCCTTTGCCAGAGCGCATGTATGAAGGTTTGATCATTACTTACAAAATCAAACCAATGTTGAACATTCCGTTGAATTGGTGTACTGAAATTACGCATATCAAAGAAAATCAGTTTTTTGTCGATGAACAACGAAAAGGACCATACAACATTTGGCACCACGAACACCATTTCGAAGCAGTTGATGGTGGCGTTTTAATGACAGATATTTTGCATTACGACATCGGAAAGTCCTTTCTCGGTTGGATTGCAGGGAAATTGTTTGTAGATAAAAAAGTGAAACAAATCTTTGATTACCGTTTTAAAACCTTGGAAACGTATTTTTTAAACAAGGGATAAAAACTAAAAAGTTGTTAAATTTTAATTTATTTTACTCACCATGGTAATTAAATGGTATATTTGCCGAAATAAAAATATTTAAAAACACAAAAAATGAAAAAAGTATTAATTGCATCAGTAGCAGTAGTTACATTGGCATTGGTTTCATTCCAAATAGCAAAACCTAAAAAAGGAAATGTTTATGTATTAAAAGGAAAGTCTGAGTTGATGTGGAAAGGTGAAGCAGCAGACAAATCACACGGACATTTCGGAACAGTTGACATCACTTCAGGTAAAATGGAATACACTGGCGACCTATTAAAATCAGCGAGTTTTGTTGTTAACTTGAAAACAATGAAAAGTGAATTACCAAAAGACAAAGGTGCTGATGGTTTATACGGTCACTTAGGATCTGCAGATTTCTTTAACTACATGGAAATGCCTGAAACGAAAGTAACAATTACTAAAATCGAAAACGGTACAGCAACAGGAACATTGAACTTAATTGGTAAAGATTTACCTGTTTCTTTCCCAGTAACTGTTACAAAAAATAAAACTGATTTAACAATGGCTGGAAAATTCACAGTTGATTTTTCTCCATTAGGAATTCCTGGATTTACACCAAGTACAAAACCAGGTGAAGAAAACAAACACGTTAGTCCAAAAATTGATTTTGAATTAAACGTAAACTTAAAAGCTGGAAAATAATTCTCTCCAAGAGTTTAGAAGCTAAGGGTGTCCGATTTTCGAGACACCCTTTTTTATGATTAGGAAACTTTTATTCCATCCAATTGCTTTATATTTACAGAAATAGTTGAATTGTATGAAAAGCTTAAGTATAAAAGTTCTAATTTGTGCTTCACTTTGTTTAATCCTAGGGATTTCAAGTGGTTTTAGTACAATTTCTGAGATAAAATCGTGGTATCTTTTTCTGAATAAACCAGCATGGAATCCACCAAATTGGTTGTTTGGTCCAGCATGGTCATTCTTATACCTCACTATGGGAATCGCATTAGCTTTGATTTGGCATTCAAAACACACAAAAAAGAAAACAGCCATAACACTTTTTATCGTTCAGTTTATTTTTAATCTTTCCTGGTCCTTTGTTTTCTTCAATCAACATCAAATTGGATGGGCACTAGTAGATATTTCGATTCTACTTGTATTGATTTTAGTGACCATAATTGCATTTTACAGAATCAATAAGTTTGCTGCATATTTACTTATTCCATATTTCCTTTGGGTAAGTTTCGCAACCTGTTTGAATGCAGCTATTTGGACTTTAAACTAATTCAATAAATTCACTTCATTCAAATAATATCGGATTTCGGATTTCGGATTTCGGATATCGAATGACGAATAGCGAATAACGAAAAGTTTTGAATCAAAGATTGTGCTTCAACTAGCTCAACCTCTCTTCATTCTGTATTCTTAATTTTACATTTTTTTGTGTTCTTAGTGATCTTCGTGGTAAATTTATACTTAATTCAACTTTGCGTTATATCGTTGCGTCATTGCGCCGTGGCGTTTTAAAAAAATGACGAATATCGGATTTCGAATGATGGAATAGTTTAATGAAAGATTCAGAGTTTCACTCAGATAAATACAATCGATTTAAATGTTTTCACTGACTTCATTATTATGAAAAAACCCTTTGACATTTTTCAATTTTCAATTGATAATTT
>JBKDZA010000020.1:0-1205 GCA_046308455.1 Fluviicola sp.
CCGTTCGATTTTACTTCTATTACAGAAAATGCGCTTACACAAGCGATTCAATTTGCTGCACATGATGGTGGAGAAATCTACATTGTTCACATTGTTGATGAAGCAGAAGAAGTATATGTGAAAGAAGTGCAATTAAAAGAATATCTAAAAACCTTAAGTCATCCTGAGAATGTTAGTATTTCCTCACACGTTTCTGTTGGTACCGTTTTAACCGATATTGGAAAAATTGCAGATTATCACGATGCTGATTTAGTTATAATGGGTACACATGGAGTAGACATTATGCAGAAATTGTTTGGAAGTAAAGCGGTGAAAGTAATTAAAAACTCTTCAGTACCATTTATAATACTACAAGAATGTAGTGGGTTAACTGATTTAAAGAAAATTGTAATGCCGATTTCAATCGAAAGAAAAAGCATTCAAGTTTTAAAATACGCAGCTAAATTTTCAAAATTGTTCAATGCTGAGATTCATTTAGTCGGTCGTATACATGAAGATTCATTTCTAAAGCGTAAAGAAAACACAAATGTGATTTTGATTAATGACTTTTTAGTAGATAATAAAATCAAGCATCACTTTGAAATAGTCAATGTCTCAAAATCTGAATTCATGGATTTTATTTTAAGTTATTCTGAAAAGATAGGAGCAAACTTAATAGCAACAACTTATTTTTCGGATGCAATGATGCCTGTTTTTGAGAAATTCGTTCAAAATTTAATACTTAATCCAAAGAATATTCCAGTTTTGTGTGTTAACGCTAAATCACTTACAAAAGCAGACGCAACACTGAGTTTAATGACCAGCTAAATTACTACTATACATGAAATAAAACGTCAGTTTAAACTGGCGTTTTTTTATTTTCGACTCATTTAAACCTACGGATAATTTAATTTAAAAAATTAGGATTACTAACGAGATTCTGTTTTGGGGGATGCTAAAGAAAAATCACAAAGCCCAAGCTTTTCAAGCTTTACGGTCTTTTTTTATTTTCCCACTCATTTAAACCTACGGTTTAATTTGATTTAATTTAAAAAGTAGGATTACTAACGTGATCCTGTTTGGGGGGATGCTAAAGAAAAATTTCAAAGCCTAAGCTTTTCAAGCTTTACGGTCTTTTTTTATTTTCCCACTCATTCAAACATACGGTTAATTTGATTTAATTTAAAAAGTAGGATTACTAACGTGATCCTGTTTGGGGGGATGCT
>JBKDZA010000021.1:0-4679 GCA_046308455.1 Fluviicola sp.
CAAATTCACAGCGAAGAGATAGTTTGGTTTTGAGCGCGAAAATCGGTTTGTCTGAATTTGAAGGTACAGGAAGAGAAGGGTTTTATCCGGATTTACGACCACAGAACATTCAAAAACAAGTGGAGGAAACACTTCAAAAACTGAATACAGATTACCTCGATATTGTTGTTTTAGAACAAGTCGACTATTTATACCAATTCGAACAAACGGCTTCAGTTTTATTGAAATTACAACGCGCTGGAAAAGTGAAACACTTTGGTTTGTCTGGATTCAATGTGTTTCAACAACGTTTACTTTCTCAATCTTTGAATCAACCGATTATTGCAAATCAGTTAGATTTCAACCTGTTGGAAGTATCTGCTTTGAAAGATGGTCGAATTGATTTCATAAAAGAACAATACAGTCGACCTATCGCAAGCTCACCTTTAGCAAATGGAAGAATCCTGGAAGGAAAAGAAGATCAAGTAATTCGTTTAAGAAGAGCTTTACAGGAAGTGGGAGCGAAATACCATGCAAATGTGGAACAAATTGCTGTTTCATGGCTACAAAAATTAGGTGCTCTACCATTGATTGGATCGTTAGAAAAACATCGAATTCAGAATGCTGCAACTGCATCATTGATTGATTTATCTCACGAAGATTGGTATTACTTATTACAACAAGCAAACTGATATGTATTCTTTCAGACACGAACAAGAACAAGTTGTAGATAACAACAAAGCAATTGTAGAACAGGAGATTCTCGAGTTGGCTCAAAAAATTTCCGCACATAAAAAGGGGGAGATTTCGGATGATCAATTCCGTGCTTTGCGCTTGGCAAGAGGAGTTTATGGTCAACGTCAACAAGGTGTTCAGATGGTGCGAATTAAATTACCATTTGGTAAAGTAACGACTCAACAACTAAATAGAATTGCTGAAATATCAGATAACTATAGTGATGGTTTGATACATTTAACAACTCGTCAAGATGTTCAAATCTATCATGTTTCATTAGATGATACGCCACAATTGTGGGAAGAATTAGAAAAAGATAACATTACTCTAAGAGAAGCTTGCGGAAATACGGTAAGAAATATAACTGCTAGCCCAAGTGCCGGAGTAAATCCTGACGAAGCATTTGATGTAAGTCCATATGCAGATGCTGTGTTTCGTTATTTTCTAAGAAAACCTTTTGCGCAAGAGTTGGGTAGAAAAATCAAAATGGCTTTTAGTGCAACTGAAGAAGACGATGCCTTAACTTTCATTCATGATTTCGGATTTATACCTCGAATTGAAAACGGTAAAAGAGGATTCAAAGTTTTAGTTGGAGGTGGACTTGGTGCGCAACCATTTTTTGCTCAAACTGCTTTTGAATTTTTAGAAGCGGATAAGTTAATTCCTTTCGTTGAAGCTGCAATTCGTGTCTTTGACAGAAATGGCGAACGCAACAACAGAAATAAGGCACGTTTAAAGTATTTATTGGCTAAAATTGGATTGAATGAATTCATACGATTGGTAGAAGAAGAGGTTAAGGCAATACAATTCGACTTTTCATTTCTTAAGACAATTGACTCGAATGAAGAGTTTCCAATAACAGAGAAAAGTAGTTCTTTAGGTGAGTTGAAATTAAAAAATCCAGAAAAAGATTTTATTAATTGGCTTGAAAACAATGTATTTATTCAAAAACAAGAAAATTGGTATTCTGTAGGAATTAAAATTCCATTAGGAAATATCAATTCAGATCAAGCAAGAAAATTCAGTGAGTTATTTGATCGACTTGAGATCTCATCAATTCGCTTTACAATACAACAAGATATTCTACTTCGATTTGTTTCTAGTTCACAATTAATTGAATTGTATCAAGGGATAAAAGAAATTGGTTTCCATCAATATGGATCAAATAGCATTGCAAATGTCACATCTTGTCCGGGAACTGAAACATGCAACTTGGCAATTTCAAATAGTACGCATGTAGCAGAAGCCATAGAACAGTTCATTTACAGTGAATTTCCAGAATTAATTGCGGATTCAGAAATCAGAATAAAAATTAGTGGATGTATGAACGCATGTGGACAACATGGAATTGCAAACATTGGTTTACATGGAAGTTCACAAAAAGTAGATGGTGCAACAGTTCCTTGTTTACAATTGCTTTTAGGTGGTGGAAAAAACAGTGATGGTACAAGTAGAATTGGTGAAAAGGTGATAAAATTTCCTTCCAGAAGAATATTATCTGTAATTAGAACCTTGTTGGAGAGCTACTTACAAGAAAATGAAGACGAAAGTTTCAATACTTATTACGATCGAAAAGGAAATAAATACTTCTATGACTTATTAAAGCCAATTGCTGATACAACAATAGTGTCTGAGCAAGATTTTATCGATTGGGGATCGGAAGAACGCTTTAAAACTGCAATTGGAATCGGTGAATGTGCTGGTGTAGTAATAGATCTAGTAGCGACATTGTTTTACGATGTGGAAGAAAAACTAGAAAAAGCAAATCTTTCATTTTTAGCAAACGCTTGGGCTGATTCGATTTATCATTCCTACAGTGCTGGAATCATTGCTGCAAAAGCGTTTCTGATGCACCATCAAGTGAAATGCAACTCTCAATTAAGTATCATCGAATCGCTTGATGAATTACCGAATGAAAACTGGATTTCTCTTAAAAATGAAACGTTCAAAGAGCGTGTTTTACAAATCAAAAAAGAACTTCCAACACAAGAATTCGCGAAAAGCTATTATGAAACGATCACTCAGTTTGTAGCAGAGGTTAAACAAAAAATTGGAAAATAAGATGAAAAAAATAGAAGCAAAAATCACATTGGTTGGAGCTGGACCTGGAGATCCTGAGTTAATTACACTGAAAGGATTGAAAGCTCTTCGCGAAGCAAAAGTGGTCGTATACGATGCATTGGTACATCCTGATTTATTAAAAGAATCTGCCGCAAATGAATTCATTTTTGTTGGTAAACGCAAAGGTTTTAAAGCCTTGGAACAAGAAGAAATCAATGCTGTATTGGTTCAAAAAGCATATACACATGGAAATGTCGTTCGTCTGAAAGGAGGAGATTCGTACGTTTTTGGAAGAGGATGGGAAGAATTGAGTTTTGCAAAGAAACAAGGTGTTGAAGTAGCTGTAATTCCAGGTTTATCGAGTTCTTTGAGTGTACCTGCTTTGGCTGGAATCCCTGTAACACATCGAAATTTAAGTTCAAGTTTTCATGTTGTAACTGGAACATTGTCAGATGGATCTTACAATTCAGAAATAGATACTCTCGCTACTTTAAATGGAACACTTGTTATTTTGATGGGCTTGAATCAGTTAGATAGTATTGTGAATGCGTTTAAACAAGTTGGAAAATCGAAAGAATCTATAGCGATTATTTTAAATGGAAGTTTGGATTCACAGCAACAGTTCGCAGGGAAAATTGGTACAATTCAAAACTTACTTTCTAAAAAACGAAAATTTGTTGGACCTGGAATTATTGTCGTAGGTAAGGTAGTGGAATTACAAGAAAAATTACAGCTTGAAAATTCATTTTTTGCTAAATTGAATTAAAATGAAACTTTTATTTTTTGGATTTTTCATACTTAAAAGTCAATTTCTTTTTTCTCAAAAAGCACATCAAGAATGGTTAGCTATTAATGGTGTTGTTGAAACAAAGAACTACGTAATTCGTGCAGATGTTGGTTATCGATTAAGAGATTTTGATTTTTCACATCCAATTCAATTTCTAGGGAGATGTAGCTTTTCGAAAAAATGGAACAGTTTTCAAGTTGGAATTGGAGGCGCTTTGTTTTTTCATGCTTCTAATAATTCAAATTTCAGGAAAGAATATAGACCTTTTTTACAAATAAATTACTTAAAAAGTTTTCAAAAGCATGAATTCAATGTGCGATTTCGAAATGAGTTTCGATTTTTTGAAAGGGAAAATCTCGTTAATCGTATACGCCTAAATTTGAATTATAGATTAAATATCAAACAAAATTTTGCACTGACGGTTACACCTGAGTTTTTTTATAGCTTCAATGAAACGTCACTTCTTGAATCTCGATTCCAATTCGGTACTCTTTTTCGGTTTTTAAAGGGAAATGAAGTTTTGTTTTTCTATCAATACAACTGGCAAAAAGGAACTACAGTCAATGCTTTTCATGTACTAGGAATCACTTATACAAAACGGTTAAAATTAAATTATGAACAGTGAAAATCAATTATTCCCTATTTTTCTTAAAGCAAACGAATTACGGTTTTTGATTGTTGGTGGAGGAATAGTAGCAATGGAAAAACTCAATGCTTTGATTGTAAATTCGCCTTTAGTTCAAATTACTCTCGTAGCGGAAGAAATCTCAAATGAAATCATTGAATTTGCTGAAACTAGACCAAACATTACTTTGATCGATGAACTTTTCGAAGAAAAACATCTAGAAAATCATGATTTGTTAATTTCAGCTATCAATGACATTGCTACAACAGAGAAAATTTGTTCAATTGCAAGTTCAAAACAAATTTTAGTTAATGCAGCAGATAAACCAGAATTATGCGATTTTTATTTAGGCTCGATTGTCACGAAAGGTCAAATTAAAATAGCAATTTCAACAAATGGTAAATCACCCACTTTAGCGAAACGATTACGTGAGATATTTGATAAAAATTTACCAGTTGAAATTTCTGAAAGTGCAGAACAATTAAATAAAAT
>JBKDZA010000022.1:0-9127 GCA_046308455.1 Fluviicola sp.
TTCTGATAGACTTTTCCTGTAAATGGAGTCTGTGTAAAAAACCGATTCATTAGATGAGATAAATTTACTGGATGTTTTACAAGAAGTTATAAAAAGTCCTAAAAACATAAAAGGAAGTAACTGGTAGATTTTGATTTTAGCTAGCATTAATTGAATTTTTCATCAAAAATAAAATTTTAAATTCAATGGATAGAATAAAACACATTTAAAGATTAAGATTATTTTATTCGATTTTGTGAGTTTTTTATATAGTTTTTTAAATAAAAAATATATTTTTCGTCAAAAGCATGCTAAAAAATAGGGGTGTTGATAAATATTTACATAAAATTCTTGCTTGACCCCCTCAAAAAGTATACCTTTGCCGAAAATTTTTGATTTTATGGCTACAAAACGTTTACAAGCTTATTTGGATGTATTAAACAGAACACCAAAGCACATTGAGTACGATGGTAAGATTTCTGATTTATTTGGTAACAATGTTTTTCATGCAGAGGTAATGCGCGAATACCTTCCTTCTGAAACTTATAAGTCGATGATGGAATGCATTCAAAATGGAACACGTTTGGATCGTAAAATGGCGGATCAAGTAGCTTCTTCAATGAAAGATTGGGCATTAACTAAAGGTGCAACACATTATACACACTGGTTTCAACCTTTAACTGGTACGACTGCAGAGAAACACGATGCGTTCTTTAAACCTGTTGGTCCAGGAAGAGCAATCGAGCGTTTTGACGGAGATTTATTGGTTCAACAAGAGCCAGATGCATCTTCTTTCCCAAATGGAGGAATTCGTAATACATTCGAAGCACGTGGATATACAGCATGGGATCCATCATCTCCAGCTTTCGTAATTGGAAAAACATTATGTATTCCAACAATTATGATATCATACACTGGAGAATCATTGGATTACAAAATGCCCTTATTAAAAGCATTGAACGCAGTTGACAAAGCAGCTGTTGAAGTCTGTCAGTATTTTGATAAAAACGTAGATAAAGTAAACGCAACTTTAGGTTGGGAACAAGAATATTTCTTAGTGGATCAAGCATTGTTCAATTGTCGTCCAGATTTAATGATGACAGGACGTGCATTGTTTGGACATGCTCCAGCGAAAGGACAACAATTAGAGGATCATTATTTTGGTTCAATTCCTGATCGTGTAACAGCTTTCATGCGTGAGTTTGAAACGGAAGCAATTTTATTGGGAATTCCAGTTACTACACGTCACAATGAGGTAGCGCCAAACCAATTCGAGTGTGCTCCAATTTTTGAAGAATGTAACTTAGCGAATGACCACAACATGTTGTTGATGGATTTGTTAGAGAAAATCGCTCGCAAACATGATTTCCGTGTTTTATTACATGAGAAACCATTTGCAGGAGTGAACGGTTCTGGTAAACACAATAACTGGTCTTTGTCAACAAATACAGGAGTAAACTTATTAGCTCCAGGGAAAAATCCAAAATCGAATTTACAGTTTTTGACGTTCTTTGTGAATACAATTAAAGCGATTCACGATAATGCAGATTTATTACGTGCTTGTATCGCTTCAGCTAGTAATGATCACCGTTTAGGAGCAAATGAAGCGCCACCAGCAATTATCTCAACATTTATCGGATCTCAATTATCAACTGCTTTAGATGATTTAGAGAAAAGTGTGAAAGCAGGGAAAATGACTCCGCAAGATAAAACTGAGTTGAAATTGAATATCGGTAAGATTCCACAAATTATGTTGGACAATACGGATAGAAATAGAACGTCACCTTTTGCGTTTACAGGTAATAAATTTGAGTTCCGTGCGGTTGGTTCATCGGCAAACTGTGCTTCAGCAATGATTGTATTGAATACAATTATGGCGAAACAATTGAATGACTTCAAAAAATCAGTTGACAAGCGCATTGAAAAAGGGGAGGCGAAAGACGAAGCTATTTTGAAAGAATTGCAACAGTTAATCAAAGATTCTAAGAAAATTCGTTTCGAAGGAAATGGATACGGAGACGAATGGGTGAAAGAAGCTGAGAAAAGAGGCTTGAATAACTTTAAAGATACACCTCGTGCATTGAAAGCTTGGAGTGACAAAAAGTTTGTGAAATTATTTGATGATTTAGGTGTATTGACTCCACGTGAATTGGAAGCACGTCAAGAGATTGAATTTGAAAGTTATATTTTAAAAATTCAAATCGAAGCACGTATCATGAATGATTTGACACAAACACATATTATTCCAGCGGTTATTGAGTACCAAAGTAAATTGATTGCAAATGTTCAAGGATTGGTTTCGGCATTGGGTGAAAAAGCAGGTAAAGCAGCAGGAAAAGCACAATTTGAATTGATTGAAAAGATTTCAGGTCACTTGAATAAGTTGAAAGAAAACAACGACAAGATGGTTGAGGCTCGTAAAGCCGCGAATAAAATCGAACATGCAGAAGAAAGAGCGATTGCTTATTGCGATAAGGTTAAAGTATTCTTTGACGAAATTCGTTACCATGCAGACAAATTGGAGTTCTTGGTGGACGATGAATTATGGCCTTTACCAAAATTCCGTGAAATGTTGTTTACACGTTAATTTTTTCGATTCAGATGAAATACATGGAGGGCTTTGATTTATCAAGGCCCTTTTTATTTATTTCTTTTACAACGAATAATTGAAAAACCCCATCGCTTAATAACCTCAGTTCGATTATAAATTCTTATCAGATCGCCTATTAATGCTCAGATTTGAGACGAAAGCATGATGGATTGGCGGGCCAATTCGAATTTTTTTAACGAAAAAGATGAGATTTTATAGGTGATTTTACGTTATAAACAATAAGGCTATTTATTTTAAAATTCATTTTGTTCGTTAATTTTAATCGAAATAGCCCGCTATTCCTCAAAAAATTAAACTCTAAACTAACTTTTTAAAATAAATTCTGAGGTGAATTTAGAATCGAACTGAGGTTAATAAATTAAATCCCGAATCAAGTTTGAGTTCAAACGATTTATCTATATTTGATTGAAAGTAATAAAAACAGAAGACAATGATTTCAAAACTCATACTAGCATTTTCATTTTTGTGTATCGTAAATGTTTCGTTTTCACAATTGAGTGGATTTAAAATCGATACAATCAATCGTTATTCCTTAACGAAAACAGGAACAATTGGCGACGAAATTCCAATCACATTGCATGCGCGTGTTGAGGAGTTTTACGAAGGGAATATTTTTTCTCTTTCAGGTTGGTATTATTATGATAAAGTAAAAAAGCCAATTCCTTTGGTTGGAATTCACAGTGATTTCTCAGGAACAGTTTTTTACAATTTTAAGGATCAAAAAAGTGCGGATAGTGTCTTACATTTTATTTCTTCAAATCCAGATTTAGGAATGTGGGAATTGATTGAAGATTTGCAAAATAAAACATCTTACAATGAACGTTTTTTCTTTAATTATGAAGGTGAACAAACAGTTGGAACATGGCAAAACGCGAAGAAAGAATTAAAGGTTAATTTGTATTATCAACTACCAGATTTCTATGAATACAATGAGTTTTTGTCGTTTCAAGTAAACAAAGTGAATAAAATGATTGATTTGTATGAGCATTTCAATCATGGAGATTTTAAATTTGAATCTAAAGTTCAAAATGGTAAAAACACACGCGTTTTGTTGTCTTATGCATGTCCTTCTCGAGGGATTTACAGTTCAATTGGCATGTGTAGCGGGGGAACAGATACTGGATATGCGATTATTGAATTAGATCCAAAAGGAAATATAGTTTTCCAAGCGACGTATGAAATAGAAATTTGTTTGTCAAATCAATATACAGAAGAAAAACCAACAACTCAAAATGGTATTAGTACATATAAAATCTTTAAGGAAAATTACCAAACCGAACAATCTGAAGAATGGTTGATGAAAGTGGATGTAGCTAAAGTGGAAGTGACGTTAACGAAAATAGAGAAGTAAGTGAATGTTTACTAAAAACCAGTTAATTACTTCAATTTATTCTCATTTTCCCCATACTCCAAACGAAGAGCAAGCGTCTTTAATTGAATCTTTGAGTGAGTTTACAATTGATTTTCAAGCGAAAAGTTGTTTTATTTTAAAAGGATATGCTGGTACTGGGAAAACTACGCTTTTAGGAGCGTATATTCGAGCATTACATGAACAAAAGTTAGATACTGTTTTACTTGCACCAACTGGTCGTGCGGCTAAAGTTTTGTCGCAGCGTTCACAAAATTATGCTTCAACCATTCATAAGCGAATTTATTTTGCTGGACCAGATGCTACAGGAGCAATTCGATTGAACTTAGCGCCGAATAAAGCGAAAAACACCATTTTTATTGTAGATGAAGCTTCGATGATTGGCGATTTGTCGTTACAATCTGATGGGCGAATCTCAAGAAATTTATTAGAAGATTTGTTTCAATACGTTTATTCTGGAACACATTGTAAATTAATTCTATTGGGTGATGAGGGACAGTTACCACCAGTTGGTCAAGAGGAAAGTCCAGCTTTAAACACGAATTATTTAAGTCATTGCTTCTCAGGAATCGATTTCTATGTGTATGGTTTAACGGAAGTTGTACGTCAACAAAAAGAGTCTGGAATCCTTGAAAATGCAACTCGAATTCGAACCGCTCAAAAAACAGGTCAACAGCCACAAATTGATTTACACAGTTTCAAAGACTTTAAATTAATTCCTGGAGATGAGTTAATCTCATCATTAGAATCGGATTACGATAATTTTTGTGCGGATGAGGTGATGATCGTAACGCGTTCCAATAAACGAGCTAATTTGTACAATCAACACATTCGCAACCGAATTTTGTACATGGAAGAGGAGTTATGTGGTGGCGATTTGTTGATGGTAGTTAAAAACAATTACTATTGGTTGGATCCACTTTCTCCTGCGGGGTTTATTGCAAATGGTGAATTGGTTAAAGTTCATCGAGTAAAGAAAGTCGAGGAATTGTATGAAGTACGTTTTGTTCATTTGGAAGTTTCATTGATCGATTACCCTGAAATGGAACGTTTCGAATGCATCGCTTTTTTAGATACTTTGACATTAGAATCTCCAAATTTGAATCGAGAGTTTACCAAGAAACTATTTTTTGAAATTGAAAAAGATTTTCTACACGAGCGCAACAAGCAGAAACGCTATCAAGAAATCACAAAATCACCTTATTTCAATGCGCTACAGATAAAATTTGCTTATGCAGTCACGTGCCATAAATCTCAAGGTGGACAATGGGCTTCTGTGTATGTGGATCATGGATTTATAGAACCAGAGCAAATTGATTTATCGTTTTTGAGATGGTTGTATACGGCTACTACACGTGCGACTGAGAAGTTGAATTTTGTGGGGTTGTTAGAGGATTTTATTGAGGAAAAAGAGTGATTTATGAACTTGTCCCAATTTAGCTAAACTACGATAAGTATCGGTAAAAGGCGATAGGTTTCCCACGTGTACTTCACATGAAATTAAAAGAATTTATGTGTAGTAATCCAGCTTTATTACCTCACGTAACGATAAAAGGCGTGACGTTTCCCTATCCAGCTTTATTACCTTAAGAGCTCATAAATAGGGAGATGTAAGGTCTTAAATTTCTGTAATTCTTAAAAAAATGATTCACCTAATTTCTTTTTTTGCAAAGTGGACACTTATCCGACAAAGTTCCTTTTTGGCAATTAGGGGAAATTACCTAATCGTAGGTAAAAAGGCCTAATTCAAAATCACCAATTCTGGAATTATCAAAGGTTAATAATTTGTAACTACTTTTACTCAACTGCAGCTTTGCGAAACAAAACAATTTTAGTTATCAATTCCAAAGGTAAATCCCGATCATTCGGAAATTGAATCGCTCCTTTTGATGTTTTATAGTCTGTTAATTCGGATAAAAAAGGTGTGATTCCACTTGGACTTGGATAAAATCCAATATGATTTTTGTATCCAGCATAGTGAACAATATTTTCATTCAAATGAAAAGTGGGCATTCCATAACTCATTTTTTCAGTTGCTTCAGGAACTAATGAACGAATTGTCTTATAAAGTAAATCTAATTTCTCTACTACTTCTTTCGGAAAACTCGCATGGTATTTTTCAAACTCTACTATCATATTTTCAAAGCTTCATATTTCACCCTTTCATATTTCACCCTTTCATATTTCAGTCTTTCATATTTAAAAGCTTCATATTTCATATTTCAACCCTTCATATTTCATATTTCAGCCTTTCATATTTCATATTTAAGAGTTTCATATTTCATATTTCACCCTTTCATATTTCATATTTAAAAGTTTCATATTTCATATTTCACCCTTTCATATTTCATATTTCAGTCTTTCATATTTAAGATTTTCATATTTCAAAATCACTTAATATCCTTCAACTTCACCAAGGTCTTCCCGCAATAAACTGAAACCGTTGAAAACCCTTTCTTAATCTTCGACTCAATTTTCTTTGCTTCACTTGCCGATGAATTTTGTTTTACAAAAGCAATCAACTCCGATTGATAAGCAATCAATGCTTGTTTTAACTGCAACAATGTCAAATAGTCATTCTCACTTAACTTATTCTTAGTTAAATAGGTTTGCATTTCTGGACTTATTGTCAATCCTTCAGGACTCGATGCATCTGTAGTAACGTGAATTTCGATACTCGCATTTTCACGAACCGTTAAATAAGTATATAAACTTCTCAGCTTCGCTTTGTCCTCCTGCGTTTCATTGATATTAATTTCTGTGAAATCACATTTAACAGCGCGATAACCATTCCATTTACTCATTCCATGGGCATAACCAGTCACTGTAAATTTGAATTTCTTATCCAATGCTTTTTCAATGAATAGCTTCGCAGCTGAAGAATCAATTACATTTTCAGTGATTTGAAATTCAGGAATTGAAGCTTCTTTCGTCAAATTGTCCACAACAAATTGCATTCGTGCATCGTAATTGCGATTCAATTTTGAATAACTCATGTGTAATTTCACTTCTTCCGTTTCATCTGAAAGACTTTCCATAGGAATTGCCAAAATGCGAACTTCAAATGGTGTTTTTGAAGTATCGGCTTTAAATGTAAAGTCTTGTGTCAAAATATTGAAAGTCGAAGAATCTTGGAAAACATACAATCCATTTACAACTTTATACTTCGACCAAGTTCTCCCAAATTGATTTTTATATACATCCAAACGCAATTGGTAACGCGCCATTAAATCAATCGATTCTTGTTTTTGTCTCTCCAAGTCGGCAATCAATTGTTTTAAAAACTGATATTCTTGATTCAAACTCACAATATCTGTTTGTTTGTCGATGCGTTTTGGTTTTTGGGAATACGTAATTGTTTGAGGAGTTTTATTCGAAGATTTACTTGCACTTGTTCCTAAATTCGCTTTTTTCTTTTTCTTTTTCACAGACCTTGGCGCCTTATCACTTGTTGTAATGGGACGTTGCGTCATGTCTGAATAATTGTGCTCCTTTTTATTGATCAGCAATTCAACGTCATCTTTACGTTCTTTCGCATCTTTGATTTGTTCGTCAAAGCCTTTTTTACCATAGATTTTATCAAACAATTCTTTGATTTTTACTTGTTCCAGATTATTGATTGTCTTTTGAAAGGTTTTTCCATCTTCCACAAAATTTGAATCGGGCGACAAAAAGCGATCTTCCGCATTTCCAAACAAAGGATAAGTCAAACCATTTCGTTCAATGATTACAGTCGTTTGAGCTTTAGGATTGTATCCCCAGACATCGAAATGAACCACAGATTGCATGTGTTCTCCAGGTGTTACAAGGTCGATTACTGGAAAAATTTCTGCTTGAATTGATTTTTTATCGCGTTTCTTTTCGGGTAAAAGCGTCGATTGATAAGGGAAAAATCCAACAGCTTTAGGAAGACCTTTTGTCCAACGATTGTTCTCATCTTTCTCACGATCAGTTGCTTCACCTGAAGATTCTGAACCGTCTCCTGCACAAATTAAATAGTTAGTAGTTGATTCGTAATCTGAAAGTAAGGAACCTAAAATTAAACTAACTTCGTTTTCAATAAATGAGGTTATTGCATAATCGATTGCATTGTTTGTTTGCAGTTGTTCTTCAGGACTTAAAAACGGAAAACTAGCCAACATTCCCGCTTTATCTTGATAATTTAAAGCTGGATTTATTACTGAATACAATTTTGGATTTATAATTTTTTCACCGTTCATCTGTTTAAAAGCTGAAGAAGGAAGTTTTTCCATCAAAAGTGCTTCAAAGTAGTCGATTCGAGATTTAAAAGGAAGTAAGTCAGCTTCGTTTTTACCTTTCGCAGCAATCATTTGGTTCAATTCAAACAAAGCAACTTTATTGCAGACTTCAGTAATAATACCTCTTGAAGATTTCATCAATTCACTGTTGTGAAAAACAAGTAAACTCGGATCTGCGATAATCATTCTTTCAATTGAATCGTGGTCCAATTCTTTGTTCATGAAGCGAACTGGAGTTCCAATGTACTGCACATAAGGTCCAATTTCATTTTCAATAATGGGACTTTTGCGAACCACGTGGTAGAAATATGCTTTTTCTTCGGGAGTCAATTGGTATTCCATCTGAGCGAAAAGCCCGAATGATTGGAAAAATAAGCTTACAAGTAAAAAATGTTTCATCGTTTGAATTGAGATTCAAATATCCGAAAATTGTGTTTTTGGTTACAGTATATCAGTGAAATGTTATCAACATTAATGAATTAATTCAACGTTACTCTTCTCCACAGGAATTTATTCCTGTGATTATTTCCACCCCGATGAATGTTGCACCGCTGGATTTGCAATCCTGCGGAACTTTCCATAAAACTAAAAAATTAAATCTAATAAGTCAAATTTCCGAAGGGCAAGGGTGAAATTATTTACTGTAAAACAAAAAAGCTCGTCCCGCTGTTGATTTTACAATTAAATTATACTACAATTAAGAATATAATTAATAATGATAACCATGATGTTACAAAGTAAATTGTAAAAGGTGCCTTTGTTATTTTTGATAATTGACAATCAACTTTTTTAAAACCTTTTCCATAGATAAAATATAAGTTAATTATGAATGTAATTGCAAAGAAATATAGAATAAAATTAAAGACATCATTTAAATAATTGTCATTGACAAATGGAAATATATAGTAG
>JBKDZA010000023.1:0-7063 GCA_046308455.1 Fluviicola sp.
TGTTAGAAGGAATAAACTCGAAAATACAATTAGCTAAGAAAAGAGCTAGAGGATATCGAAATACACAAAACTTCATCAATATGATTTACTTCATTGCTGGAAAACTAAAGTTCAATTACCCACAGTATTCCATATAGAGCCAATATTTTTTTGCCTACTGGCAAAATATTAGTCTTCGAAAGTTACACTTTCTCTTTATCATTGCCACAAAGAATCAGTTAAAAACTGATGAAGACGATGTTTAGTCCCGCACGTGCGAGACGTTAAACGAGGTAGGTGGTGCCAAAAAGGTCTAGGCCTGTACTCCGTTTTCTAGTAAATTACGCGACATTTCACTGAAAAAAGTGAAACTCCTAACTTTGTTACCGAGGACAATTTTGACTTTTCAAGCCAAAATGTCTTCGACAAAGTGTCGTCAAACAGCACTTTTTCCCGCGTTTCATTTGCTTATTTACTGACGAAAACTACATAAGGGCCACTAATCGTAGAAATTAAATCCTTCTTTCAAAATTTAATTTGTGGTAAACATGAGAGTATTCAATTAGTGTTTCACTAATTTCGGACCAGTTGTTTCTTTTTGCCAAACATATTCACTTGTTGGCTCACCGTTTTTCATGTAAGTAATTCCTGAAAGAGATTGAATTTTTTGGTATTCACTTCCATGTCCTTCGACAACAACAATTCTACGAGTTACAACAGCAGTCAACAAACCTTCTGCATCGTATCTGTCAAACTTATCTTCAGAAACACCTTCAGGATATGTGTTTCCTAAATCATTTTTAGCTTTTGGAGCATCGATTGGTTTCTGAGTACTTAAGCTATCTAAAGTTGCCTGATTTTTAAAGTTTTTATCAGATTCAACAACACCATTTCTTTCAGTATTAATTGCAAAATCAGATGTTTGATCTTTAATTTTCGTTGAATTCTCCGTTACTTTAGCTGTTTGATCAGTAGTGATATCAATTGCTTTTTTCTGAACATTATCATTTAAAGCAACATTTTCGGTAACATTATCTGCTGCTTTTGCACTATTTGATTGATCAACTACTCCAGTTACAATTTTAAAATCATCAATTGTTGAATTGTTTTCTTTGGAAGCGATACTTGGTAAATCAGCATATTTCAACTGACTCGTTTCGTTTTGAGTTATTAATTCTTTGTTTTCAAGTGTTTTTGCATAAAGAACTGTGTAATTTTCACGATCAGCTTGATTTACAACTTCAGTTTTAATTACTAACTCAGTATTATTTTCATCCGTATATTGATTTTCGTTTGAGTTTCTAACCTCTTGTTCTTCGTATGTATTTCTGAAGTTTTCTGCGTTTTTATCAATCATTTTTGCTCTATCATCTGAGACTGTTGATGTAGTGATGTTGTATCCTTCTTCCTTTTCTAAAATGATTTCTTTATTCGCTGGAGCATTTGATTCTTCTTTACGATTGATTTCATCAATATTTTGACGTATATCAACCATTGTTGCTTCATGGAATTCAATGTTTTTCTTTTCTTTATCTTCGTATTGAGTGTTTGTAAGAATATTTGCTTCATTTGCAACTTTAACTTTTTCTTCTTCTAATTTACGTTCATCGTAATTGTCCAAATCAACTTTCTCGACTTCAATTTTCTTATCAGTAATTAAACTATCCACATTTTTATTTGAGCTATAAGCATTCGTTGTTAATTCGATTACAGAAGCATTTTCTTCGTCTTTTTTAACTTTCATTACTTCAGCATTTTCAAATGGACTTCCATCCATTACACCGATGATATCCGATTGTTCTTTTTGAATCACCGCATATTGCTCTTGATTGGTTTTGATTTCGAAACTTTCAACATCGGTCATGTCTTTCGTTGCCATTCCAATTGTATCGTTTATATTCTTTAAAGTATTGTCGTTGTTTACTGCTAATTCATTTGCGTTTTCATTGAATTTCTCTGTTACGATTTTTGTTTCAAAGAAAGTTGAATCATTACTTTGAGAAGTTTCATTTTGCTTATTTGCTAAATTCCCAGTTTCATCTTCCGTTCGCTCTTGAATGCTTTTAGCTCGGAAGAATTTTCTGTTTTTACGCGCTTCAGCGTCTTTAGCCAAACGTGTTAAATCATCTTCTTCAGTTGTAGGAATACCAGGGTTTTTAAGAGTAACTGTTCCTAATTGTTGGTTATTTGTTGAAGTTGCTACAACCGTTGGCTGAGTTACCGTTTTTGGTTTTAATAAATCCTCGATCTCTTTGATTCGTCTTTTAGGGTATTCATCATTTGGTCTAAAAGCCAATGCCTTTTCATAAATCTCTCTTGCTTTTGAATAATTTGTTTCATCAAATTTTTTATCGGCTTTTGATAATAAATTCTTGTAAACTACCTCATCGCTATCTTCTTTTTGTAATTGAGCTAAACATTCCGCAACTCTTTTTAAAGAATGTGCATGTGAAGCATCAATTGCTAGAATCTGTTCATAAATTGGTTTCGCTTCAGAATATTTTTTTGAAACGAATAATGCATCAGCTTTTACTTGCAACTTAGCAATTTCAGCAAGTTTTGCCGCTTGATCTTGATTCGCTTTGATTAAGTTATTAACCTCATTAATTTTTTGTTGTGCTGCAACATCACCAGGCTTGATAACTAAAGCTGAATTGTATTTCGCCAATGCATCAGTATACGATTTCGATGAAACAGCAGCATTACCTGCGTTCATTGCCTCTTGGTATTTTTTCTCTGCTTCAGCAGCAGGATCTATTGCCGGACCTTTTAATTTTTCGTTCATTTCAGCAATACGTACATCTGGCAAAGTTTCATCCGACTTAATTGATTTCGCAGCTTCGTATACAACAATTGCTTCCTTATATTTAGAGGTTTTTGCCAAAGCATCACCTTCCGTCATTTTCTTTGTGTATGCTGCTAAAAGTTCTTTTTCTTTTGCTTCTTTTTTAATTAATTCTTCAATTTCAACTAATTTCTTTGTCGCTTCAGGATCGTTTGTTCTTAATTCTAAAGCTCTTTTATACATACTTTTCGCACGAACATAATCTTTCTCGTCAATACCTTTTTGTCCAGCTTGAAGAATTTTCTGAAATTGTCTATCCGCATCATTTGTAGATTCTTCAGCTTTAGTTTTAGCTTCATTACGTTTAGCAGAAACAGCAGGATCATTTTTAATTGCAAGCGCTTCTTCATATGCTTTCATTGCATCCAAATACTTTTCTTGCATCATTAATTGATCTCCATTGGTAACTGCTGCATTGAATTTTGCGTCACCTGCTCTATTTTCTAATTCTTCTTTTTCCAACTGAGCAATTTCAGCTAATTTTGTTTTTGCTAGTTGATTCGCATCATCTAAAGCTAAAACTTGATTGAATTTACCTTTTGCAGTAGAGTAATCTTTTGAAGAGATTGCAGTGTTTCCTTGACTAACTAAAGCGTCAATTTGTTGTTTTTTTGCATTGGAACTTGCGTTCGCCGTTTCAAGATTTGCAATTTCAGTTAGTTTTGCTTTTGCAGTTGCATTGTTTGCATCATTAGCGATTACTTCATTGAACTTAGATTTTGCTGTTCCTAAATCATTTGATTTCAATGCAGCATCACCTTCAGCTAATAATACTTTAATTTTTTGTTCTTTCTCTGCTGCAGATTTCCCTGCCATTTCAGCATTGTTTATTTCTGTTAGTTTTGTTTGAGCTGTAGTGTTTGATGCATCTAAACTTAAAACCGCTTGATATTTTGCTTTAGCTGTTGCATAGTCTTTTTTACCAAAACTAGCTTGTCCTTCATTCAATAGTGTTTCAATTTGTTTTGTTTTCGTAGATTCAGCTATTTTAGCATCAATTTCAGCTATTTTTTGAGATGGAACTGCTTGAGTTGCATCAATTGTTTGCGCTTCAACGAATTTTGCTCTTGCTTCAACAAACTTATTCGAAGCCATTAAATCTTCACCTGCTTTTATTGCAGCGTCGTATTTTTTCTTTTGAGCTTCAGCATTTGCTGCTGCACCCATTTTAGAGTTAACTTCAGTCAATTTATCTTTCGCTTCTTGTTTAGTATTATCAATTGTTATTGCTTCCGTTAATTTTGCTTTTGCAGTTGGATAATCATTTGCTGCGAAAGCTTGAACTCCAGCATTGAATGCTTCTTGGTATTTTTTATTTTTTTCAACAAGCGCTAATTCAGCATCTTCTTTCACTTTAATGTCTTTCAGTTTTTGAATCGCTGTTGCATTAGTTGCATCTATTCCTAATACTTCTGTGAATTTCCCTTTAGCTCCAGCGAGATTATTTGAAGTTAAAGCGGTGTTACCTTCTTCTATTAGTTTTGTAATTCGCGCTTGTTTTTCAGCTGCTCCTGCTAATTCAGTTTCAATTTTTGCAATTTCAGCTAATTTACTTTGCGCTTGAGCATTGGAATTATCCATTCCCAAAACTTCGTTGTATTTTGATTTCGCAGTTGTATAATCTTTTTTAGTAAATGCTAAATCCGCTGCTGTTAATGTTGCATTTAATTGCTTGTTTTTATTGTCTGCAGCAATGAAGTTTTCCATTTCAGTAATTTTCTGAGCTGGAGTTGTTTGAGATGCATCAAGAGCTTGAGCTTCTTTGTATTTCGCTAAGGCATCTGTATATTTTTTTGCTGTTGCCAAATCATCCCCTGCTTTCATAGCAGTTTCAAATTTCTTTTTGTTTGCTTCAGCTGCTGCACCATCAGCAATTAGTTTATTGACTTCAGCTAATTTATCTTTAGCTTCTTGCTTTGTGTTGTCAATTGTTGTTGCCTCCGTTAATTTTGCTTTTGCAGTTGTCAAATCATTTGAACCCAAAGCCTGAACACCAGCATTGTAAGCATCTTGATATTTTTTACTTTTATCAGCTAAAGCATTGTTTGCGGCAATCTTTTTGTCAACTTCAATGATTTTCGCTTTCGGAATAGCAGAATTCGCATCAATAGTTTGTGCTTCCGTGTATTTAGCTTTTGCTTCTTCTAATTTATCTGCAGCAAATAAATCGTCGCCTTCTTTTATTTTAGCTTTAAAATTTTCGATAGCAGCAGCTTTTTCAGCTTCAGATTTCAATTTCGCATCTAAGGCATCTATTTTAGCTTTTACAGCTGGATCATCGTATAATTTCTGAGCTTCTTCGTATTTTACTTTTGCTTCTGCGTTTTTGTTTGTCTTTGCTAAAGCATCACCTTCAAGAACCAACTTTTTAGCATTTGCAATTTTTTCGGCATTTGCTTTTTCTTCTGCTAATTTTTGTTCAACTAATGTTAATTTTTCTTTTGCTTCAGCATTTTTATCGTCCAATTTTAAAACCTCTTCATACTTAGTTTTAGCAGTAGGAAATTGTTTTGCATCTATAGCAGTTTTTCCTTCAGCTAACAACTTATCGATTTGAGCTTTTTTCGCATTAGCAGCTTCGATTTCAGCCAATTTTGCATTGACATCTTTCATCTTATCTGCTAGGTATGTTGAAGCTGGTTCAATTTTCAAGGCTTCCGTATATTTTGCTTTTGCTTCCACCCATTTTTCTTGTGTGAAAAGTGCATCACCTTCATCAGATAATTGTTGGAATATTTTTTTCTTGTCTTGTTCTTTCTTTTGATCATCTAACTTCACCATAACGTCAGCTAACTTTTGTGTCGCAACTGGATCATTTGGTTTAAGTTTTAAAGCTTCTTTATATTTATCTTTTGCCGCCGACCAAGATTTTTGTCCAACGAAAACTTGAGCAGTTGACATTGCAGCTTGATAGTTTTTCTCAATTTCTTCAGCTTTCGCAGCATTTTCTTTTAAACTTTTACAGTTTTCAATTTGAGTTTTAGGATATTCATCTGCTTTTTTAGATAGTGCTTCTGTGTATTTAGAAATAGCTTCGTCGTATTTCTTTTGGTCACGAAAAGCGTCTGCAGACTTAATTAAAGAATTGTATTCAACGTCTTTTTGAGCATTTGCAGCATTTGCTTCTTTTTGAGATTTTAGAATAGCTGAAATTTCATTGATACGTTGAATTGGATGTTGTTCAGCTGGTTTCAATAAACTTGCTGCTTCGTATTTTTTGAGTGCATCTTCATACTTTTTTAAGGTATACATTCCATCAGCTTCAGATACGAGTTTAGAATAATTTGCATCTGTATTTTTCTGATCGTTGGCTGCTTTATTGATTATTTCGTCAATTTTCTGTCCCATTTTCTGAGCTTTTGCTTGATCTAAAGCAAGAGTTGCAGAACCGTCGTATTTAAATGTAGTAATTTCGTTATTTTCGATATAAGAATAGTCAACTCCTGGTTGTTTATCAAAAAGTCCAATTTCTGTTTCTCCTTGTAGTGGATCACCTTGATGTCCTTCGTCAGAATAAGTTGTCAAATCAACATAGAAAAAGCGTGATACTTTTCCATCTTTTGAAATTTCAATTTTATATTTTTTCCCTTCATTCAGATCGATAACAGTTTGTGCAGAGTTAGGAACTGTAACAGTTTGAGTTAATGTACTACCCTCGTATACTTTTACAGTTGCACCAGGTTCTTTTTTACCAGTAACTTTATTGATTACTTTAACATAATAACCAACTTTCCCTTGTGAAAACACTTGGAAACTTGTTAAAAACAGGAGAATAAATAATATATTTTTTAGCATCTTTTTCACTTTCATTTACACTTTGTACACCTAATAATCAATTTGGTTTAATTTAGTGACAAATTTCTTACAAATATCGTAAAAATTCTGTTTTATCATTCAAGAAAAAAGGATATGATTAATTTTAAAAACTTGAGTTTCTGGGAAAAACAATCCATTTTGGAAGGTGTTGATTTTGTTATTGTTGGAGCTGGAATTGTTGGTTCTGCATGTGCGATTGAATTGCGAAAACTACATCCTACTGCAAAAATACTCTTGATCGAACGTGGATATTTACCAACTGGCGCAAGTACAAAAAACGCTGGATTCGCCTGTTTTGGTAGTTTATCTGAAATTGCGGATGATTTAAAAAATGCTTCTGAAAGTGAGGTTTGGGAAACAGTTGCATTACGGTATGAAGGTTTGAATCGATTGTTAGAACGATTTGATCCCAAAGAAATAGAA
>JBKDZA010000024.1:0-5583 GCA_046308455.1 Fluviicola sp.
AAATGCTTTGTGAAAAACCCTTTTTCAATTTTCAATTGATAATTAAATATCATTTCACATCTACCAACTCAATCTCAAAAATCAATATTGAATTCGCAGGTATTTTATCTAAGTCCTCAGTACCATATCCCAACTGAGGTGGAATAATCAATCTTAATTTCGCACCTTTTTTCTGATTCAATAAACCCTCTTGCATTCCTCCAATTAAACCGCGAAGACTTGCAACTAAAGGTTTATTTGAATTCGTTTTATCGAAAACCATTCCGTTTTTCAAACTTCCTTTGTAAGAAATCGTGACTTCACTTGTAGATTTCACCATTTCAGTTCCACTTCCTTCTGAAAGTTGAACAATGCACAATCCAGATTCACTTTCTTTGAACTTCCAATTCTTTGATTTAGCATATTTTGCAGCTGTTTCATTGAATGTTGCTTTCTGTTCATCGCTGTAAGTATTACATCCAACTAACTGGAAAAATATAAAAATGAAAAAGATTTGTTTCATAAACTTAATATGTGATTGCTTCAACTGTATAACCTTGTTTTCGTAATAAATTCAAAACTCCTTTTTCTCCACCTAAATGTCCAGCACCAACAGCAAAAAAGCATTTCTTTTCTTTAGTTTTAGCATCAATTTTTGGAATCCAATCTTCATTTCGATTTGATAAAAGGACAGCTTCTTTATCAGCTAATTGTTCGTCTTCATTGATTAATTCATAAAGTAACTCAACATCTTGATTTTTATATGCTGTGTAAAGTTTTAGTGTTTCAGTATAATCACCAGATGTACGAATTGTTTGAAGGATCATGTCTGATAACAATGAATCAGGAAGGTCTTTAAAAATGGAAAGTTGAAACGCAATACTTTCCAAACCAGATGTAGGAATATTGTTTTCTCGAGCAATTACCTCCAATTCTTTTTCAACCATTTTATGTGGTTGCTTCATGGTCTCCAAAACTGATAGTTGCATTAAAGCAAAGGGCTCTTGTTTTGAAAACGTAGACTCAAATAAAGCAGGAGTGAGTCCTGTTAACTTTGAACCCCAATTCAAAACACTGTCTTTTTGTTCTTTTGTGAAAATGTCAAAGGCTGAACCAGATTCCAAAGCCATTAGTTTTAAAATCTCTTTTTGTGAAACACTTTTCTCGTCAATCTCAAGAATTAGTTCTTCTGATTTTTTTACAGTTTTCTTTAATTTATTAGGAAAATAAAATAAAGAATCAGGTAAAATGTGCATTGTTCCATAAACATAAGATTCTTGATGTCCTTCTTTCGATATTTTATATAATAATGTTTTCTCCTGTGAAAAAGAAGTGAAGAAAACGAATAAAAATAATAAGAAAGCGATCAATCTCATGATTCTAATGTTAATTCTGCTAAATAATTATCATCAATTTCGGTTACACGAATAGCTTTTAATCCAACATTTTTAGCGGCAAGGAATAAATTGTCAAAATCAACATACAACCAATCAAACCATGGTCCTTTTTCCTTTTTGTATTTCATTTGAAAACGGAAATTACCATAATATTCACTGTTCAAGTCTTCCCAAATGGAACCATCTTCGTCTTCATACAAATACTTAATATCGCATGAATCACAAATCAATTTACCTCCTGGTTTCAATAATTTCTTCGCTTGTAACAATGTTGTTTCTAAATTGGACAATTTACCTGCAATTCCAATGCCATTCATTAACATAAAAATTGTATCGTATTGTTTATTTTCCAATGAAAAGAAATTAATTCGTTCTGCTTTTAATCCTTCTTTTTTTAAAAAGTCTACTGATCCAGGTGAGATATCAATACAATCAACGTCAAATCCTTGATCAACCAAATGTTTTGCATGTACACCTGCAGCTGCACCAACATCTAAGATTTTACCTTTCGCTCTACTTAATGCTTCTTGCTCAATCTCAGGCATTTCTTCAAAAGTTCGGAAAAGAACTTCTATTGGAATAATATCATCATCACAAATATCAGAGGAGACAATAATGTCATCTGGTTTTTTGCGACTCGCATATTCATTAATGGCTGCACCAATCGGATCGCCGTATTTTTTTTCGTTATCCATTTAATTTTTTTTAATCTTGGCTTTGATTATCAAATGTAAATTGACTTTTGAGTTTTTCAATTTTCAATTTAAAATTAATATTCGTATTCCTCGTAACCTCCAAAGTCTTCGTCATTGTAACCATCTTCAAACTCATCGTCGAAGTCATTTAGTTCGTCATCTTCATCAAATTCATCTGAACCAAACGCATCTTCTTGGATCATTTTCGAATCTTCTGGTGGAGCAAGACCTATCGACAAAGCAACTTTAGGAGCTGTCAAATCCTCCTCACTGCGCTCAATCAATTCAATCAAGAAAATCCACATACGTAAGAAATCGTATACAAGAATGATTTTCTGATCTTCGAATTCCATAAAATCAGATAATTTAGCGTCTTTCATAACTGAAGGTAAATTCTCCTCTTCGTCTGAATAACGCATATCCATTAAGCTAATTTCATGACCTTTGTCCCAATCGTCATTTGACATGAAAAACGAACCCATTTCTTTCCCTTCGAAATTGAAAGAAGCTAGAATTGTTCTATATAATGTTTCGAAATTATCGTCTTGATTAATCAATATATCGCGAAAAACCTCTTCATTTTTATCAGAGTCTAATAGTACGCGAAACTTGAGTGTTGCCATTTTGTGATGTGTGTAATTTTTGCAAAGATACTTTTTATAATCAATTTGGTTAAGAATTAAAAGGAATGAGTTTAATATTATTTAGAGTCGATTTTAACTTCTTTTCCTTTCGCATTAAAATAGTGAATATTCTTTTCCTCAAATTCACCATTTTCAGGATTTTCAAGTATTTGATATGTTTTACTTGCTATTTTTTTTCTGCCATTAAAATAAAAAGAATTACACGGCTTTAAGTCTTTATCTAATGTAAATTCTGTATAAGTCTTATTTTCATCATCATAAACTGTTCTCCAAGCAAAATAAGTTAGTTTCGGATTGTTTTTAAATGTCGCAGCTGGTTTTGAATCAATACTGTAATAATATATTGTTTCGGTTTTACCATCACTAGACAATTCATGTTTCGTGTAGTGATAATTTAATAATGTTGTCATGTCTAGCTTATTTCCATCAAGATAAAAAGTAAAATCTGAACCTGTATTGACAAATTCGCGCACATAAACATATCCTTCTTTCTGTATAATAGTTTTGAAATTAGCGTTTAAGTAGGACTTTAAAAGTGTAAACTTATTGTCGAGTTGCTCTTTCAATAAATAATAACCTTTACTCAAATCATCACTTTCTTCAATAATTACTTTTGGTTGATTTTTAATAAAATAAACGGTTTCATTTGTGTTTTCAACTTCGTTTAAATAGCTTTTTTGAATAATTTGTATTGTGTCGCCTTTGAAAAGAAACATATTTTCAAAGGTATAAAGTTGACTCGTTTCATAATTACGAACGTTCAGTTTTTCAATTTCATACTTGTCTTGAAAAAACATATGATTACTTAACTCAACGTCAATTCTATAGCTCGTTTCACAAGAAGCTAGTGTTTTATTGTTATTACTTATAAGTACTTGTTGTGGAAATTGACTAGTGAATTTTATGTCATTTGTGTTCAGCCAAACTTCTTTCGTAGCTCTGTTTTTCGCATCTAGTTCAAAATAATAATAATTTGAAGGATTCGCAAAGACAAATAAATTACCTAGGTTTTCTCCAGTTTTAGAATAAAAACGAACGACTTTTCCACGCTTTAAATTTTCTTCAGATGGACCATAATTGATTTTCCATTTTGGATTCCATCTGACAGTGTCATAGTGATGAATTCCATTCATATCGTATAAAAGTTGTGATTCGCTTTCGTAATAGTAGGTATTATCTTCTAAGTTGTTTTTATAAGTTGTACGAATGAATTTTATTCCATCAATTGAAACTATTTCACCTTTTTCATTTGTGTAAAATCGTTCAATTATATTTTTACCAGTAGTGTCGTATTTATAATTGACAGTTGAATAAACATCATTTCTACCAAACGTTGTATTGAAAAAAGCGGGCTTACCAAATTCATCAAAATGTGTTTCTTTTGTTAAATAACCTTGCTCGTTATATTCAAACTTTATACTTGCAAAACTAGAATAATCAGGTCGAAAAACTTTATTCTTCTCATCGATGAATGATTGCTCCAAAATATTTCCGTTTTTATCATTTTTAATCAATAGTTTGAATTTTTTTAAACCACTCGATTCTATTGGATAAAAAATTTCAGCGGATTTGTAGCCATTCTCATCGTATAAATAATCGTAATATGATTGTGGAATCAGACTTCCATTAGAAGAATAATATTCTATTTTACGCACTTCAAAATTTGTGTAATAAGTTCGAATAGTGGTATATTTTTGATTGTCAATGTCTTGTTCTTGAAGATCTCCTGAATGAGAATGAATCGAAATATCCGTGTATTTTTTTTGTTTGTTAAAAACTGCTTTTTCAAAGTATGGGTCGACATTTGATCCATTGTAAGCAAATTCTCTTTTTTCAAATGTAGTAGGATTGATTTCAGTGTAAACAGTTGACGAAAATGCAGATTCACTTAAATATAGTGTGCTTTTTGTCACATCAGTTGACGCATTGATAGGAGTAGGATTGAAAATATCAGTGTTAATCAAATGAGATAAAATTTGAACTTTACGGTTTTTGTTTTCTTGTTTGTAAAAACGCAGGCCAATATCTCCTTCAAGATCCCCAAAAACATATTTTTCCAAAAGTGCATAGTATGAAAGTCCAATATCTGATTTTGTTCTGATTTCAATTCGATCTACATATCCATTTCCATAAAAAAAACGGTAGCACACACTTGAGTCATGCGCTAGAATTTGATACAATTGTTTAATGTTTTTATATTCAAAGCGAAAATGATGTTCTGTTTTAGCCCGTTCCTCAGAAATAGGGTAGGTACCTACAATTTCTTGAAAGTAATTAGTTTGAATGTGTTTGTAATACTGTGTTCTATTTTGCGAGAATAGATTAACACTATAAAACATAATAAAAACAAATAATAAAAGGCAATTTCTACTCATGAAATGTTTTTTCACAAAGATAACTTTTTCCAATTGATACGATTTCATGTTACAGAATCATTCAATTATGTAGTATACTCAATTTGTAAGCTTGTTTCAAAAAACATGTCTTAGATTTGAATCAAGTTTGAAGAAACAAAGAAATGTACACCACCATCTAATTCAGACTTTACTTACCTAAACAATGAAAAAGCGTTGAATTATTAACGCTTTTTTTATTTCTAATAAAAGTATCTTAGATTAAAAAAGTTTTGTCAATTCGTCTTTATGACTTCTAGAAACTGGAATCATTGAATCATCGTTTAAAACAAGCATTCCACCATCACCCTTGATGTATTTTTTAATAAAATTCAAGTTGATCAGATGAGATTTATGTACACGAATAAATGAACTAGTTAATAAAACAAGTTCAATTTCTTTTAAAGTTTTACTTGAAACCACTTTTTTTCCATTAGTTAAGTGGATTTCTGTATAATTTGAATCAGCTTCAGCA
>JBKDZA010000025.1:0-4549 GCA_046308455.1 Fluviicola sp.
AAATCCACGTTCTTCCCATTTATTGCGTTCAGCTTCCACAAATTCACCATTTGGCAATTGGATTCGCAGGTTTCTTTTCGACAAAAGTGGAATTTCATTCTCGCCGTAAACCATTGTTGGAGTCAACAAAATGTAATCATCAGATTCAGATAAGTAAATTAATTTCTCCGTTTCTTTATCAATTCCAGCGATTTTTAGATCCGATTTATCTGCTTTTTTTACATAGCTGTAATTAATGCGCACTTGATTTTCAAGCGGATGTAAAAAGGCTTCTGAAAATTCAGCAAATTGCGATTGATGAATAAAAACTTTGTGGTTATTCGCAGACAAGAAATGGTGCAATTTTAAAGCGACTTTGTTTTCGAATAAATATAAAACAGAAGCATATTTCGCGAAAAGTCCATCTTGTAACTTGAAACTACTAGAACTTAATTTTCGATTGTCAAATTCAAATTTTCCTGATAAAACATAGAATTCACCTTCTTGGTTTACTTCTAAAATGACATCAGCCTCGACTTGTTTTATTTCAAATTGACTCAATTTTTGAGGCGTCACTTTTCCACCGTCATCATCGAAATAATAGAGCGGATAGTTAAAGGGGTTGGATAGAATGTCTTTTGCGAGTTGGTATTTTTGATCAAAATATTCTGAATCAATATCTGTATACAAAAATTCTTTCCAAGATATCAAGGCCCGAACAAAAGAAAACTCTTGTGGTGTTTTAGCTAATGCAAGTAATTCTGTAGATTCAAATTCTACTATTGGAGACTTTAATACTCCCGATTTTGATTGTTTCGCTTTACGTAATTCAAGTGTAAATTCTTTCGAATAACGGTTGTAATTGGCGAGTAATAAATGAATGCGTTCTTCTTTTTCTTCTTCCCAAGGTAAAATTCGATTAGGGAGAATGGATTGAGTTATTGACTTTAAATTTTCGGTATTAACTTTAAGAAAATTAAATAGAGGTCTAGCTTTAACAGATTCATATTCAAGTTCCAAAGTAAACAATTCTTCAATTTTTTCTATGTCGGCTTTTAAGCCATATTCTTTAGCGACTTTTAACAAATTGTTATTTCGATGGTTTAAATCAAAAGAATTATTGAAAAGAAAGTTATTTCGATTATTTAGAATGTAAGAAATATGTCTACAAATATATTTTTCATGTTCTTTACAATTACAAGAAAATAAAATCCCTTCATTTTTTTGAATAATTTCAATTTGAAAATGGTCATAATTATAACTAAACTCACCTATGAAATGATTTTTTTTGTATTCACCTTTTACAAATCGATTGTAGTAATAACCATATCTTCCCCTTTCAAACGAATGATCTGTTAGTTCTTTTACATCTTTATCATTTAATGAAGTGTAATTTTTATCAGCAACTAACCAAAAGTTATTAATTCGTTCGGGTTGATAAGATATTTGACCAAAAGATGAAAACAATGAGCAAACTTCTCTGTCTGACTGAGCGAGAACATGAATGATGTGTTTACAAACGCCTTCGCCTTCATATGGACAATTACAGCTCGTTTTGGTGATTTGTTTGGAAGTAAAAAATACTTTAACAGTATATAAAAAAGTTCCTTTTACTTCAGCTTCGATGATTCCTTTTTTGTCAACGTTTAGACTTTTAATGGTTGAATCATTGAATCTATCGCGCGATTTTTTTACAGTATTTGCATTGATATAATCTTGAAAGGGTTTAAAATTCAACTCTGGAAGAAATAACAGGTGCTGGAAATTCATACTTTAGAAACTTTTCACAAAGATGGGGAAAATGTAGCGAATGTCGACTTTAATGGATAAAAGATTCAGTAATCAAGTGTTTTTTTTAAATGTCTAGATGTCTAGATATCTAGACATCTGTCAAATTTTTCACTTTGAAATTCAAAGCTGGACTAGATATCTATTCTTCTGTTTTTTATAAATTATTCGCAATAAATTGACTTGATTTTATAGTTTCTGTTCAACTGGATGTTATTTTCCATAAAATCATACCATTCTTTTGGATAACTTTTTTTGTAATATTCATGCATTTCAAGGAGTTCAGATTCATCTGCATCAAGAATGGTACTGTTAGAAACGAGAATCAACATACTTAAAGCAGAAATTGTTTTCTTTTTGTACCAAGGTTTCAAAAAATCAACCGCATCAGAATACATACTCCATTTATTACAAAATAGGGCTAGTTTTTTTGCACTTTGTTCAGTTTCATTGTGCTTGGAGAAATAACTGATGATATAATCATAACATTTTTGTGTGTTTTCTTGATCGTTAATTTGTCCGAAATAGGAAATGTAAGTTAATTCCAAGTTCAACTTTAGTTCAGCTGTTGGATTTTCTGCTTGAATTGTTCGAATTTTTATTGGATGAATAATATTTGACATTCGTTCTTTGTCAACATCCCAATCTTGAAGGAAATCATAGGATATTTTGGTGTAAATATTACAGAAATTTTGCTTTGTAATTTCAGTAAACTCATTCTTTTTTTGCATCATGCTAAACAAAATTTGAATTGTTTCTGACAGGTGTTTTTTAAAGTTTAATGAAAGACAAGCCAAATAATTGGCATACACTTTTGGGTTTGATTTACAGAAGCTAAGAACTCTGGGTTCAAATAGAATTTCTAAATCAATTCGATTATTGAAAATACCCGACAAGGCCTTATTCACTAATTCAACATTATTATCAAGAACCGCTTGTCTTAAGTTAATGTCTTCTAAACGAATGAAATCTTTCGAATTTTCATCTACTTCGTAATGGAAAATAATTCTTGAAATTCGTTGGGCAAAAAGTAAAGAGTCCCAATTAAGACTTTTATCGGAAATTGAGTAGTATTTCAAAGAATCTGGAGAAAGGGAAAGTAAGTCCAAACGATTGAAATAATTCAATTGATAGTTCATCATTTCCCAATTTTCGTTGGCGATTAAATTGTATTTTATTGTAGCATTTGGTAGTTTTTTCTTAATTAGATTCTCAAGAAATTTCACCCGATCATCTGCTAATTTTTGATTATCGCTACTTTTTCCATCAATTGAGCTGTATGTTTCAATGTCAATTTGTTGAATTTTGCCTTTGTTTAAAGTGTTGTTATTCAATAATGCATTCAATTCAATCGGTTTTACATCACCCGTTTTAAAGCTAATTCTAATTTCTTTTGATTCAATTATTCCTTTGTTTTTTAGAGTTTCAGAATTCACCTCTAATTGAGGAGTATACGGTAACAGTTGAAAATTATCAGATTCAATTTGAATAGGAGTAAGGTATTTACAACTTTGTCCATTGTTAATAATGATAGTTGAGTAAGTTATTTCTGAACCCAATCCAGCAGGTAAATCTGCAACCTTTGCTATTAGATGTATTGGATTTTGGGCAACATTTGCTTTTAAAATTTCATCGCGATACATAGGTTTTAACAAAACGCCATCATAAATTGGAGAAATATCTTCTTCGTTTGGTTTACCACATTCAAACTGATCATTTCTTAAAATATCAATTGCAATTCCGTCATTTTTATCTTTGAAAATCATTTTAAACTTTTCAATATTTGAAACAAAAATGTAGATTCCATCTTCTTTAAGTGCTGTACTATTTCCTATGTTAATGACAAGATTCATGTAGAAATCATATTCTTTGTCACAATCATCAGAACCTTGCGTCAAGTTGAAAGCATTTTTTGAAAGTTGACCGGATATTTTCTTACCTCTTTTAGCGAAAACTTGACACGCATAATATGTTTTTGTAGACGAATTATAAGAAATTCCAAATCCACAAAGATTGAATTCTATCTGAGTTAAATTTGCATAATGACCGGGAGAATCTTTCCAAGTTTGCATCATTTCTTTTGCAAGTTTTTCAGCCGCTTTTTTATTTAGAGGATCACCTTCTAATCGAGTTGACTCAATAATATTTTCTCCGATCGAAGTAAATATTTTTCCTTTAAAAGCATGCACTCTGTCTTCAGGAGTTTTATATTTTCCGCTTTTCTCATAATGATCTAAAATTTTATTTTTAGCCATATAATCGGAATGGAATTTTGCTGCTTTGTTTAGTGTGTCGTTTAAAGTTAAAATAGGTAAACCCTTTTCAATTCTTAATTCATTGGTTTGTTTCAACAGTTCACTTCTAAACTGCTTTTCAATTTCAGAGGTAAGTTGACAATTTCCTTTAAATACGAAAAGAATGAATGATAAGAAAATAATAAAATGATTGACTTTCATAATTCAAAATTAATAACCTTTTCTATAGAATGTCTGATTCAATAGAAAGTCAATTCTTTTTAACTTTTATTAAGAAAATTTGAATTTGATTCAGGTTGAACTAGATATCTAGTCTTCTGTCAGTTTTAGTGCAACAAAAAAGAGGTCTTCTTTTGGAAAACCTCTCTTTTTATAATTTGAGAAATATTATTGAACCAATATTTTGATTCGTTTTTGTTCTTTACTAGGTAAAGTAACAATTAAAGTATAAACTCCACTAGGCCAGTTTGCACTTTCAACTTTTTCATTGTGGTTAAAACTCATTTCAAATTGTCTTTCACAAATAG
>JBKDZA010000026.1:0-8431 GCA_046308455.1 Fluviicola sp.
AAATACGAAGAAGGACCAGGATTTACACTTTTAACTAAAAAAGCACGTTTATCAGGTAAATGGGATTTGAAATCATCTACAAATGGTTCTGTTACAATTGAAGACAGTAGTGACGATTTAGTTGAATATACAAAAGACAATACTGTAATTTACTCGGGTGGTGGTTTGTCTATCAATGGTACTTGGGAATTTACAGATGATAAAACTGGTGTTCTTGAAACAGTAACTTTCTTAGGTCAGCCTAGCACAGATACAACTCACATTATTCGTTTGACTAATTCAGAGTTATGGAAAAAAGAAGGTAATACAATCTACAAATTCGAAAAAAAATAATTCTTTAATAAAAACATATTTTAAAGTGCTGCTTTTTTAGTAGCACTTTTTTTATGGAAATACTCGAACAAAGCTACAGTTGGAAGTAACATACACATGTTGTAATACAAATCTTCAAATGGTATCGTTCCTATTCTAAATCCAATGTTGTGGCTTTCATTGTACCAAACAACTGGTTCAGGGGTTGCAAAACCTGTCAACAAGCCATTTACAACCAAAAATGGAATCATTGAAACGGTGAAGCTTAAAGCAAATAATCCAAACCATTTGGCTTTTAATTGAAAAGCAATTCCAATTAATAAAATGGAAGACAAGCTACAAGCTGTCATTGTATACCACTTCGTCAAATTCATCATTGCTAAAACTAAACCTGAAAGAATGAAAGTGAAAGCAAAAACTTTACCGTAGTTTTCTAATTTCAAGTTTGGGAAATATGCTTTAATACATTGATGAATAAACACACAACCATAAGGAGCAACAATAAAAAAGCACACTTCTTCTAGTGGTAAATGTCCAACAAAAATTCCAGTAAGATACTTTGAATTAAATCCCCAAACTTCTAAAACTGTAAAATATTCATCCCAGATTAAAAAAGGAATTCCAACTATTAATTCTGCTAAAAACAAGTGCTTCCACAACTTGTAAAAAGCAACTTTCTTGTCAAAACTTAATAAAAAAGGTCCAGCAATTGTTCCAAGAATAATCCAAGCGTAAAAACTCATACTTTTCCGTATTTACGTCTAAATGTTTCCTTCGCTTCGATGTAATATTTTCTTGGAACGATCAACATACCAAAACACTCTCCATGTTCTTTACCAAGATGTTTGTGATGAACTTTGTGCGCTTTTCGTATTGCCATAAAATAGGGATGATCAATGTCTCTTAACCATTTAAATCTTCTGTGAATGTATACATCGTGAATCATAAAATAGGTAAAACCATACAATGCAATTCCATATCCAATCCAGACTGGAACATAATGATCACTCATCATTCCCAACATGATACACAACCATGAAGGAATTGCATAAATCAAGAAAAACACATCGTTTTTTTCAAAGAAACCAGATTCAACTTGATGATGGTCTTTATGAAAAAACCACATACCACCATGCATTAAAAACTTGTGTGTTGCAAAAGCCATGAATTCCATAATAAACCATGCCAATAACATTACAAGAGGACCCCACCAATACATTTAATTCAAATTTAATATTCCGAAAAACACGAACAATATAGCTAATAAACCAATAGAAACCTGATTTTGTTCAACTACATTTCTTTTCAAAAGGAAATAATGAAGAGGAAATGCAATCAACCACCAACAAACATAATTAAAAACAGGAATAGTACCATTGCTCCACATCCAAAAATCACTTTTCATTGCAACAGGTTCAATTAAAAAATCTAATGCTGTCATTAAACTTGCAGAAAGTAAAGCAATGGCAATTTTTGGAATGGGTAACTTTTGGAAAAGTGACACAGAAACTAAACTTAACATTGCCCAATTGACAGCAATTATTAAAGGCACTTCGAATAATTTAAATCCTAAATTCTTTCCATAAGAATAATCACCAAACAAATAGCCTGTATGCACTCCTATTAACTCTGCCGAGAAGCCTATAACACCAACTATTGCAACAGAAATAAATAATTTCAGCGACTTTTTCTTGTATGAAAATAAAAGTATAACAAATGACAATAATAGGTTCAGCGGTGAAAGAGGTAAAAATTCAGATTTGTTACCAATTAGTATTCCTACAGTTCCTACTGTGTAGAAAATGATTAAAATCGAGATATAAATTAGCTGTTTTCTTTTCACATTAAGTTTTTGAGTTAAACAGTCAAATTTCAGTTTTGTTTATCAATACAAATAATTATTGAACGGATAACGAATACCGAAAATGCGTTTAATTTCTGCATACATCACCTCTTTTAATTCATCCACATTTTGTTTGTCTTGTGCAGAAATAAAAATACACTTTGTTGCTGGTAATTTACTCATCCATGTTTTTTTCAACTCCTCCAATCCCATTGTAACGGTACCTCCAAATTCATCCGTGATTTCCATTGGAACATACGCATCAATTTTATTGAAAACCAAAATTACTGGTTTTTCATTTTTATCAAGCTCATGCAATGTTTCATTTACAACATGAATGTGATCTTCAAAATTTGGATGTGAAATATCAACCACATGAATCAACAAATCAGCTTCTCTAACCTCATCTAAGGTACTTTTGAAACTATCTACTAATTGGTTAGGAAGTTTGCGAATAAAACCTACAGTATCAGTTAATAAAAAAGGCAAGTTTTCAATCACTACTTTTAGAACGGTCGTATCGAGCGTTGCAAATAATTTATTTTCAGCAAAAACATCCGATTTTGAAAGCATGTTCATCATCGTACTTTTACCAACGTTTGTATATCCAACAAGAGCAACTCGAACTAATTGTCCACGATTTCCACGTTGAACAGCCATTTGCTTGTCGATTTCCTTCAATTTTTCTTGCAATAAAGCAATTCGTTGTTGAATGATACGACGGTCAGTTTCAATTTGAGATTCACCAGGACCACGAAGTCCAATCCCTCCTTTTTGTCGTTCCAAGTGCGTCCACAAACGTTTCAATCGTGGCAACATGTATTGCATTTGTGCCAATTCCACTTGAGTTTTCGCATGTGATGTACGTGCACGTGAGGCAAAAATATCAAGAATCAAAATATTTCGATCCAGAATTTTACATTCCAATTCTCGTTCAATATTTCGCAATTGTGAAGGTGAAAGTTCATCATCAAAAATGACCATTTCAATTCCTTCGGATTTAATATACTCTTTGATTTCTTCCAGTTTTCCTGTCCCCACAAATGTGCGTGGATTTGGAATTTGCAAGCGTTGAACAAAGCGTTTTACTTCTATTGCTCCTGCTGTATCTGCTAAAAAGGATAATTCGTCCAAATATTCTTTCGCTTGAACTTCTGTCACATCAGATGTGATCAATCCAACAAGAACGCAATTCTCTTCTACAGCATCAACTAAAACGTGTCCTTGACTCATTATTTGCGAAGAGTTGGTACAAATTTCACTAATCCTTTTACTTCTCTTTCAGTCAAAATATCTTTGTATGGCATCATGCCCTTTAAATTTCCATTCAATATCACATCTTCAATCTGAGCTTCAGTCATTTTACTTTTTGACAAATCAGCAGCACCTGCGGATTTTAAAGTTCCATCAGCACCATGACAAGAAGCACAATTCAATAAATAAATTGCCTTTGCATCTTCTAAATTCATTGGCGTTTTCAAGTCTACCTCTTCTTCTAATTTTTCAGATTTAGAACTTGAATCACAAGAATAAACAGCAAATGCTGCAATGACAATAAAACTTATTCTTAAAACCATCCCGAAGCAAAAGATCTTAAACCTGGCCATGGAATTCCAGCCAAGATGATTAATAAACCAATCACATAAAAAACTAAAATACGTTTGTGTTTCAAAACAGTATCTGTTGCATTTTCTGATTTTCTACGTCCAATTGTAATTAGAACTGCAGCAATCAACATCATTAAAATGTGTTCCATTCCGAAAAAACGTGCTTGAGCAACTTTCATCCAACCTGCTACAAAAACAACTTTTGGAGAAGTGAAATACAAAATCAAACCAAGTGTAACTTGAATATGAACAATTATCATTGCAAATAAATTGATCATTTTGTCCGACTTCTCAAATTTGCCTGAATTCTTTTTCAAAAGTGCATTAACAATAGCATAAACCAATAATGCTAAAACGAACCATCTTGAGATGGAGTGTATACTAACTAAACTATCCATTGTAAAATTTTATCCTCAAAAATAAGCATTTTTAATTTTTGCGTTTCATGAAAGTCACTTTTTCATAAGAAATGTTTAATTTTCCGATCTAAAACACACATTAAAATGAAATTTATAACTTCCCTTTTAACGCTATTTCTTTGTCATTTTAATTTTTCGCAAATTCCACAACCCACAAATGGCGTTGCATTAAATAAACAAAATAATTTCCGTATTATTCATGTAAACATCTATGTTTCACCGACTAAAACAATTGAAAACGGAAGCGTAGTCATTAGAAATGGTCGCATTGAATCTGTAGAATCTAAGAGTTCTGATAAAACAGATTTACCGATTGTTGATGCACACAACGGATGGATTGTTGCTTCTTTCATTGAATTAAATTCTTCATTAGGAATTGCACAACCTGAAGCACGACCTGTGCCAACTGCATCTCAAAACTCCGGAAAAAAAGGTCCTTATTATTGGAATGAAAGTATTCATCCTGAAGTAAACCCAAGTGAATTGTACGTTTTCAATCAAACTGAAACTCAAAACTTACAAAAAATGGGCTTTGGATTGGTTTTAACACATCAAAACGATGGAATTGCTCAAGGAAGTGGAACAATTGTAAAATTAGGCTCAAAACCAACAGAACAATTTGAAAAAGTAAACTTCGGAGGTTTTTATTCCTTTGAAAAAGGGGTTTCACAAATGGAATATCCGAGTTCACAAGTTGGATCAATAGCATTACTTCGTCAAGCTTTTTATGACGCTGAATGGCACGGGAAATATGGAAAAACACCCAATCTTTCATTGGATGCTCTGAATCAACAAGCAAAACAAACAAGCTTTTTTTCGGTTCCTGATAAATATGAACTCTTTCGTGCGCTAAAAATTGCAAATGAGTTCAAGCGAACTTTTATTTATTTTGGATCAGGACAAGAATATGCATATGGAACTGTTTGGGATACTTTAAAACAACAAGTTGTGATACCAATCAACTTTCCAACTGCATTTGAAGCGAAAGATCCATATTTGGCGAATCAAATTGATTTCTCAGATTTAAAACAATGGGAATTAGCTCCTTCAAACCCTTTTGTATTAATGCAATCAAAAGTCCCATTCATTGTTTCAGCAAATGGAATTAAATCTGCCGATGAATTTTGGAAAAACATTCATAAAGCGCTTTCGCGTGGTTGGACAGTTGAAGATGCCTTGCGATCGTTAACTACAGAACCTGCGAAATTGATTCAAGTTAATACCGATTACGGAACAATTGAATCTGGAAAATGGGCGAATTTTACTTTATACAGCAAAAATCCTTTTCTTTATAATGCAAAAGTATTGGAAAGCTTCCATCAAGGTGAACGAACAGTTTTTGAAAGTTTACCAGAATTAGAATTAAGAGGTGAGCATACCTTAAATATTGCAGGTGTAAAATACCTATTAACGATTTCAGGTTCTCCAGAACGACTTGAAGGAAAAGTGAAGACTTTAGGTCCACTAGTAGATACAATGACTGTTTCAACGGATACTTTAACAGCAGATGCATTTGTTTCAAGTACAAAAAATGATGTTTCCATTCAATTTATCTTGAAAAAAGACAGTGAATCGTATTTATTCAGTTTAAAGGGAGTAATGAATTCTCGTGTGAATATCATGGAAGGTGATGGATTCGGACCAACTGGAAAACGAATTACTTGGACAAGTTACTTGAGTAAGAAAGCTGAAATAAATTCCGAAGAAAAAAACGCTTGGAAAGTTGACACTTCCAGTATTGGAAATATGTATTTCCCAAATATGCCTTTTGGATTCAAAGAAAAACCAAAGCAAGAAACAATCATCATTGAAAACGTAACAGTTTGGACAAATGAACAAGATGGAATCATTCAAAATGCAACAGTAATTGTTGAAAATGGAAAAATCAAATCTGTTTACAAATTCGGTGAGTCTTTCGTTAAACCATTAAATGCAAAAGTTATTGATGGAACAGGAAAGCATTTAACAAGTGGAATAATTGATGAACATTCACACATTGCTTTAAGCAAAGGAGTAAATGAAAGTGGACAAGCAAATACATCTGAAGTTAGAATGGGAGATTGTATCAACGCTGATGACATTGATATTTACAGACAATTATCAGGTGGTGTGACCGCTGCACAATTACTTCACGGTTCTGCTAATCCAGTTGGGGGACAAAGTGCACTAATTAAACTTAAATGGGGACATTTACCTGAAGATTTTTTAATTCCAAATGCTCCTAAGTTTGTGAAATTTGCATTGGGAGAAAATGTAAAACAAGCCAATTGGGGAGATTTTAATACTGTTCGTTTTCCACAAACAAGAATGGGTGTTGAACAAGTGTATATTGATGGATTCTCGCGTGCACAAGCATATCATGAAGCGATGAAGAAATTCGAAGCATTATCACCAAAACAAATTGAAAAAACGGGAGCTCAACCTCCAGCAAGAGATTTGGAACTCGATGCAATGTATGAAATTGTTTCAGGAGATAGAAGAATTACTTGTCACAGTTACATTCAATCGGAAATCAATATGTTGATGCATGTAGCTGATTCGTTTGGCTTTAATGTAAATACCTTTACGCATATTCTTGAAGGATACAAACTTGCAGATAAAATGAAAGAACACGGAGCTGGTTGTTCAACATTTGCAGATTGGTGGGCCTACAAATACGAAGTAAAAGATGCAATTCCGCAAAACGCTTCACTTTTAAATGAAATGGGATTGGTTGTTGCAATCAATTCTGATGATGCAGAAATGGGACGTCGTTTGAATCAAGAAGCTGCTAAAGTTGTGAAATATGGTGGAGCAACAGAAGAAGAAGCTTGGAAAATGGTCACATTAAATCCTGCTAAATTATTGAAAATAGATCAGCGTACAGGAAGTATAAAAGCAAACAAGGATGCTGATTTGGTTTTATGGACAACAAATCCATTGAGTATCGAAGCAAAAGTTTTGTATACAATTATCGACGGAGAAATTCTTTTTGACCGTGAAGCTGATTTTCTAATGCAAAAAGAAATTGCAGCAGAAAGAGCTCGAATTTTAGCAAAAATGAACGATACAAACTCGGATTCAGAACCTAAAAAACCAGTTGTCAAAAAACGTAAAGGTCATTTCCATTGCAATACAATTGGTGAAGAAAAATCAGAAGGAACAAATGAACATTAATCACATGAGAAATAAACTATTATTCATTTTTATACTAGCTAGTATACATTCAATTTCAGCGCAAAAAAAATATTCGCGTATTTTGATTGAAAATGCAACTGTTCATGTTGGTACAGGTCAAGTTTACGGAAAAGGATTGGTGGGAGTTGTAGATGGAAAAATCACACTTGTAAGAAATTCATTGGCTTACACGTACAAAAGAGAAGAATGGGATACCATTATCAATTTAGATGGACAACATTTATATCCTGGTTTTTTTGCTCCGAATTCAACTTTGGGATTAACCGAAATTGATGCTGTGCGTGCTTCAGTCGATTTTCAAGAAGTTGGAAAGTGGAATCCAAATGTACGTTCGCTTATTGCATACAATTGTGAAAGTGATGTATTGGCAACTGTAAAAACAAATGGAGTTCTTTTTGTTCAATCAACTCCAAGAGGAGGAACAATTTCTGGATCTAGTTCAATTATGGTTTCAGAATGCTGGAATTGGGACGATGGAGTTGTAAGAGCAGACGATGGAATCCATATCAATTGGCCTCGTGTTTATCAATCCAATTATTGGACAAATGAAGCAATTAAACACAGTGAGAATTACCAAAAAGACGTAGAGGAACTAACTGCTTTTTTGACACAAGCAAAACTTTTCAATGCTGAAAACTCAACTATTGACTTGCGTTATTCCGCTTTAAAAGAATGTTTCACTGGAAACAAGCGTTTTTATTTTCATGCCGACGATCAACAACAATTATTAGATATTATTGATTTAGTGAAAGCATTTGAATTAAAAAATGCAGTAATTATAGGTGGAGCTGAAAGTTATTTAGTTGCAGCGCGTCTAAAAGAATGGAAAATCTCTGTGATGTTACCTCGTTTAACGTCTCTTCCGCTTCGCGAAGATGATCCAATTGATTTGCCTTATCGTTTACCAAGGTTATTACAAGATGCAGGAGTTAAATTTTGCATACAAAACGAAGGAGACATGGAAGCTATGAATGCTAGAAATATTCCTTTTTTAGCTGGAATTGCAATGTCTTATGGATTAACTGAAGAAGAAGCAATTCGTTCAGTTAGTTTGTCACCATGTGAGATTGTTG
>JBKDZA010000027.1:0-3892 GCA_046308455.1 Fluviicola sp.
TTTCTTATTGACTTCTGTTGACAACCCTTACAATTTGTATTTAGTGCAACGTTCCATTAAAAACGATAAAACAATTTTCTATTACAAGGAAGATTACAGCAATGAATGCGCGAATTTGGAAAACCCGATTCAAATTGATGCGATGCGTAAGTTGTTGTTGGATGAAACTGATAATATGCTGAGTAATTGGATGATGCGAACATTACCTTATTACGCGTACACTTCAAGTAGTAAAAAGCCAATAAAATTCATCAACATTAAAACGGGTAATGACTTGTTTACTCGAAAAAACTACGACCGCGATTATACGGGCTCTGTTTTATTAGAGTTTGCAACAGATTATTTGGATTTTGGAAGAAATCGTCCAGTGAAAACCTATCAAACGTTTTATGGTGGATTTGATGTGTATACTCCATCTATTCGTGATTCAGCAACGTTTAATACGCCTTCAGCTGTAGATTCTACAGACAGACCTTATGCCTGTTTTCAATACATAGGTTATAGTCGTTACGGACTTTCACGTTACGACAGAATGCGATGGAATTTTAATATAAAACTAGGAATCATTGGAGGTAATTTAGGCGAACAATTTCAAAGCGTATTGCACCGAGATATTAGTAAAAGTATTCGTCCATATGGTTGGGCTTCTCAAATTGGAGAAGGAAGGATGTTTGCTTTTTCGATTGAACCAAAAATTGAAATGCTTTGGGATTTATTCAGAAAACGAAGAAATGAAATCAACAAAAATAACTTACGCGTAAAAGTGAACGAAGATGGATTTTTCCGTTTCTACGGAGTTTATGGAGGTGATTTATCTTTGGGTTCTTACAAAACATTTGTTCGCGCAAAATTTGGAGTTCGAAATAAGAAGTTTTCACAATCGAATCATCATTCAATTACGATAATCAACAAGCAAAACGCACATGATTTCTGGGATCATTTCTTTTATGAAATTGCAGTTTATCCGCAGTATATGTTCCACAATTCGACCTTAGAAGGACACGGGATTTTCTCCTTGAATGAAGATTTAGAAGAAATCAATAAACAATTACAAAGTGGAGCAGCAGCATTGTCGTATAGTCGTTATTTCTTGACAAAAGATCAGGTTCAACGATGGGGAATGACTGGGAATATAAACTTATCGTATACCTTTTCAAATTTCACAATCATCTACAACTATTATCTCATTAGTCCAGAAACGAAATTGGGACAAAAAGAATTCACCTATGGAAATAATATGACAGATAAGTTCAACATTGGAAAACGCTGGCATCGCTTTGCAGAGATAGGGTTGACATTTAATTTGAAGTGATGAGTTCTATTCTCTTGCCAAACTTCGATACATTCCTTCTTAGGTCGGAACACTCAGTTTGACAAGAGAATTTAGCTGTCTGTTTGAGTTTGAAATTTACAGAATTTCAAGTATCGAAAACGACAGCTTAAATTGATTTTTATTTAAATGTTTTTAAACTCATTTGCTAGTCTTGCAAGTTCATTTTTAACTTGATTCATTCCAACTAAACCACCTGACATTCCAGAAGTTTCTTTTTTTACTTGTACTTTAATGATTTCATCAGAAGCTATTTCTTTGATTGTGACTTTGAATTTGAAATATTTGTAAAAAGCGCCTAATAAAAGACGAAGAACTCTATTTCCTTTAACGTAGTATGAGTTTTCAGCATCAATTTCCTCTTTTTTATATCCATTTGAGGTTAGAACAAATTCAACATTTCCTGATAAATCATTAAGAGAAATGTTGTTGTATGAATAAATGAAAAGATCTTCAATTGATTTTTCACTTTTGTTAAAATGTATCATGAGTCGTAGATTATTTTTTCACAAATATAATTTTTTTTCGATTTCAAAAATTCGTCATCCGTTATCCGAAATTCATCATTAAATCAAAGCAAATTCATCAAATCCTGTTTGTTCAACGCTTTCAAAACTGAAGTATCTGTGTGAACAATATCTTCCGCCAATTCTTTTTTGCGCTCTTGTAATTCACGGATTTTTTCTTCAATCGTATCGGGTGTAATGAGACGAATGGCAACTACATGTTTTTCCTGACCAATTCGATACGCACGGTCGATTGCTTGGTTTTCAACGGCTGGATTCCACCACGGATCGATTAAAAACACATAATCTGCTTGAGTTAAGTTCAATCCTGTTCCTCCAGCTTTTAAACTAATCAAAAACACGCGGGTTTCATCGTCGTTTTGGAAACGGTCCACTTGTTCTTGGCGGTCTTTTGTTTGTCCAGTCAAATAGCAATAAGGAATATTGCGTTTTTCTAGTTCTGGTTTGATCAAATCCAACATGCGTACAAATTGACTGAAAACCAATATTTTGTGCTGGTCTTTTTTGTCTTCAATTTGAGAGAGTAATTCGTTAATTTTCGCAGACTCATCCCCATAAAAAGAATCGTCACCCAAAATTGCTGGAGAATTACAGATTTGACGCAATTTTGTCATTCCTTGTAAAATGTGCATCGATTTTTTATTCAAATCTTCTTCGGAATGTCCTTGTAAAAAGGCTTGGAATTCTTTCTTGTAACTTTCGTAAATGCGTTTTTGCTCTGTTCCCATTTCACAGTAAATCACCATTTCTGTTTTCTCAGGAAGTTCTTTTGCCACTTGTTTCTTGGTTCTACGTAAAACAAATGGATGTATTTTTTGCTGTAATTCTTTCGCTCGTGCTGTATCTTGAAATTTGTCAATTGGCGTAGAATACAAATCTGAAAAATGCTTCGCTGAACCAAACAATCCAGGTTGTGCGAATGAAAGTTGGGAATATAAATCGAATGTGTTGTTTTCTATCGGTGTTCCTGTTAAAACCAATCGTTGTCGTCCATTCAACAAACGAACAGCTTTGTAGCGCTTTGAATCTGGATTTTTGATCGCTTGAGATTCATCTAAAACGATACAATTGAATCGGAAATCTTTTAAAACGGTAACATCAGAAAGTAAGGTTCCATAAGTGGTGAAAACAATATTACTTTTCGAAAAATCAGTGTTTTTTACGTCTCTCTTCGCTCCATACAATTCACTGTAAGTTAGATGAGGTGCGAATTTCTTCAATTCTGCTTTCCAGTTGAATAGAAGAGAGGTTGGCAATACAATCAAATTGGGTTCTGTGTTTCCTTTTTCGATTTGTTGCATCAAATAGGCAATTATTTGAAGTGTTTTTCCCAATCCCATATCGTCGGCAAGACAGCCGCCAAAACCAAAATCATCTAAGAAGTTCAACCAATTCAAGCCTTCTTTTTGATAGTCACGCAATGTGGCTTTTAGTTTTTTCGGAACTTTCGTTTGCGTGATGGAATGGAAATTTGCCAATTTCTCTTGGTATTTATCCAATTCTAAACGCAGTTCTTCATCAAAAACATCTGTTTCAAATAAATCATCAATGAGTTGAAAATGACTTTTATGTGTGCGAAAAGCCGTTCCATTAATTTCTGCAGATCGGAAGAATCTCCCGAATTTCTCTACCCAATCTTGTGGAAGAATTCCTTGAGTTCCATCGTCAAGTTTCACAAAACGACTGCGATTCATAACTGCTTTTTGTAAATCTTGTAAACGTGCTTCCTTGTCACCAAATGAAACTCGTGTATGTACATCAAACCAATCAATTCCTGAAACAATTTGCGTATTTATTTTCGCTTTATTCGGATTGTAAGTATTTTTTGAAAGTTGGGCGAATCCTAAAATTTGAATAGAATTCGTTCGAAGTTTTTCAAAAGCATCTAAAAACCAACCATTTTCTAAAAATTCATGTCGGTGTAAATAAAAGAATTCGAATTGATTTTCATCGTTAAAACTGGGATGTAAATCTTGAATAGTATGTAAAAATCCTCGTTCTTCCCATGTATGGCGTTCAGCGTCCACACAGTCAC
>JBKDZA010000028.1:0-27211 GCA_046308455.1 Fluviicola sp.
AGAAGATGCCGGCCCACAACAATTGATCAATTTCTGGTTTTCGTACGCATTGACAAGTACAAAATTAAAAGGTTTAGGACTTGGATTTGGTGGAAATGCAGCAAGTAAATATTATACCTTAAACAGAAGTACAACTGGTTCATTCGCTCTTCCAGCTTATCAAGTTTACAACGCTGCACTTTCTTACAAAGGAGGCAACTATTTGATTTCCTTTAAATTGAACAACATTTTGAATACGAGATATTATTCAGGTTGGTCAACAGTTACTGCACAACAATTGCGTTCAGCATCAATAGCTTTAAATTATAATTTTTAAAATGAATTTAAAAAAGTTCGTAGGAAACATTCACTTTTGGTTCGGTATGATTACCGGGCCAATCGTGTTTGTTTTAGCATTAACAGGAGCAATTTATGCGTTTCAAGAAGAGATTCAAGATGCAACACAGCCATATCGTTTTGTTCAAAAGCAAAACAAAGAATTCCTTCCGCCTAGTGTGTTAATTTCACAAGCAAACAAAGCGAATCCGAACAAACATTTACACGCGCTGATGTACCATGAAAAATCACGAGCTGTAAAAGCAATCTACTATTCTTTTAATGAATACTATGATTTTGTGTATATTAATCCATATACAGGAAAAGTACTCAAAGTACATTCAGTTCAGAATAGTTTTTTTGGATTTATCCTTGATGGACATTTTTATTTGTGGTTACCTGCATGGTTGGGACAGCCGATTGTTGCAAGTGCGACTTTACTCTTTTTCCTTTTACTTGTTTCAGGACTTTATTTGTGGTGGCCACGCAATAAAAACAACAAGCGACAAAAATTTAGCATTAAGTGGAAAGCGAGTTGGCGCAGAAAAAATTACGATGTCCACAGTGTTTTAGGTTTTTATGTCCTCATTTTTGCATTGATTTTTGCGATTACAGGTTTGGTTTGGGGATTTGAATGGTTTCGCAACTCCTATTATTTTGTTGCTTCAGCTGGAGAACAATACGAAAACTATTCCGAACCAAAATCACATCAAGGAGACAGTTTAAGCAGAACAGAAATACTTGACAACACATTTTATTCTTTATCGAAATCACAACCAGAAAGCGGTTGGATTGAACTCCATATTCCCGAATCTGATTCCGTTCCCATTGCAGTAAATGTGAATCCAGATGCAACAACGTATTGGAAAAAGGATTACCGTTATTTCGATCAAAAATCAGGTAAAGAATTGACTGTTTCACATCAATGGGGACGATTTAAAAATGCCACTTCATCAGAAAAATTAATGCGCATGAATTACGACATCCACGTCGGAGGAATAGCAGGTTTACCAGGGAAAATCTTTGCGTGTTTAATGAGTTTGGTCATTGCTTCTTTGCCAATAACTGGTTTTATGATTTGGTATGGAAGGAAATATAAGAAAAGATAAAATCATTCCTCATTTTACTCACTCTATTCATTCTCAAGGGTTAAACTAGTGTTAAGAAAAACGCCACTTTGAAGATTCAGACTTTCTTTGTAGAAAAATGAAAACATGAAAGTTTTTATCCTCTACTCGTTTCTTTTCACTTTTTGTTTCACAGCGAGAAGTCAAGCCAAAATAATATTCGATACAACAAAATATGACTTAGGTTATATTACAGAAAGTTCCGCGTCACTAAAAAAGGAAATCTATTTCACCAATACGGGAACGGAACCTTTAATTATTGAACGAGCTAGCACTGGTGACGGTGGTTCATACGCTACTTGGGAAAAAGAACCAATTGCACCTGGAAAAAGCGGAAAAATAATTTTTATTTATGATCGTAAACGAATAGGTCCGTTTAATCGTGGAATTTATATTAGTTCAAATGCGGTTAATGGAAATCAATCAGTTAATGTTAAAGGAACGGTGGTTTACAAAAAAACAGAAATTGAAGTCAGCAAAAAAGACATACACGTCGGTTCAATTGCATTTGATTCAATCGCTGAATTTGAATTTTATGTCTACAACAGAGGAAATGCACCACTACATTTTCTATTTGATTCATACCGCAATTATGACATCGATTTATTGAGTTTAAAAATAAACGAATCGACAACCAAAAACACTTCGTGGTAAATGGGTTCTGTTTGTGAGCCTGGTGATAGTTTGAAAGTTGAAGGAAAATTCATCAATTTATTTGGTAATACTGGAAACTTTAATCGCGAATTAATTTTCATTTATAATTCGAATGACACCTTAAAGATGAACATTAAAGGAATTTATTTTTGCGCCAAACCCATACATGATAAACTGTCTAAAAATCTATATTCCAAAGAATATCAAAGCTTTCATTATTCAAAAAACAAATTGGAAAAAATTCAACAATACAATTTCGAAGGCACACTATACCGCGAAGCGTTTTTTGAAGATTCATACTGTACCAAAATTGTTCAATATAAACAGGTACAAAACACCTCATCAATCGAAAACGAAAAGATTTTTGAGAAAGGGAAACTCGTGAAGGAAGTAAAAACCAATTAATTATATAAACTACTATATATTTGTTAAATGATTTTGAAACACATCACAATTTGTCTTTTGTTTTTATTCTTAATGAATGCTTGTTCACATGAATCATCTGATATCAAATTAGATTCGAAAACAAAAAGTGAGATTAAAGATTTACTATTGTGTGATAATTTTGAGTTCACACAAGAAAATGATTCTTTGATTATTACAGTTGATAATAGCAAATTATCAAATGAGGTAAAACGTAAAATGGGATCAAGTGTAGTTTCATTAAGTCTATATGACTTTTTTTATAAAAACAATACTATTGCAAATACACAAACAATTTTCGGGGTTGCTTTCAAAGATGATAAATCAAGTTATTACAATTCTTTAGAAATTTTAGCCTCCGCAAGCGCATTGAATAAACGTGTTGATTTTACTATTCGTGATTTAATAAAAGGAAAAAAAGACCAAGTGAATTTCTACTTCCCATTAACAGATAGTCTGATTGAGAAATCGAAAATAGAATGGCAAAAAGTTAAAACATTCGGAATTTTTGGCTTTGAAACAACCCAAATAACAATTGATGAAACAACATACCCATCTATTGTTTTCAAATACTTATTGTTTCCATTAAAAAAAGAAATTTGGATATATATTGATAAAGAAACAGGTAAGATTTTATATCTATTAGATGCAGCAACATTAAACGAAAAATAACTAAGCACCCACAAATAATCATTCGTTTTTCTTTCTTTTGTTTTTGAAGTGTATCTTCGACAAGTAATCTTCAAACTAGGATTCGAAAGAAACAATAAAATGAAACAACTAAAAAGAGTACGAGAATTATGGCGCTTGAATAAACGTGGAATTAAACGCGTTGCCTTTCTTTTGTTTTTAGTTTGGTACATTTTTGCTTTACCTTCCGAATTATTCAACGACCCAAAATCAAAAGTTATCCTAAGTGAAGATGGCGAATTATTAGGTGCACATATCGCTCCAGATGGTCAATGGCGTTTCCAAGAAAGAAAAACAATTCCCTATAAAATCAAAGTTTGTACGATTTACTTCGAAGACAAAAACTTTGAGAATCATTTTGGTGTAAGTATCACTGGTGTTTCTCGTGCGCTATATCAAAACCTAACACAAGGTGAAGTGGTCAGTGGTGGAAGTACAATTACGCAGCAAGTTATCCGCATGCACCGTAAAAATCCACGAAGAACGTACTTTGAAAAAATTAAAGAAATGTTGTTGGCAACCCGTTTGGAATGGCGATTATCAAAAAGTGAAATTCTTGCCTTGTATGTTTCACATGCACCATACGGAAACAATGTCGTTGGATTGGATGCTGCTTCGTGGCGTTATTTTGGAAGAAAACCCGAAGCTTTGTCATGGGCTGAAAGTGCAACTTTGGCTGTACTTCCAAATGCTCCTGGACTAATTTATCCTGGAAAAAACCACGAATCATTGATTAAAAAAAGAAACCGTTTGTTATACAAATTATACAAGGAAAAAAAGATTGATAGAATATCTTATTCGATTTCTATTCAAGAACCACTTCCTGAAAAACCACTCCCACTTCCAAATCACGCCTTGCATTTATTGCATTCCCGTAAAGTGAAGTCTGACGGAAAGACAAGTATCCATTTCAAAACGCAGCAAATGGTTACGAATGAATTGGAAAAAGAACTGTATTCACTTCAAGCAAATTCCATTCGTAATGCAGCAGCACTTGTTATTGATAATTCAAATGGAAAAGTAATTGCATACATTGGAAATGCTACACTCGACGATTCATTAGCGGCAAATCAAGTAGATTGTATCCAAGCACCCAGAAGTACAGGAAGTATTTTAAAACCGATTTTGTATGAAAAAGCATTGAAAGAAGGAATTATTTGTCCAGAATCTCTTTTACCAGATGTTCCGTCCCGATTTGGATCTTTCTCACCAACAAATTACAACGGAAATTACGAAGGAGCTGTTTCCGCTAAAGTTGCGCTTGCACATAGTTTGAACATCCCTTTTGTTCATTTATTGCAGAAATATGGCTTTCAAAAGTTCAAATCAGATTTGGAACGCAATGGTTTTCATCATGTGAATCGTTCCGCGAAACACTATGGATTGACCTTAATTTTGGGTGGTGGAGAAGCTACTTTATGGGAAATCGCCAGCTATTATTCCAAAAACGCACAATTGTTAAACAATGGAAATTCTTCTGATTTAACGTGTCTTTCTCAAGTAACAAACAGCAATAACTCAAAAAATTCGAAAGGATCAAAAGATTTGGCTGCAATTTATTCAACGTTTGAAACAATGGTCGAAGTAAATCGTCCTGGAGAAGATGGTGCTTGGCGTGCTTTTTCTTCGTCTCAAAAAATTGCATGGAAAACAGGAACGAGTTTTGGCTTTCGTGATGCATGGTGTGTGGGCGTTACTCCGAAATACACTGTTGCTGTTTGGGTAGGAAATGCAGATGGTGAGGGAAGACCGGGTTTAACAGGAATTCAAGCTGCTGCACCCATTTTATTTTCCATTTTTAAGCGTTTACCCTCGAGTAAAAAATGGTTCAATGTACCCTTTTCTGGAATGCAAAACCGAAAAATTTGTAGTATGAGCGGAATGCCTGCAACAAGTCTATGTGAAAAAACAAAATGGTCGTATATTCCATCCAGTTGTGAAAGTTCAGGAAGTTGTCCGTACCATATTTTAATTCATACTGATCAATCAGAAAAACACAGAGTTACAGAAAAAGACATTCCGACCTATGACATGAAACACCGCGTTTGGTTTACTTTGCCTTTGTTGATGGAGAAATATTACAAAATTCGCCATGCCGATTACAAATTACTTCCTCCCTATCTCAATCAGAATTCAAGAAAATTAGAAATTGAGATGATTTATCCGCGACCTGGGGCTAGTTTTACGTTCTCAAGTTCACAAACTGAAATTGTTTCTGAGGTTGTTTGCACCAATCCGAAAACAATCATTCATTGGCATTTGGATGAAGAATATTTGGGTACAACTGAAACAATCCACCAAATGGTCGTTAAACCGAAAAAAGGAAAACACGAATTTGTTCTTGTTTCACAAGACGGTCAACGATTGGTTCAGAAGTTTGAAGTGAAATAATTAATTACTTGAAATTAGAATTGCAACTACAATAAAGAAAAGGATTGAATAACCTATTAATGTTATTTGAGCAAACAATGGTAAGTTTCCATAATTGTAATGCATAATTGCTCTCATACCTAGTAGAACACTAATACCAATAAATAGAAGACCTATTACAAGAAACATGTATGCAATGACTACATCTGAACCTGTAATAGATAACATTGAAATCCCCAAAACTAAAATTAACATGCCAAAATGAGCTAAAAAGGCACATGTCGTAGCATCTATTGAACTGCGATAATAAGTTTTTGCATTTTTTTCAGGCGTTTTTTTGTAAAAACCTGGTTTACTATCTTTTACTTTTATTGGTTTATCTAACATTCTTTTCTTGAAGACAATAGATTTTTCTTCAGGTAAGCTTTCAATGGTTACACTTTTAAAATCAATTGAATCAAATTCAGATTTATCAGGTGCTTTTTGAAGCTCCTTTTTCTCAATGTATAAATCTTCAAACGTTTCTTGCTTGTTTGGTTGTGTTCTTTTATTGAAACCTATCCATTCAATATGATAGCCATTAGAGTGTAATTTCTTCTGAATTGTACAGGAAGAAACAATTAAAAACGAAAATATGATTAGGCAAACATTTTTCATCCCGATAAATTTGGGGATTCCCTTTTTAATTTTCAATTAAATTGTATTTCAATGTTTTCCCCTTTTCAACTGCTGGTATTCCATCAATTAACCACGCTGGTGCTGGAGCATTCAACAAGTAGTAATCAAAAAATTGACGCATACGAATACTTAAATCGATTCTATTTGCTGTTTTCATCAAATTGTGATCATCCCCATTGTAGTTCAACATCCAAACTGGTTTTTGTAAACGACGTAAACCTGCATACAATTCAATTCCTTGATACCACGGAACTGCTCCGTCTTCATCATTTGCCATAATTAGAAGTGGTGTTTTCACTTTCGGAAGGTGGAATAATGGACTATTTTCTACATACAATTCAGGAGCTTCCCAAATCGTTTTTCCGATTCTACTTTGTAGGTGTTCGTATTGAAACTGTCTCAGTAATCCAGAACCCCAACGAATTCCACCGTAAGCTGAAAACATGTTTGAAACAGGGGCACCAGCCATCGCACATTTATACCTTTCCGTCATTGTGATTAATTGAGCAGTTTGATATCCTCCCCAACTTTGACCTTGAAGTCCAATTCGTTTTGCATCGATGTTGCTGTATTTTTTCAAAACCGCATCTGTTCCAGACATGATACAATCGTATGCTGAATTTGCTGGATGACCTTCTTTATAACGAATATTAGGAATAAACACAATATAACCTGCCGAAGCGTATTCCGTTGGAAAAACGACTGAAGCTGTTGGACGTGGTGTGTCGTGATTGTGTAATCCATCCGATAACATTTCGTAATAATAAACAATCATTGGATACGATTTATTTGGATCGAAATTTTCAGGTTTGTAAATGATTCCCTCTAATTTTAATCCCGAATAACTTTCCCAAGAAATCAACTCACTTGTCGACCAGTTGTATTCACTCTGCTGAGGGTTTACAGTTGTAAGTTTTAAGCTCGATTCGGCAGTTTTTGCTTGAAGATGTAAATCAGGATAATCCGCCACATTCATTTTTTGGTAAAGAAGAGCAGTTCCTTTTTTAGCAAATTTGAATCCTGTAAACGCATGATTGGAAGATTCCACTTTTTCGTAAACAAGATTCGGGAAATCACCAGAAATTCTGTAAAATGATTGATTTTTAGTGCGTTCATCAATTTGCTTTAACACTTCGAAATTGGGTTGAAAATAAACTGAATCCGAACTTAAGTTTGTTAAAACATAGGTGTAATTCGTATCTACTTTTGACGTTTCAAGTTTTGCTGTAATGCTATTCAATGCACTTGTAGCAATATCAAAATGATAAATACCTTTTTCTGCTTGAATTAAAAGACCTTTCTCTTCTTTAGTCCAAGCTAAAACACCTAAAGGAGAAGCCATTGTTGGTTGACCATTTAAGTCTTCTTGCCAATTCGTTTTTACTTTACATGTAATACATTCATCGCTTTTATTTTGAACATCGTACAAATAGTAATTAGTTGTTTTTTCATTCCAATAAACAAAGTATTTTCCTGATGGAGAAAGAACCGTTTCGAAATAAGTATTTGTTTTTAGTGTATTAACGATTCCGGTTTTTATATCAATTGCGTAATAATTGTTTTTCAGAGGAGCATTCCATGTTTCGTATGCAAATTGATCATCACAAGTCGCTAATAAAAAGTTTTTTTGTTCTTTATTATCAATATAAATATCCAACGAATCACTTCCTAATTGAACAGTTGTTTTTGAATCGAAATGATACACATAAAGCGTTGTTTTTTCTTTATCAGAATTCAATTCTTTCAATTGTTGTGGTTGAAGACGTTCATCTTTCCAGTGCCAAATATCCAATTTCACTTTTTCTAATTCTGTCAAAGTATCTTTTGGAGTAGCTTTCATTTTCTCAGCAACACCAAAAAATAAAGATGCATCGTCATTGATGAAATAAGGCTGGAAATTACTTGAAAGTACCTGTTTATTTACAAAGACACTTGAAGTATCAATAATTGTTTCAAACGATTTATTGGATCCATTCCAAACAAAAAGATTCCAATTTTTAACTTCTCCCGTGTCAAGTGAATATAGACCTGTTAATCTACTTTTACTAAATCCAAAATTTGTTTCTTCAAGTGCAGTAAAAGAACGTGGCGATTTCCAAATATCATTGTTTTTCGGGTCGAATACAGAAAGTTTAAATGAATCTACTTTAAACTTCGTTTGTTCAACATAAGCAAGGTAGTTTCCATTTTTTTCCCAAATAAAAGAAGAAACATTTTTCACCACCTTTTTTTGATTGGTAATCGGGTTCCAAATAGTCAATAATTTACCATCGGATTTAACTTCCCCGTGTTTCTTAATCTTTTTTTTCTCCTTTTTAAGTTCTTTTTTAGAAAGGTAATTTTTGGGCCATTCGTTTTTTAAACTTGTGTAGGCAATCCATTCAGAATTCATTGCGAATTTAAATTCTTTCACCCCTCCTTTTTTCTCAATTTTACCTGTTTCGAGTATGTAAACAGCAAGTGTATCTTTTGGAAGTTTATCTTTTGGTGTTTTCTTTAATTCTAATTTACGAATGGTGTCGTAGCCTGGGTTCAATTTAAATAAAATGAACTTTTCATTTCCAGAAATTTTCGCTTCTGTCCCTCTATTGATTGAGTCTAATTTTCCGGTAATATTATTGCGAATAAACAGCCAGCTATCTCCTTTAAACGGACGAATGACATAAGTTGTGAAATTACCCGAATTAGAAATTTGAGTTTGCTCAATACGGTTCCATTTATCATACACATCAGGCCCTAAGACTTTCTTTTGAGCAATCGCTGTTAATGATAAAAAGGTTATTAAAAGAAGAGAGAATTGTTTCATTTAAAATATTTTGCGATAAATATACACTTTTCTATTTTATGTCAACTATTGAAAATGAACAACAAAATCCGTTAGACATTACATTTAACACGATGAACAACCAAAAGTGAACGTTAAGCAGTATTAAGTAAAAATTAATAAAAATTTGTTAAATAAAAATAATAGCGTAACTTTAGCCTGATTTAAATTATAATTTTATGAAAAAACTAATACTTTCTTTGGGAGTTGTACTTGGTACTTCATCTCTATTTGGTCAGGTAATTGTTTCGGTTGAGACTCCTCTTTCAATCGCTAACTTTCCTGAATTTACTAGCAACGGAGACGGATCTAGTTGGGGTCTTGCAACATTAGTTGGATTGACACCAATTTTGGATACTGTTGTAATTGCTGATGATAATGCTGTTGGTTTGAACGCTCAAGGTTTACCAAATTCATTACATGCGTGTGATTCAGCTAACTTAAATGACATGACTGGTAAAATCGCTTTGATTTACCGTAACACATGTGGTTTTGGTTACAAAGCTTTAGCTGCTCAACAAAGAGGTGCAGTTGCTGTAATCATTGTGAACCGTGAAGAAGCTATGGTTAACATGAATGGTGGTACTGAAGGTGCTGCTTGTACTATTCCGGTTGTTTTTGTTAACAAATCTACAGGAGATCAAATCCGTACTACAATCGAAGGTGGAACTCCAGTTACTGTATTAATCGGTGATAAAACAGGTTTCTATCCAAACGATTTATCAATTTTTGATAACGGTGTTTTACGTCCAAACTTTGGTACATTACCAACTCGTTTAGCTGATAACGCAGGTAGCCAAGCTATTACTTTTGGTGGTCGTGTTTACAACAACGGATCTGCTAGTATGTCTAACGTTACTATTAACGTAACTGTTACTCGTAACGGAACTGAAATTTACAACCAAACAACAACTCCAGTTGCTTCTGTAGCTTCTGGTGATTCAGTGAGCACAATTACATTACCTAATTTAGCTGCTGTAGATTATGCTCCAATTGGACAATATGTAATTACTTATACTGCTGAAGGAACTGAAGAAGATAATTATCCTGGAGATAATGTTGCAACCGCTAAGTTTTCTGTAACAACTAATACTTGGTCTTTAGGTCGTTCAAATGCAGGTGATTCTATCGCTGCTGATTCTTATATTCGTCCTGGTACTTTACCTGCAGGTATCGTAAGAACTTGTCAAGTAATAAGTGATCCTAATGCTTCAGAGTTTACATTAACTGCAATCCGTATGGGTGGTGTTACGAAAGCTGTTGCTGATTCTACTGCATTTTCATATGATACTCCTGTATTAGTATGGAGAATATTTGAATGGGCTGGTACAAGTGGTAACTACACGTTTACTGGAAATACGACAATTGCCGCTGCATCTTATACTGAAGTGGCTTCAGGAGAAATCACTTTAGATGCTGCTTACCCTGGTGAAGAGCAATTTGATATGCCAATTAATGGTACTCCATTTACCTTAGCAAATAACCAAAAATACTTAGTTTGTTTTGAAACCCCAGAACCGCGTTTATTTGTTGCTTATTCTAATGAAGATCTATATGATTTCAACGCTAATACTGATGATTTAATAAGACATCCATTATTATCTGGTACTACTTGGTCTTTAGGTGGTTTCCAAAATACTGGCGCTCCAGCTTTCGCATTAGTTGATGGATCATTAGGTGTTACAGAAACTGAAACTATTGCAGGTTCTGCTTACCCGAACCCAGCTCAAGACATCGTTCGTTTCAATGTTGCTAAATCTGGTGACGCTGTATTAAACGTTACTGACATGTCAGGACGTACAGTTGCTACAAGAGCTATCAATGTAGAAAATGGTCAATTCATTATCTCAGTTGCTGATTTGAACAACGGAGCTTATATCTTCAATGTAACATTTGATGATAACTCTGTTAGCCGTATCAACGTAGCTGTAGCTAAATAATATTGCAAAATACACTTTTACAAAGTCGCTTCGAAAGGAGCGACTTTTTTATGGATCAAACTTTCGTTTCTATAAAATAATAGTTAAACTTTTTTTCCATCCGATTTAAAAACTCTTCACCCAGATACTTTTTATCAAACTCATAACTTTTAGATATTGTAAGTATTTTACCATCTTTAAATCTCACTTTTAATCAAACGATCTTGATCAATTAGCTTTATTCTTTTAATTGTTTTATTGATAGTAAATTCATGAATTAATCCTCTTTCATTCACAATAAGTTTATGCTTCATTTTTTTAATTGAAACCATTAATTCTTTATTTACCTCTACTGTTAAGTTATTGCTTCCTACCAAACATACATTGATGGCAAGACTGTTTTCAAACGCCTTTAAATCTTCCCTAAATGTAATTGAATGATACTTTATAACCGAATCAAAAGAATAGCAATTTTTTTAATAACCAATATTTAAAATGTATTTGATTTGAATCAACTCCAAAAAAATTTTCGAAGGTTTGAGCTTTAGTTGTGTTTAATTTAACTAGCACTATAAATAATAGAAACTTTTTCATTCAATGAGTTTGAATTTAAAAACGAAAAGTCCTATGCTTTAGTGCACAAAAAAAGGGGCACTAATTTAGCATCCCTTAAAATAATATTTTAAATATTTTAGAAAGGCATGAAAACCGTTTCTTCAGAAGTTACTTCTTGTTCAATTTTAATGATTCCCTTTGCAGTAAAACCATCCTTTGTCGCATCAATATCAAGAACAGCAACTCCTGCTTGTCCTAATTGGTATACATCATTGAAGTTGAACACTGCTTCTCCAGCACTATTAGTAACAGTAGTATCAAACAATACAGAACCTGTTGAATTTGGAACTGTTGGAGTTCCATATAATACAACTTGAGCTCCAGCTACAGGCGCATTACTTGAATCACGCACGTAGATTTTTGCAATTGTATCTTCTTTTTTTCTACAACCCGTAAATAAAGTTAGTGTTGTTAAACTCAACAATACTAAACTAAGAATAAAAGAACTTTTTGAAATTTTCATGATAATATGTTTATGGATGAATGTATACGGTTTCAACATTTGTTATATGTGCTCTTGCACGAATATAACCTTCACCAGTTTCAGCGTTTTTCTTAACTAGAATATCAAAGTAACCTGTTGTTTCTTTTTTGTCTAATTGTTCAAAAAACGGCTCCATGTTGATGAATGCAAAACCAGAAGAGTTTGTGATAATTGTATCAACATATTCTGGTGTTGGAGGATTTGAATTTACGTCGGCTACAATTACAACTTTAGCTCCGTTTTGTAATTCATTACTTTGATTACGAACAAACACCTTCATAACAGAAGGATCTTTTTCCTTACATGAATTTGCAAGAAAGAAACTAGATAAAATTATTGCTCCGAAAAAAACCTTTTTAATATTTTTCATATGACCATTAAACAGTGTAAAGATAATCTTTTTCCCTTTATTTCAAAATTTAAACGAATCTTTGTACTTTCGCCTTGAATATTTCGTATCTAACGATTATCATTTAGAAAAGTTGCATTATTAATATGAATTTTCTAGATTAAAGACGAAAAAACACAAAAAAGGTTGGAATTCAATAAAAAATGAAAGAACAAATTCAAAAAGTACACGCTGAAATTCTGCAATATGAAATTGCAAATAAAGAACAATTAGAAGCATTTCGCATCCATTTCCTTGGCTCAAAAGGAGTTGTGAAAAACTTGTTCGGTGAATTGAAATCTGTACCAAACGAAGAAAAAAGAGCTGTTGGACAATTGTTAAACGACTTAAGAACGCAAGCAGAAACGCGTTTTGAGAGCTTAAAAAGTCAATTTGAAACTGCTGTTGAAGCAAATAATGGTATCGATACTTCACGACCTGGAGAACAAATTCAACTAGGAGCACGTCATCCTTTGTCAATTGTACGTTCAGAAATTATCGCAATCTTTGAAAAAATTGGTTATTCTGTTTCAGAAGGTCCAGAAATAGAAGATGATTGGCACAATTTCTCAGCTTTAAATTTCCCGCCAGAACATCCTGCACGTGATATGCAAGACACTTTCTTCATTGAAAAAGGAGAAAATGAAATGGCTTTACGTACACATACCTCATCTGTACAAGTACGCGTGATGGAAAATTCTACTCCTCCAATTCGGACTATTTCTCCAGGAAGAGTTTATAGAAATGAAGCGATTTCTGCACGTGCACACTGTTTTTTCCATCAGGTGGAAGGTTTATACATAGACAAAAATGTTTCCTTCGCCGATTTAAAACAAACTTTGGACTATTTCGCAAAGTCATTGTTTGGAGAAAAAGCTAAAATTAGACTTCGTCCATCCTATTTCCCGTTCACTGAACCAAGTGCTGAAGTAGATGTTTCTTGTACAATCTGTAATGCAAAAGGATGTAACGTTTGTAAATATACTGGTTGGTTAGAAATCCTTGGTTGTGGAATGGTTGATCCAAATGTGTTAGAAGCTTCAGGAATTGATTCGGAAGTTTATACTGGATTTGCCTTCGGAATGGGGATTGAACGTATTGCTCAATTGAAATTTAAAGTGAATGATTTACGTTTGTACTCTGAGAATGACGTGCGTTTCTTGAATCAATTTAAAGGTGTAAACTATTAAAAGTTAGAATTATGGGTTGGTTCACAAAAAATACGGATAAAACAAGTTTCAATTGGGTTGAATTAAATTCAGAAGCTCAATTAATGGATCTGATTAATGAATCAGAAACAAAGACAATAGTTTTGTTCAAACATAGTACGCGTTGTTCGATTTCATCTTCTGCAATTTATCGCTATGAAAATGGCGTAAAACAAACAGATGGTGTGAAGCATGTGTATTTAGATTTGATTCAATACCGCCCTATTTCAAACTTAATTGCAAGTGAATTGAATGTTGAACACCAATCTCCACAAGTAATTGTTTTGAAGAATAAAGAAGTTGTTTTTAACACTTCACACAATGGAATTACTGCAGATTCTGTAAATGATTTTATCTAAAGCATTCAAAAAATGAATAGAAAAGTTTTATTAGGCCTAATTATCGTAGTTGGAATCGCATTACTAGCAGTTCCTTTATATTTAAACCGTAACAAAGGTGGAATTGAAAATGCCGTTTTTGTAGAAAAAGGAGATATTCAAACGATTTACAAAAAAGACCTGGTTTTCAATTATACGTTTCCAGAAGGAATTGAACACGTTGAAGTTATATATGACGGGAAATTAGTTCAAACTTCCACCGCAAAAGGAATGGTTAAAATTGATTGTTCCAATAAAGGAGTTGGATCTTTTGAATTGATTTTACGCACTTATTTTCCAGATCAAACAGTATTAGAAGACAGAAAAATCATTCGAATTGTTTCAGATGTAACACCTGAAATGAAGAAAATTCAATTGACCGGTAACAACACGCCACATGATGTAACAAGTTACACACAAGGTTTGGAATTTTCAGATGGAATTTTATACGAGGGAACTGGTGACGAAGGACGAAAAGGAAACACTAAAATTGGACAAATAGACATCAATACAGGAAAATTCATTATCAACAATGGATTAGATGCAAGTCATTTTGGTGAAGGAATTACCATTTTAGGTGATAAATTGTACCAATTGACGTGGCAAAGTGGGAAATGCTTTGTTTATGACAAAAAAACGATCCAATTATTGAAAGAAGAGTTCACATACGAAGGTGAAGGTTGGGGATTGTGTAACAATGGTAAAGAACTTATCATGTCGAATGGAACTGAATACATTACTTTCCGTGATCCAAAATCTTTCACAGTAAACAGAACTATTCAGGTGTATGATAATGTTGGTCCACGTCCAATGTTGAACGAATTGGAATACGCAAACGGATTAATTTATGCGAATGTTTGGCAAACAAATACGATTTTAGTGATTGATCCACATTCTGGAAAAGTGTTACAAGAAGTTGATGCGCATTTAATGACTGACTTGGCAAAAGGAACAGTTGGTGATGTGTTAAATGGAATCGCATACAATCCAAAAACTAAAACATTTTTCATTACAGGAAAATATTTCAATAAACTTTCGGAAGTAACTTTTGTTGGATTATGATTTCACCATACAACGACGAATATTTCATGCGCCAAGCTTTTATGGAAGCTCAAAAGGCATTTGATTTAGGTGAAGTTCCTGTTGGAGCTGTAGTTGTTGTAGACAATAAAATTATTGCACGAGCACACAATTTAACGGAACAATTGAGTGATGTGACTGCACATGCAGAAGTACAAGCAATTACTGCAGCATCAGAATATTTGGGTGGAAAATACTTGAAAGGATGTACGCTTTATGTTACTCTTGAACCCTGTGTTATGTGTGCAGGAGCTTTGTATTGGTCACAAATTGATAAAATTATCTTTGCTGCACGTGATGAAAAAAGAGGTGCTGGACGATTTGCTACAGATCTGTATCATCCGAAAACGATTATTGAAAATGGAATTATGGCTGAAGAATCAACAGCTTTACTTCAAGATTTCTTTGCTTTGAGAAGAAACTAGTTAGTGCTAGTTAAAAATCCAAGGTGTATTTCTCTCTTCAGTTCCATCAGACGGAGCCGTTTCAGGACTGTCTTCAAAACGTTTAAATGAATAACCCACTCCAACTCCAGCTCCCAAATTGATTCCATAACTAGCAACTTTTCGCGCTTCGAAATACACATTAACAGAGAAACCAGAAGTTGTCCAATAAGATGTTTTTACACCTGCTGAACCACTCCATTTTAATCGTCCTTGATCCAAAACTTGATCTCGAACATAATCTAATCCAAGTACGTTCACATACGGTGCAACATCCCAATTGTATTGGATTGGAAAGTGATACGTTACTCCTTCAGGCATGACAAACATGACGACACCAGCAACTATTCCAGCACGACCTAAATTGGTGTTGAACCCAAAATTGTTTGTATAACCATCTGCTAAAATTCCAACTAAAGCAATTAAAGGTCCACCAACTGAACCAACTGATGAATGTAAATTCCAGATTTTGTCATTGCGTTTTACGAATTCAAAATTATACAACAATCCTAGTCGAGATTTGAACGTGCATTCTCCTTTAAACCCAATCGTATAATATTTTGCTTGATCCACAGTTCCAAAACTTGTATTTAGACCAACGTAACCTTTGTACTCAGAAAGCTGAGCTTTTGAAGCAAAAGAAAGAGAAAGAATAAAAAGGAGTAATAGATTTCGCATAATTTCGTTTAACAAGAATTTAACAAGTTCTAAACAAATAGTTTGCCAAAAATAGTAAAGTTTCGAAAACTAAAAATAAACATATCTTTTATACTCATTCATACCACCTTTTTGTCATTGCCACAAAGAATCAGTTAAAAACTGATGAAGACGAAGTTTAGCTTCAATGAAGCTTAAAACGAGGTAGGTGGTGCCAAAAATACCGATAGCAATCGGTACTAGGCCTGTACTCCGTTTTCTTGTAAATTACGCGGCATTTCACTGAAAAAAGTGAAACTCCTAACTTTGTTACCGAGGACATTTTTGACTTTTCAAGCCAAAATTTCTTCGACAAAGTGTCGTCAAACAGCACTTTTTCCCGCTTTTCATTTGCTTATTTACTTACGAAAACTACATAAGGGCCATTCATCGTAGAAATTTAGTCCCTTTTTCAAAATTTAAAGATGTAGTAATATTCGAAAACTCAAAATAATGAGACTTATTTTCCAACATCTGACTTAAGTCATTATTGATTCATCAACTTATCCTTACTTTTGTATAAAATTTAAGGTTATGCGTATTTTAATTCTTTTAGTAATTGCGATTTCAGGAATCATTATTGGATATTTCATAACGAAACCTGAAGAGAAACCATTGAAAATTTACAATCCAGTTGACGTTGAAGAGGAATTGGTTGACGAAGATTTAGTTCGTAAGGGATTTGGACATAAAATCGGACAATTTGAATTTACAGATCAATTAGGAAAACCTTATGGGTCGAAGGATTTGAAAGGAAAAACATATGTTGTAGAATATTTTTTCACCACTTGTGGAACGATTTGTCCTCGTATGAATGCTCAAATGCAACGCGTTCATAAAGTCTACAAAGACAATCCAAATTTTGAAATAATCAGTTTGACAGTTGATGCAAAAACAGATACAGTTGAACAAATGTACCGTTATGCACAAGATCATGGAGCAGACCATAGTTCGTGGCATTTTTTAACAGGAGATCAAGCTGAATTATACAAATTAGCAAGAAGAAGTTTCTTTGTGTTGAAACCAGCAGAAACGAGAAATCAAGGAGATGTGGGCTCCGATTTTATTCACACCCAATATTTTGTTTTAATTGATAAACAAGCCAGAATCCGCGGTTATTACGACGGAACTTCTGAAAAAGAAGTAGGCAAATTAATCAAGGATATCGATTTTCTGTTTCAAGAAAAATAAACAAGCAACAGTTTTCTTCATTTTTCTGTTTATTTTCGCTAACAATTCAATAACACATGCAACAAGAAACATTAAAAACCAATTATTCGGCTTTGTCGACATTGACATCCGTATTTTTCTTTTGGGGATTCATCGCCGCCGGTAACAGTATTTTCATTCCTTTTTGTAAAAATTTCTTTCACCTCGACCAGTTTCAAAGTCAGCTGATTGATTTAGCATTTTACTTTGCATATTACATTGGAGCATTATTACTTTTTGTGTTTAGTTCAGTTAAAAGAAAAGACATTGTATTGAGTTGGGGCTACAAAAGAAGTATCATTTTCGGTTTGTTGTTTTCAGCTCTTGGAGCAATAGCGATGATTGTCTCTGTTTACTTCAATGTGTTTGCTGGAATGTTGTTTGGATTTTTCATTGTTGCACTTGGATTTTCATTACAACAAACCTCTGCGAATCCATTTATGATTGCTTTGGGTGACGAAAAAACAGGAAGTACGCGTATCACCTTCGGTGGTGCAGTAAATTCGTTGGGAACTACACTTGGTCCAGTTTTGATTTCGTTGGCTTTATTTGGTACTGCAGCTGCAATAAGTGATGAGCAAATAAAACACTTGCCACTTTCAACAGTTATGGTATTGTATGCAGTTGTTGGATTATTATTTGTGGGTGTTGCATTGCTTTTTTTATTTTCTAAAAAATTACCAAATGTTCAATTAAACAATTCGGAAAATTTATCTGATAGTGAAAATTTAGGATCGGTAAAAAAAGCTCTTACGAGTATGTTTATAATCACAGGATTGATTTTTACTAGTTATGCACCAGTATTCAATTCCTACCGTTCGGATGAAGCAAAACAATTGGTTGAATTGGATGGTGCTTTAGATGAAATTGCTCAAGCTGAAAAAGAAAACGTTGCAAAATTCGAAAACAAGCTTATTTCTCCAGATGAAGCGATTGAAGTAGCCTCAGAAAAAGATGCGCTATTGAAGCAAAAAACGAAATTAGAAAACGAGAAATCCATCATCAAAAAACCACTCGAACAAAACCGTATGATGTGGTTAATCATTGGAATTGTTGTGGTTACGTTCGGAATTTTAGGAATGAACCTAGCTGCAAGAAAAAATTCAGACGGTTGGGGAGCGATGAAATATCCGCAATTGACTTTGGGAATGTTGGCCATCTTTGTATATGTTGGAGTTGAAGTAGCAATTGGAAGTAACTTGGCTGAATTATTAAAACAAAAAGAATTTGGGGGCTATGAATCGTCACAAATCACTCCATTTATTTCCTTGTTTTGGGGAAGTTTGATGATTGGACGTTGGTCTGGTTCAGTGAATGCCTTCAATTTATCTAAAAACTTAAAAATAATCTTGAAACTAATCGTTCCATATTTAGCTTTAGGTGTTGTATTAGGATTTTCAAGTCTTACGGGTTATGAAATTGGACCGTTGAAATATTATTTCATTTGTGTAACAGTTTTAGTTGCAGCAACATTTATCACGGATGACCGTCCAGTTTTATCTTTAATTGTTTTAGGAGTTTTAGGACTTGCGGGAGTTTTAATCGGAATGTCGACAACAGGAATTGTTTCCGTTTATGCCTTTTTAAGTGCAGGTTTATTCTGTTCTGTGATGTGGCCTTGTATTTTCTCACTTTCACTTGCTGGATTGGGTAAATACCAAGCACAAGGATCTGGATTTTTAGTGATGATGATTTTAGGTGGAGGATTGATTCCGCCGTTACAAGGAAAGTTATCTGATATCGTTGGAATTCAAGCCTCGTTTTTTGTAGGTGCTTTGTGTTTTGCTTACATTATTCTTTTTGCAATCATTGTAAACAGACAATTAACGAAACAGGGAATTAAAATCTGATAATACAGTTTATTTTTTCAATTGGGTTTGTTCAATTGGACATTTTCAATTTTAAATTATAAAAAATACCTTTTTGATGGTACTGAACAGCTCAATCATGTATATTATCTTTGGCGGTTCATCAGTATGAAAACATTAGCAAATTTAAAACCAAACGAAGAAGCAATTGTTAAACAATTGAAAGCATCGGAATTACTTCCAAAATTGCTGGAAATGGGTTTATATGAAGGCAAAAAAGTGATGGTTTTATTCAAGGCTCCAACTGGTGATCCGATTGCAGTTCAAGTTGGAAATTATGTTTTATCCATGCGCAAATCCGAAGCGGAGCAAATAATCATAGAATAAGTGGTAACAAAAATTGGTTTATTCGGAAACCCAAATACGGGAAAAAGCTCTTTGTTTAATCGCTTAACGGGATTGAAGCAAAAAGTTGGTAATTTTCCTGGCGTTACGGTCGACAAATCGTCTGCAAAAATTAAGTTTGGGGAGAAAAACTACGAAATCATTGATTTTCCCGGAACATACAGTGCATTTCCGCGATCGAAAGACGAAAAAGTGGTTTATGATGTACTTTCAAGTCCAAGTCATATAGATTTTCCTGAATTGGCTCTCGTTGTATTAGACGCATCCAATTTAGAGCGCAACCTTTTGCTTTTTTCACAGATTTACGATTTGGGAATTCCAACTGTTTTATTGTTGAATATGACGGATGTAGCAACTCGACGAGGAATTTCAATCAACGAAGAAAAACTACTTAGCTACTATCCAAAAACGACAATTTTTCGCGTAAACGCACGAATCGGAACGGGACTTTCAGAGTTAAAATCCTTTTTAGAAGATTATAAAACAGAAGCTGTTGAATTAAATCATTCACGATTACCTAATATTGATGCTATTGAAGAACAAACAATAGATACACGTAATCGCTTTGATAAAATAAAGGAAATTGCTTTAAATGTTGAAGAGAAAAAACAAATAGACAGTTCGAAAAGCAGAAAAATAGACGCCGTTTTAACCCACAAATTTTTGAGTTATCCTATTTTCCTAGCAGTTCTATTTATCATTTTCCAGAGTGTATTTCAATTGGCGGCCTTTCCAATGGATTGGATTGATACTGCGTTTGGAAATCTAGCTCAATACACACAAGAACATCTTTCAGATGGAATGTTCTCCCGTTTACTTTCGGAAGGAATTATTCCAGGAATTGGAGGTGTTTTAGTTTTTGTTCCACAAATTGCATTACTCTTTTTTCTAATCGGAATATTAGAGGAAACGGGCTACATGGCACGAGTAGTTTTCATCATGGATCGCTTGGTGCGTCCTTTTGGTTTGAATGGAAAAAGTGTTGTTCCATTAATTTCAAGTGCAGCTTGTGCAATTCCAGGAATCATGGCGGCAAGAACTATTTCCTCTCGAAAAGAACGCTTAACAACAATTCTTGTTGCACCGCTGATTTCTTGTTCTGCACGTTTACCAGTTTATGCCTTATTGATCACATTGGTCATTCCAAATAAAATGGTTTTTGGAGTTATCGGAGCTAGAGGTTTGACACTTTTAATGTTGTATTTATTGGGAATTGTTGTTGCATTAATTGTTTCACGAATCATTCAACTCTTTTTCAAAAAAGACACAGAAAAAAGTGTTTTCTTGTTAGAATTACCAGCCTACAAAGCCCCACGATGGTCGAATGTATTTATCGAAATCTTCAAAAAAACTAGAATTTTCATCTTTGATGCGGGTAAAATTATCGTTGCAATTTCGATTGTTTTATGGTTTTTAGCAAGTTATGGTCCTGGAACTGAAATGGAAGACGCAGCTAAAAAAATAGCAACTAAAAATAGTTCAATTGATAACTATCACCGCGAAGTAGCTGCTGTTAAATTGGAACATTCGTATATTGGTTACATGGGGAAAGCGATTGAACCAGTCATTCGTCCTTTGGGATATGATTGGAAAATTGGAATTTCTTTGATTACGTCTTTTGCCGCTCGTGAAGTGTTTGTTGGTTCATTGGCCACCATTTATGCAGTTCATCAAGAAGATGAGAATGCTGTTCCATTAATTGAACGATTACGCGATGAAAAAAACGCAGCAGGAACACCAGTCTACAATTTAGCTAGTGGCGTTTCATTAATGGTATTCTATGCATTTGCGATGCAATGTATGGCGACTTTAGCTGTTGTGAAACGCGAAACGAAATCCTGGAAATGGCCGCTTATTCAATTGGGATATATGGGAATTTTGGCCTACCTTGGAGCATTCATTACTTATCAAATCTTGAGTTAATGCAAGAAATCGCAGCAATCGGATGTTTAATTGGGGCAAGTGTTTACTTGATTTTGTTTTTTTACAAGAAAAATAAGCGCAAGAAAGCGTGTGATAAATGTTCTTAGATTTAAAATTGAAAAATCACCTTTGTAAATGAAAGAATCCTGAATATTTTTGGGGTTCCAAGCCTAAAACAGAATAATCAACTGTTATAAAATATACACCGTCGACAGCTTCAACACCATCCACTTTTCCATTCCAAGTTGGAAAAGAATTGGATAATTCAGCGACTTTATTTCCCCATCTATTGACAATTGTAGCATTATAATTGACTGTTCCAGTTAGATTAATTTTGAAGACATCGTTATCACCGTCACCGTTTGGTGTAAACACATTTGGAAAAAAAATCTGATTATCATAAACTTGAAAACAAATTTCACTTGAATCTGTGCAATTATTGTTTTCTGCAATCAATTCAACACAATAAATACCTTCTTCTTGAAAAGAATATGTTAATAATGAATCTGAAGAAATATAATTATTATTAATATTCCAATATATGTTAGAACTTTCTGAACTTAAATCTACAAAATTCAAGGAAGATCCAACTAGGATTAACTGAGAAGAATCTGAACTTAAAAAATCAGAATTAACGTTTTCGATATTTGCTGGTAAAGTAATATTAAAAACGGTTGTATCTCCAACCCCGTTAACAACAGAAATTATATAGTTTCCAGGATTCATCTCAGTAAAAATTGGGCTTGATTGATTTCCGTTTCCGATATTATAAACATAAGGAGACATTTCATCATTCATAAAAACCTGAATGGTTTCACAATCAATAATTTCAACATGATTTAGAATTGGCGCACAAATTTCTGGAAATTCATTATAGTCAATTAAAGTGTAATTTAGTCTAGTTTCATTTGATAGATTTAACCAAACACTACCAATGAGACTACTACCTCTACACCAAAGTGTACCATCTGATTTAACTAAATATGAGAATGTTTCACCTGCCAAAATATCAATTACATCAGTTGCAACAATACTACTAGTTATACCATCAATAAAACTATAAACATTTTTTGATTCATCTAAAACTAAAAATTCTTCACCATCACATACCCCAGAAACAGCTACAATATTAGATAAAGCTTCTATTTTATGAGGATAGGGTATAGAATCATCTAAATTATTGAACCAAAAAACTTCACCACTTTCATTTAATGCAATTAAACTAGAACTAACAGCTTTTATATCGATTATGTTTTCTAAATTATGCATTAATAACGGTGTTAATGCTTCAGAAATAGATGTGTCACTAGTACCTAATGGATTACCTGAAAAATTCTTTCCTGCCACATAAACATTACCATCTTCAGTCAATACATAATTAGTATAAGTGGAAGAGGCTATTCGAACAGCATTATTAATACCATTCATTTGTAAAGGGCTCTCAAAACTAGAAGTAAAACTATTATTACCAAAAGTTCCAAAATTCTCGCCTAAGGACCAAACAGTGCCATTATTTTTTATAAAAGACAAATAACCCTGAGAAGCATCTACAAATTTAACATCAGATATCACCTGGGTAGGCTCGTAATTAAGATTATAAAAACCAGAGACCCAACCTGAATTATCTAATTTAATCGCTCCACAAACATAGCCTGAAGTAAAATACTTTACGTCATTCATATTAGGAATTTGAATAGGTGATTCTGAACCATATAAAACCAATGGGTCTTGTCCTAATTCACCATTTTCATTACATCCCCAACCATATAATTGATTTTCACAAGTGACGAAAGCACTATAACTACCAACCACATAATTTGTTGGATGATACCATAATCTGCCTCCAAATCCATCACCTACAATACCGTTTTGGGAAAAAAGAATTGAAAAATTTAAAAATACAATAAGAAAGAAATAATTTTTCATTTCATTAATTTACTTTAATGTAACAATATACGAAAGATACATTTAAATCGTTGGAAAACAAAAAAATCGTGCTGAAATTCAACACGATTCTAATCGGTATTTTGGACTAGATATCTAGTCTTCTGTCAATTTAATATGACCGTTGTAAAAGTCTTTAATCTATTTGTTTTCAATTAATTTATATCCATTTGAGATAGCTTTCTTATTCATTGCGTCCACCATTGAAGAACCAAGGTCTTTTTTGCCGTTCGTTTCAGCCATTTTCTTTTTTTCTTCCGCTATAAAAGCCTCACGTTTTACAGTCAAATCGTTGATTTTAGCCTGGAATTGTTTTCTTTCTTCGAATTTCTCATCTAAAATTTTCTTTTGTTCTTCTTGAGTTTTACCTTTTAACTCTGCAGGTAATTCTTCGTCTTTCAATTTCTTTTGAACAAAAGTTGAATCTTGTTGTTTTTTGTCGACCAAATCCCAATTGTCGTTTTTGTAATACGCTTTTGATTTTGAAGCCGCACGATCTGCCATGTATGAACTTCCATTCGTTGTGTTTTTCTCATCTTCAGCAACTTGTTTTTGTTCGCGCATCAAACCGTAAGATCCATATCCCATGTACGTTGTATTCAAGGAGTCGTTCCATTGAATGATTTCTTTGTCGTAAGGTGTATCCACATGAAAAGCTTCTGCATTCGAATCGATATTGAAATAGTTCCCTTGACACAATTGTGCTCCATCTTGCCAAAACGTGCGCACACCTTCCATGTAATCGCCACAGAAAATTGTATTTACGATGATGTTTTTCTTACACACTTGAGGAATTACTGTTTTGTAGTCAATCGACCCTTGGTTGAAAGGCTCATTTCCAGCGATATAAATGATGTGCAAATCTTTCGGATCAGTAGTCCACGACAATTCATTCCCTGCTTTTTGAATGATTTGCCCACAGTATTCATCTCCACCACGCACTGGAATACCAAACAATATTTCAGAAATACTGTCTAAATCCGTTGTGAAATTGGTGTACTGTTTGGGTTGATCTCCGTATTCGTAAATCGCTAATTCCAAAGTGGGTATTTCATTGTCGATTGTCAACTTTGAAGCGGAGTTCACCACTTGCCAAATTGTAGACTTCGCTTGGTCCAAGAGTCCTGACATACTTCCCGAATTGTCTAGTAAAATTGCAATTTGAATTTTACGATTCGGATTAACTGGAAGTGTTAATTGTGCTGAACTTAAGTTCACAAAAATGAATTGAGAAAGTACAACAAAAAGGAAAAGAGCTTTATTTTTCATGGCTTTGAATTTTAGGTGGATACACTCTAAGTATAAATTGGTTCAAATCAATCAACTTAAAAATTGTATTTTAATTTTTTTGTACGTAATATTGTACATATAAAAGTACAAAAATGTTAACAACAACAATTTCAGATTTTAGAAAAGATATTAAAAGTTATTTAGATAAAGTCTCCAAAAACTTTGAAACATTGATTATCAATCGTGGAAAAGACAGTGGCGTAGTAATTATTTCATTGGAAGAATACAATTCTTTATGCGCAACTCAACATGAAATGTCATCAAAGAAAAACGAAGAACGTTTAGATGCTGCTATTACAAAATTAAAGGCAAACAAAGGAGAATCTAAAAATTTGATTGAAGAATGAAGTTAGTATTTGTTGAAGAATCGTGGGAGGATTATTTGTATTGGCAAAAAACTGATAAACAAAAACTAAAGAAAATCAATGAATTACTGAAAGACATTATGAGAAGTCCTTTTGAAGGAATTGGTAAACCTGAACCTCTAAAATATAAATTTGCAGGATTTTGGTCTAGAAGAATTGATAATGAGCATCGATTGATTTATCAAGTAACAGAAGATTCTATATTAATCGCTAAATGCAGATTTCATTACGATTGAAATATCTTTTGCATGCGTATAAACCATCAAATGTCCACCCTTTTCAATTTTACTTGCACCTTTAATTTTCTTGAAAGGTAAAATTCGATCAGCTGAACCATGAATATGAGTAAAATTCTCTGGAATTTTTTCATTATTCCATAAACAAATTGCTCGAATTGCCCATTTGAGAAAACACGAATCAGTATCATTCAAAATCGCTTTCAATAATTGTTTTTCTTCTCTTGTTTTCATCCCAAAAAACCAATATGAAAGGATATTAGCTTTTTTCAGCAATTTTGAAGGAAGCAAATGAACTAAACCAATTTTACCAGCTAAACGATAAAGAACTGGAATTTCAAATTTTGTTTTTGCTGAAGAAATTAAAAACAGGTGAATTGTTTTCTTATGATTCGCAATTTCAACAGCTAACATTCCTCCAAAAGAAACACCTAAAATAGATGCGTTTTCTGGTATTTCTTTAGAAATTCTCAAAGCATATTGTTGAAGTGTTTCGTTCTTTTCAGGTGTAATCCAATCTATAAAAACACAATCGAAAGCACTTAAATCCAATTTTGAGAAAATGCGTTTATCAGCACCAAGTCCAGAAAAAACAAAGAGTTTAGTCTTCATCCTCGTCTTCCAACCAAGTAAAAAACGAATCCAGGTTGTCGCGGTCTTTTCGTGATGGACGTCCCGTTCCATATTCACGATACACACTTTGTGCTTCTCGGTATGTTTTGTAGTTCTCCAATTCTTGAGGATCAGTGATATCAACGAGGTAATCTCCGACCAACTTCGCTCCTACTCGTCTGTCCAACAATTCCTTAATCGTGTAAGTAAATGTGGCGTTGTTTTTAATGAATTCTAACTTATCGCCAATTTTAACTTCTTTTGAAGCTTTAACACTTTGGTTGTTCAAGCGAACTTTTCCTTTTTGGATCAATTCTGTTGACAAAGTTCTCGTTTTCGCCAAACGAACAAACCACACATATTTATCAATTCGTAAGCTCATCGCGTAATTTTTTAGGAAGTTTTTTCACCACTTCATCGTAGGAATGTTGAATCAATTCTTTGATTAATTGATGCGACAAACCCTCGCGAAGATAAACTGAATTCCAGAGTTTCTTGCTCATGTGGTAACCTGGACGAATTGCATTGTGTTGTTCTCTTAGTTCGATTGCTCGTTCAGGATCACATTTTAGGTTGATGTATTCTGCTTCTTCCACATCAATCAACCCGTAGATTTTATTTTGAACACGGATTGCAAGAACGCGATCGTCGAAAGGGAAATTTTCTGTTGTACCCTTCAATGTTTGACAAAAAGCAAGAATTTCTTCGATGTTCATAAGCCTTTTTAAACAAATTTACTTTTTTAAAGTTAAACTCATCATCTTTAAGATTCATATACTTTAAATTTATTTGCTTTTACTTTTGGCATTGCCCCAAAAGAGAAAAAGTATAACTTTTGAAGAAAGGTCTAGGCCTGTATAAAAATGCTTTGAAAAACCACATATCGTTTCACTGCCAAAACCGAAACTCCTTACTTTGTTAACACATCGTTTTTCAAACTCTGCGACAAAGTACCTACAATTAAAATTTTTTTATACATGAATTTTTATTTTTTGAATCACCCATTTAGTTCCCCTTCCAATAAATACCAAGGTTTTTGATTCATCATTCTTTCAAGAAATTTAGAGAAAGAGATTCCTATGAACGCTTTTCGATTGAATTTAAAGAAAAACTCATTGATGTATTGTT
>JBKDZA010000029.1:0-21410 GCA_046308455.1 Fluviicola sp.
CCAAATATCATGATTATTAGTTGTTATAATGCACACCAAATATCTTGATATTTGTCAAAAAGTATCATTTGAAACACAAAATCCTATTGATTCAACAAAGCCTCCGTTGCAAAACTCGCCAACCAATGTTCTCCCATGTAATCTCCATCTACAATGTTATTGATCGAAAATTTCAAATGCTCATCAGCAATTTTCTGAAGATGTTTAAGTTTGGGATTTGACTTTGCTAATTGAGACAAACACCAACTCCTACTAAAATTCAAACCATCTAAATGTACCAATTTACCATCAGTTCGATCGCCAACTTTTCCAGGTGCAAGTTTAAAATTCTTTTTAAATATTTCAGGTAAAAACCCTTTCAACCATTTTTCAAATTCGGTTTTAGGTAAGACACGTCGCATCAAATCAATTTCCTCAAATGTTGGTGATAAAAAATCATAACCACTTGGTTCGTAGTTCAACACAGCTTTTTTGTCTGAAAGGAATAATTCCTTTGATCTTTTAACTATTAATATTTCCAGCGAATCTTTTTTTGCATGACGCGCATAATCCAACGCAAAACAAAGTCCAAAAGCGGTATTGGTATGCTCACCCGAACGAATTGGATAAATTAATTTTGGTAAGAAAATGATATAACGTTCACATAAATAATCACTTAAAGGTCTTAAGTTTTCAGCAAGCTTTTTAGCATTTGAATTATCCCAAGTATCTAATTCCAATTGTAATTTCAAGATCCATGTCCAACCATACATGCGCTCAAAAGAACTATTGTTTACTGTTTTGAAAAAAGCAATTTCTTGTAAAATATTTTCCTTCGTCAATGATTTTGATAAAGCATTAAAAACGCTGTCTTTTTGTTTACAATCAGGAAATTGTTTCAATAATTTAACCATTAACCAATGTCCATGAACGGATGAATGCCAATCAAAACAACCGTAGAATGCTGGATGTAGGACGCTTGGAGTTTTTAAGTCTTCATCTGCATTGAGAACTTGCCCTAACTTATTCGGATATTCTTGATGGACACATTTTAAAGGTAGTGCAAGCATTCTTTCAGCTAAGTCTTGATCAAATTTCACTTGAGAAAAAGCTGAAATAGATATACTAAGAAGTAAAAATAAAAGTTGTTTTTTCATTCTGTAAAAATTATTGACTCATCTAATGTGTAACTTCGTACAAAAATAAACGAACTTGGGTATTAATGAACATTGACGAGCATATTCGAAAAATTATTCATGTGGACATGGACGCTTTTTATGCATCTGTAGAACAATTGGATAATCCAGAATTAAGAGGGAAACCTCTTGCTGTTGGTGGTTCGAGAGATAGGGGAGTTGTTTCCGCTGCCAGTTATGAAGCACGACAATACGGTGTTCGTTCTGCTATGTCTAGTGCTCTGGCAGCAAGAGCTTGTCCAGGATTAATTTTCGTTAAACCAAGATTTGAGCGATATACAGAAGTTTCAAAACAAGTTAGGAATATATTTTATGAATTCACGGATTTGGTGGAACCTTTAGCTTTGGATGAAGCTTTTTTGGATGTGACTGAAAATAAACTCTCATTTCCTTCAGCTACATTAATTGCATCTGAAATCAGAAGAAGAATAATGCTTCAAATTGGGATTACAGCTTCTGCAGGGATTTCCATCAATAAGTTTACAGCTAAAGTTGCTACAGAGGTGAATAAACCCAATGGACAAAAAACTGTTCCGCCCGATGAAGTGGAGGCTTTTCTTGAAAAATTACCGATCAATAAGTTTTTTGGAGTAGGTAAGGTGACTGTCGACAAAATGTTACGTATGGGAATTTTCACAGGGAAAGAATTGAAGCAACAGTCTTTAGAGTCATTGACGTATAATTTCGGAAAACAAGGCAAGTTTTATTACGATATTGTTAGAGGTGTTCAATATTCTGGAGTGAAATCTGAAAGAGAACGAAAATCCATTGCTGCAGAAATCACCTTCAATTCAGATATTATTTCACGTTTTAGAGTTATTGAAAAATTGGATGGTATTGCAAATACCGTTGAAAAGAGATTACTCACTTCAAATACGAAGGCAAAAACGATTACATTGAAAGTCAAATACAATGATTTTCATCAACAAACAAGGAGTAAAACGATGCCGATTTACACACGAAGTAAAGCAGAATTCTTTCCTTTTCTTGAAGAATTAGTTGAATTAATAGACGTTGAAAAACCAATTCGTTTACTAGGTATTTCGTTCACAAATTTTGAAAAGGAAACAACTCAACTGATAGAAATTCCTCAATTGACATTAGATTTTTAAAACAGTTTCGGGAAGAAGCGTCCTGTTTTCTTTTGATATTCTTTGTATTGCGGATATTTATTTGCTGTAATTTCTTCACTAAAATTAGAACTTCCCCAGAATAAAAAGATCAATAAAACGCAACCAACGATTGACCAGTTTACCCATGATTCTGTCGCGATTACAGAAAAGAAATACAAACAAACCCAAACGGATTGTTCTGCTAAATAATTTGGATGTCTAGATATTTTCCAAAGACCAACATTCGTGAAACCATGCGCATATTCGTTTAATGGTTCATTGTTTTTAATTCTTCGGTGTTTTTCTTGTTGGAAGTTGTATTGTTGTTGATCGGCGATAAATTCATAAACAATCCAAAATAAAACGAAAGCAGCCAACATGTAATCTTCTAATTGAAGTCCAGAATTCCCACTCGCTTTAATCATAGGGAAAACGATAATCAATACAAGTCCCATTTGATAATATGAAATGAAGAATAGATTAAATAAAAACCACTTCCATTTCCCTGTGAATTCAGGTTTTGCTCTTAAAACAGCCCAGCGATAATCTTCTTCACCTCCCCAAAACTTCCAAGAGTAACCTCCGCGACGTGCAAAGTTGAACGTTAAACGTGCACCCCAGATTGTAATTAGAATCGCCATGAGAACCATTCTTTCTTCGAAATGAGTTGCATAGGCAATTTGCCAAGCGTAGAATATCGGTGCGATACTCCATATTTTATCGACTTGTGAATAATTTTTAGTGATACTTGAAAGTAGAAAGCAAGCTGTTGCTAAAATCAGATAAGATTTACCAACTAAAAAAATGATCTCCCATTGATTGTTGTTCGGAGGAATGTCCGTTGAAAATGCAATGTATGGTAAAAGTAAAAGAGTAATGATTAAGAATAAGACTGTTTTCCACATTTTGAAATTCATTTATTAGTTGTGCTCAAAAATAACAGTTATCTGTTTTTATTGTTTTAAAATTGACGAAAAAACTTAAAAATCAAAGACTTTTGAATAAAATCACAGATTTACTTGTGAATTAAAACTAGAGTCTCTATCTTTGCACCCCCAAATTAGGGATATTGTCTTATATTTAAATTCGTAAAAGTAGTGGATACTTTAAGTTACAAAACCGTTTCTGCCAATAGAGAAACCGCAAACAAAAAGTGGTTATTGGTAGACGCTGAAGGCCAAACTGTTGGTCGTTTAGCAAGTAAGGTGGCGAAATTAGTACGTGGAAAACACAAGCCTAATTTCACTCCTCACGCAGATTGCGGAGATAACGTGATCGTTATTAATGCCGCAAAAGTTTCTTTCTCAGGTACAAAACTTGTAGATAAGAAATATGTTCGTTACACTGGATATCCAGGTGGACAAAAGTCGTTAACAGCTCAAGAGTTGTTAGAGCGTAGTCCAGAGCGTGTAATTGAAAAAGCAATCAAAGGGATGTTGCCGAAAAACAAGTTGGGTAACCAATTGTACACAAATGTAAAAGTGTATGCTGGACCAACTCACAAACAAGAGGCACAAACACCAGAAGCAATTAATTTAGACGCTATTAAATAATCTGATATGGAAGTAGTAAACGCATTAGGAAGAAGAAAAACATCTGTTGCTCGTGTATACTTGTCAAAAGGTACAGGAAAAATTACAGTTAACAAACGTGATTACAAGGAGTTCTTTCCAGTTGCAATTTTGCAAGGAAAAGTGGTTCAACCATTCAACTTAACTGAAACGTTAGATCAATTCGACGTGAAAGTGAATGTTGCTGGTGGTGGTGTAAATGGTCAAGCTGAAGCAATTCGTTTGGGTATTTCTCGCGCATTGGTTGAAGTATCTGCTGATTACAAGCCGTTATTGAAAGTTGAAGGTTTAATGACACGTGACCCGAGAATGGTTGAGCGTAAAAAACCAGGACAACCGAAAGCTCGTAAGAAATTCCAGTTCTCGAAACGTTAATACAAAAAATTATATCCGTTTATTCGGATTTATCATTTGCAAAAGTGGTTGTTTAGTATCCAAGCGCGATGTATCTGTTCCATTTATTTGGAATCCCGTCGCTAGCTGACTACTAAGGAACGTAAACAATTAAAAAAAAGAATTATGTCAAAAGTAAGTTTTGAAAGTTTGTTAGAAGCAGGTGCTCATTTTGGGCACATGAAAAGAAAATGGAACCCGGCAATGGCGCCGTATATCTTTGATGAGAAAAAAGGTATCCACATTATTGACCTTAATAAGACAATCGCTCATCTTGATCAAGCGTGCGCAGCAATGAAACAAATTGCTAAGTCTGGGAAAAAAGTTCTTTTCGTTGCAACTAAAAAACAAGCAAAAGATATTATTTCAGATAAAGTTGGAGCTGTAAATATGCCATTCGTAACAGAACGTTGGACTGGTGGTATGTTAACAAACTTCCAAACAACTCGTAAGTCAATCCGTAAAATGGCTGCTATCGATAAGATGAAGACAGACGGAACTTGGGAGACATTGAACAAACGTGAGCGTTTATTCAAAACTCGTCAACGTGAGAAATTAGAGAAAAACTTTGGTTCTATCGCTGATATGACGCGTCAACCAGCTGCGATCTTTATCGTTGATATCTTAAAAGAGCACATCGCTTTAGCTGAAGCAAAACGTTTAAACGTTCCAACTTTCGCTATCGTTGATACAAACTCAGATCCTCGTTTAGTGGATTTCCCAATCCCTGCAAATGATGATGCAACAAAATCAATCGGTTTGATTTTAGATGCTATCTGTGGTGCAATCAAAGAAGGTTTAGAAGATCGTAAAACAACTACTAAAGACAAAGAAGAAGTTGTTGAAGAAGCAAAAACTGAAGAAACAAACGATTAATCATTTTACAAAAAAATAAAGTCATGGCAATTACTGCTTCAGATGTAAACAAATTGCGCCAACAAACTGGTGCTGGAATGATGGACTGTAAAAATGCGTTGGTAGAAGCAAACGGCGATTTCGAAGCTGCTGTTGATATCTTACGTAAAAAAGGTCAAAAAATTGCTGCAAAACGTGGTGAAAACGAAGCAAAAGAAGGTTTAGTTTTTGCTCAAACTACAACTGACAATAAAGTTGGTGTTGTTTTAGCATTGAACTGTGAAACTGATTTCGTAGCGAAAAACGATTCTTACCGTAACTTCGTTCAATCATTAATGGATATTGCAATCGCAAATTTACCTGCTTCTACAGATGAATTGAAAAGTTTAAAATACGATGATAAATTAACTGTTGATGAGAAAATCACTGAACAAGTTGGTGTTATCGGAGAAAAATTAGATTTATCTGGTTACGAAGTTGTTAAAGGTGACGCTGTTGTTGCTTACAACCACCCTGGAAACCAATTGGCTACGTTAGTTGCTTTGAACAAAGGTGGAGACGAAATCGTTGAAGCTGGTCGTCAAGTTGCAATGCAAGTTGCTGCAATGAATCCAATCGCTTTAAACAAAGACGGTGTTGACGCTAGAACTATCGAGCGTGAAATCGAAGTTGGTAAAGATTTAGCAATTCAAGAAGGAAAACCTGCTGATATGGCTGAGAAAATTGCTCAAGGTCGTTTGGCTAAATTCTTCAAAGAAAACACATTGTTGTCTCAAGAATTCGTTCGTGATAACAAAGTAACTGTTGAACAATTCCTTGCTTCAACTGAATCAGGATTAACTGTTACAGATTTCAAACGTTTAGCTTTAAGCTAAGATTGAAAATAAATATTTTGAATCCCGTTACTCTTGAGTAGCGGGATTTTTTATTTCCCATCTAATTCATTTGTTTTTAGCTAGTTTGATATTTATTTATTTCCCCATTTTGTTAAAATCTCCTAAATATTAATGCTAATTTCTACAACTTAATACATTTACTTTATGAATGAATTCATTCAAATACTGACTGATGTTAACCTCTCAACAAAAGCCAATCTAGAATTAATTCTTTCGATTAATATTTATTTAAAAATTTATGTATGATGAAAAATTACCTATTAGATTATTGGTGGATTGGGCTGATAGTTGTTTGCCTACTCCTTTACAAATTTATCTTAAGATTTCTATTTGGGATGGTTATCGTTCCGGAAGATAAGATTGGTATGGTGACAAAGAAATTCGTTCTTTTTGGAGAACACAAAGAATTACCTGATGGACGTATCATTGCAACAAAAGGTGAAGCTGGTTTTCAAGCAAAAACGTTAGCTCCAGGGTTATATTTCTGGAAATGGGTTTGGCAGTATGAAATTACAATGGAAAGCTTTACAATAATTCCGGAAGGAAAAATCGGATTAATCTTAGCGAAAGATGGTGCTGAAATTCCTACTGGAAATATCCTCGGACGAAAAGTTGATTGTGATAACTTCCAAGATGCGCAAATGTTTTTGGATAATAGTGGTCAAAAAGGACGTCAAACACATTACATTACTGCGGGTTCGTATCGTATAAACACTATGTTATTTCAAGTTTCTGTAACGGATATGGTGCGTATTAATGAAAGCATGGTTGGAATTGTTACAACTCTAGACGGACAACCAATTGAAGCGGGACAAATTGCAGGTAAAGTAGTTGAAAAACATAATAATTTCCAAGATATTGATTCATTCTTGGAACAAGGAGGAAATCGTGGACTTCAACCTTCTGTAATATTAGCAGGTTCTTATAACTTGAATCCATGGGCTGTAAAAGTCGAAGAAACTCCAATGACTGAAATTCCAATTGGTTATGTTGGTGTAGTAATTTCATACATCGGTTTGGAAGGAAAAGATTTAACTGGAGCAGAATTCAAACATGGAAATATTGTTGAAAAAGGGTCGAAAGGTGTTTGGTCTGAACCATTTGGTCCTGGGAAATATCCAATCAACAAGTACATTATGAAAGTGGAATTAGTTCCGACTACAAACTTGGTATTGAATTGGGCTGCAGCGCGAAGTGAATCTCATAACTTAGATAAAAACTTATCTACGATAACAGTTCGATCTAAAGATGGTTTCCCTTTCAATTTGGATGTGTCACAAATCATTCACGTTCCAACAAATGAAGCACCAAAAGTAATCGCACGATTTGGAAACATGGTGAACTTGGTAACTCAAGTTTTGGAACCAACGATTGGCAACTATTTCCGAAATTCAGCACAAGATTCAGATGTGATTGCATTCTTGAGTACACGTAAAGAACGTCAAGAATCTGCAAAAGAACATATCAAACGCGTTTTGGATGAATACAACGTGAATGCAGTCGATACCTTAATTGGTGATATTGTTCCGCCAGAATCGTTGATGAAAACCTTAACAGATCGTAAAATAGCTGAAGAGCAAAAAGTGACGTATGAAACGCAAAAACAAGCGCAAGAAACACGTCAAGGGATGGAAAAAGAAACTGCAATTGCAGATATGCAAAAAGACATCGTGAAAGCACAACAAAGTGTTGAGATTGCTGAAAGAACAGCAAACGCAGCGGTTAAAAAAGCTGAAGGTGATGCAACAGGAGTGAAATTAGCAGTAAATGCGGAAGCTGAAGCAACTAAAATGCGTGCATTCGCAGCAGCAGAAGCAACAAAAGCATCGGCAAAAGCAGAATCTGAAGCAATTAAATTGAAAGCGGAAGCAGAAGCAGAGAAAATCCAAAAAGTTGGTAACGCGGAAGCTGGAAAAATCTTAGTTGTAGGTAAATCAACGGCTGAAGCCTATGAATTAGCAGTTAGTGCACTTGGAGGTGAGAACTTTACACGTTACAAAATCACAGAAGAATTAGCGAAAGGAAACATCAAATTGATTCCAGATGTGTTAATCGGAGGTGGAAATAACGGACAAGGAACAGCTCTTGATGGTTTGCTTGGATTGAAATTGATGGAAATGATGGATCCAGAAAAGAAAATGACAATTGAAGCAAAAGAAGTGAAACAAGAAAAACAAGAAAAACCAAAATCCACCGATAAAAAGAACGAAAATCCAAATCAACAGTAGATTTGAACTAAGATTTAGTTGTAAATTAGTCCCATTGAATTCAGTGGGACTTTTTTATGCACAACAGATTTATTTTCATTCTTACTTTTTTTATTTTTTCAAATTATTCACTAGCTGATAGATTGACTTTCGAAGTTGGGCGTAATTTCTACATCAGTTGTTCTAACAATCAACTGGAAACGAATAATTTCGGTAAAGTTGAATTAAAATGTAGAGATGGCAATAGAACTGTGTTTACTTTTGACTCCTTGTGTTTGAGTAAAACTGAACCAATTTCATTCCGATACAAAGTTTATTTCAATAACGACTACTGGAATGTTTTTATTGATCGAAGAATAATAAATGAAACATGTGTAATTGGTAAAAACACAAAATTAGGTTTTCAAACTTTTCATTTATTTTCCTTAAATCCTGGCGATTCTACAAAATGGGTGGAAATGCATCAACTGGATAAAAATGTTCAAATTGTATCTGAAACAAAGGGAATTATTGCAAAAGATGAATTTTACGATGCGCACATTTATCAAGAAATAAAACGAAACTTTAATCACTTATTTTTTTGTAGGTCAAATGATTTTTCGGCAATCTATGTTTTCGATTGTAAAAAAGCCAATTCATTTTCTTTGCCAAGTATTGATGGAATGTTTTCTGTGAATAATAATCCGTTTAGCTATTTCGCTTATTCATCCAATCGTTATTATTTGTTGTTGGATAATTACAAAACGCTTCATTCTGCTTCAGCTTCCTCTAATGTAAGTTATTCAGTTTGGAACGATTTCATTCTAGCAGAAGTAGGAAAAATGGCAACTTTTTATCAAAAAAAAGAAAATAATTGGAACGATTGGTCAGATTCTCTTTGCAAAGATCCCAATTTTTTAATTTTTTATTCCAAAGATAAAATCGAATGTGTTTCAAAAACGAATTATTTATTTTCTTTAAAAAAGTCAGAATTCAGCGACATTTTTATTGCATCCGATGAGTTAATTGTCATTGATTCTTTGAAAAAAGCTATTCAAATTTATTCAGCAGAGTCAAACGAAAAATTTGCTTATCAACTCTCCAAAAAGTATCTGTTTGATAGGGAAGGGAAGCAACTTTTTATTAATAAAAGAAAAAGAAGAGTAAAACGCTTGATCTTTGAAAACGGAAAATTTGAAATTGAAAATTTATCTAAATAGATTCTCACTTTTCGGATAGTTGTTTCGAAAAATCACACTATATTTGCCAAACTTCACGCAAAATAATTATGAAATACAAACGCATACTTCTCAAACTTAGTGGTGAATCATTAATGGGAGACAAGCAATTTGGAATTGACAATCAACGACTTAGTGAATACGCAATTCAGATCAAGGAAATTCATGAAATGGGTATTGAAGTAGCGATAGTTATTGGTGGAGGAAATATTTTCCGTGGTGTACAAGCTGAAGAAGGCGGAATGGATAGAACACACGGAGATTACATGGGAATGTTGGCAACAATGATTAATTCCATGGCTTTGCAAGCAGCTTTAGAATCGAAAGGAATTCAAACACGTTTACAATCGGCAATTGAAATGAAAGAAATTTCTGAGCCATACGTAAGAAGAAGAGCAGTTCGTCACTTGGAAAAAGGAAGAATTGTGATTTTTGGTTCTGGTACAGGAAATCCATATTTTACTACGGATTCAGCTGCATCTTTACGTGCAATTGAAATCAATGCAGATGTTATTTTAAAAGGAACACGTGTAGATGGAATTTACACGGCTGATCCTGAAAAAGATCCAAATGCATCTAAATTTGACGTGATTACTTTTGATGATGTGTATGCGCGTGGATTGAAAGTAATGGATATGACAGCATTTACTTTATGTAAAGAAAATGATTTACCAATAATTGTATTCGATATGGATACACCTGGTAATTTACATCGCTTATTGGCTGGTGAACAAGTTGGAACTATAGTTAGAAATTAATTTTTTTCAAACCTGAATTATGACGGAAGAATTACAAATGATTTACGATGATTTAAAATCATCAAATGCGAAATCAATGACTCACTTAGAGAATGAATTGCAAAAGGTACGTGCTGGAAAAGCTACGCCTTCAATGCTTTCAGGAGTTATGGTAGATTATTATGGTTCAATGACGGCAATTCAACAAGTTGGAAACGTTACAACAATGGATGCAAGAACCTTACAAGTTCAAGCTTTCGAAAAAAGTATGTTGAATGAAATTGCGAAAGCAATCATGAATGCGAACTTAGGTTTAAACCCACAAAATAACGGTGAAATCTTGATTATTCAAATTCCAATGATGACCGAAGAAAGACGTCGTGATTTAGTGAAAAAAGCGAAAGCGGAAGGTGAACATGCAAAAGTTGGTATCCGAAATAACAGAAAAGATGCTTTGGATATGTTGAAACTATTGAAAAACGATGGTTTATCTGAAGATATGTTGAAAGATGGCGAAAATGAAGTTCAAAAAATCACAGATGTTTTTATTAAAAAGACAGATGATTTGGTTGATGTGAAAGAAAAAGATATCATGACAATTTAATGCGTTTTCTTTTATTCATATTTGTTCTTTTTTTCATTGTTTCCTGTTCGAAACAAAAAAAAATCTATAAAAAAATTGAAGGGACTTGGACATTTGTAAAACAAATAAATGTTGATGGATCCGAAGAAGTGAAAAACGATATTTATATTTTTCAAGAAGGAAGTTCAACTGATGGACTTCCTCTTTTTATTTACGGTTCTGATACCACAGAATTAGTTTACACTGTAAATAAAAAAGGAGATGAAGTTAAATTCTCAGATCCAAATGATACTCTTAGTGAAGTTTGGCGAATAGATTTTTTAGATAAAGATATGTTGGTTTTGAAGACAGGATATGCGTTTCAGATATTTGAACGATAAAATCAGTTTTTTTAAATTTATACTACGATTACTTTTTCGATTTAAGATTAAACGGGAAAGACAGGTTTCAGTATGTAATTGTAACTAAATATCAAGATATTTGGTTTTTACGGTTTATCAAAATATCAAGATATTTGGTTATACGGTTTTAAAATAAAAATCAAGATATTTGGTTACATCATTTTAATTGAATATCAAGATATTTGGTAGGTAACATCAAACACTTTACACACTAACTTTACACACTAACTTTCAACACGTTCTAATTCACTCGTTTCCGCATAATACAAAAATCCTTTAATTTCCTCAAATTCCATTTGACTCAAAACCTTCGCATATTCCAATACCTGTTTTTTATGCTTTGGCAATTTTTCGCCTGTTTTGAAATCAATTACGTAACATGTATTCTCAGAAATAATCAATTTATCAGGACGTAATCGCTTTAATTCGTCCACAATCAATGTGCGTTCACTCATCGAAGTGCCTGTGGAAAGTAATCGTTGTAATTCAGTATTGGAGTATGCTTTTGTTATCCAATTTCTTATCAAATTCAAATTTTCAGATGTTATTTGTCCTTCCGAATAAATACGCGTTAATTCAAATTCAGCACTTTCTAAATCATGACTAAGTTCCATTAAGTAATGGAATAGAATTCCTAAACGACGTTCCTCGCTCGGTTCGCTGTCTTCTTTGTCAATCGCTGAAAGTAAACTGATCTCTGGAAACCAAAGTACATCTTGAAGGTTTTTAGCAAAAAATGAATCGGTTAAACCCTTTTCTAAAATTCGTTGATGTGCTACTTTTTGTCCCTTACATTTGGAAAAAACTGCTTCTGAATGTCCAGTAAATTCGGTTTGTAATGTGTTTTCAAATCCAGAACTCAACAATTTCATTAGTTTTTCATTGTCTTTTATTCCCGCAATATATAGGCGATAAACTGGTCGCGTATAAGCAACATACGTTAGATTAATCCCATCTATCAGTTTTGATTCATTTTCAATTGCTGTTTCCAATGCGATTTTTTCTAATTTCGAATCTTTACTGTAGGAACTTTGGACAATATTCCCTTCAATTTCTGTTAAATATTTACCGCGATTTTTAGCAAAATAAAAATCTGTATCTGGAATTAAAACAACTGGAAATTCAAGTCCTTTTGATTTATGCGCCGTCATTACAGTTATCGCATTAGAATCAGAGACGAAATCAACATTCGTGTTTTTTCCTCTATTTTCATAATAGGAAATAAATTCTGTTAATTCAGGTCCATTTCTTTTGTCAAAATCATGTGCGAAATCCAATAATTGCTGTAAATAAGCATTACTTGTTTCTGTCAATCCAACTTCTCTGAAAAACTCCTTGATAAGCGAATAAATATCGGGATAATTAAAATTGAACAGTTTTTTTGATACACCACTGAATTGATGAAATAATTCGTGATTGAAATATTTTTTCTCTTCAATAATTTCAAAACATTTCAAATAAATTTCAGCTCCTTTTTCTTTGAATTTGAAACGTAAAAAACGCTCAGCAAATAGTTTGAATCGTTGTTCGATACTTGTATTTGAAAAACATTTTAAGAAATCTATTGTCAATTGAACATGTTGATCAGAAGGAAGTAAGAGTGAATCCGCCGAAATCACATCATATCCTTTATTTTTCAATGCAGATGCATATTGATTACATTGTGATGTCTTTGCTCCTAAAACACACAAATCACTCATTTCAAAACCATCAGTCAAACAATCCTCGACCCATTTCAACAACACTTCAATTTGAACAGCATCATTTGAATAACTTGCTTTATCAAATAGTTGAACTTCAATATATCCGCCTTCATCACCTTTTGGTTCTTGTGAAATGGAAGAGTAAAACTTCTGTCCTTTTTCAGGAACAATTTCAGTATTCGAGATAATTTCTTGAAAAAACGAATTATTAAAACTTACGATTTCTTGACTACTTCGCCAATTTTGTTCCAATGCTTCCACTTTTCCTTGACTTTCAAACCAAGCGGAACGACTTTCAATCAAAGGATTTTTTTCCGGATTGTATATTTTTGGTAATTCAACAAATTGTTCTGCAAGTCCATTTTTAAAACGATAAATAGATTGTTTTGGATCACCAACAATTAATGAAAATTGATTTTCGGAAAGTGAATGATGCAACAATGGAATCATGTTTAACCATTGTAAACGCGATGTATCTTGAAATTCATCTAAGAAAAAATGACTGAAACGATTTCCAATTCTTTCGTAAATGAAAGGTGCATCCTCTTCGTTAATTAAATTTCCAACTAATTGATTGAAGTCTGAAATAAGAACGACACCTTCTTGTTCACAAATCGCTTTCATTCGTTTCGAGAGCTCAGCTAAAACTCCCATGATATGAAAGTTTTTGATGAAAAGATTGAGAGAAGTCGCCTTTTTTTGAATTTCAATCACATCTAAATTAGCTTGTAATAGTTGATTTTTATCTAAATCACTAATAGTTGACTTTAAAATATTTCGTTCACTGGCTTCACTTAACTCAATTTTTGCCGAATGAAATTCACGTTCAGATAATTCTGAAATCAATTTGTTGATTCCTTTAAATGTTGTGCTTTTTCCTGCAAAATCAGTTTCTACAAATTTTGAAAGGAACAATTTTGTTTTTTCTTGTAAGTTTTTAAATTCGAAAAATAATGCTTTGAGCTGCGTCTTCCAATCTTCTTTTAGTTCTTTGTTAAAGGTAGATTTACTTAGTTTTTCAACTTCATCTCGAAAAGCTTCTTTTTGCAACAATTTGGCTGAATCGATTAATTCCTTGCGAATTTGCCAATCTTTTTCTTCATCTAAACTAGATTTAGCATATTCAATTGCATGATAGTAAACTTCGTTTTTATTGTTATCAGATATACTTGAAAGCAATTCATCAACCGCTTTTTCGAGGAGTTCTTTTTCATTTAAAACGACTTCAAAGTTTTCTGATAAATTCAAATCACGACTAAAAGAACGAATCAATCGCAAGTTAAATTTGTCAATCGTTAGTACATTGAAATCTTCGTATTGATGCAATATTGATTTTAAAACAGCTCTTGCGTTTCTTCCAACTGCTTTTGGTTCTTCAATTAAATCCTTCGCAATTCGATCTAAATTGGAAAGAAACGTTTCATTTTGAGTTTTTTCGGCATGAGCAATTTTAAATAATTCACCCATGATGCGAGATTTCATCTCATTCGATGCTTTATTTGTAAAAGTCATCGCAAGTATTTTGCTCACAGGAACTGGGTTTTCAGTTCGTAAAACTAACTTTAGATAATAACGGACCAAATTAAACGTTTTCCCACTACCAGCGGAAGCATTTAAAATCAATAAAGGTTTGTAATTTACCTCTTGCTCAATCATTCGACTAATTTAATCAAAAACAAAATGAATACTTGCAGAAGTTTATTAAAATCACTAGTTTTAGTCTAAAAACTTGAAAATGAAAAGAAGTCAGCAATTTTTTAAAAACAGAATGTTTTTCGGAGCACTATTTTTTGCTTTGCATATGACTTTTATACTTAATTCGTGTGAAAAAGATAAAGTAGTTGATGATGAGCCTGAAGAAATAGTTTATACAGCTAGAATTGATTTGACACCCAAATTTGGAACTGAAAACATTAAAATTGATTCAACATATGTTTTAACTGATGGGACAAAAATTCAGTTCAATGAAATAAAGTGTTATTTTTCAGATATTTCTGTTGGTACAACGAATCTTAAAGCAAATGCTTTATTCGACTTTCGCTTGCATGGGTCGAAATTAATTGAAGTGAATACAAATCCTTCAAACGGAAATTTTTCTTCTGGAATTGGTGTTCCAAGTTCTGTTAATCATAATGATCCTTCAGCTTTCCCTACTTCAAGTCCACTGAATATTGCAATTGCAAACGACATGCATTGGTCGTGGAGTCCAGGATATATTTTCATAAAAATTGAAGCGCGTGCGGATACAATTCCTGATGCTACGAATAATTTCAATCATTATTTAGTGTATCACATTGGAAAAGACGAAAATTTTCAAAACTTATCTATCCCATCCATTTCTTGGACAAATGTTAGTGCTACATTAAAACAGCTAAAATTGAAATTGGATTTAAAAGACATGATTGAAAATAGTTCAAATCCAGTTGATTTATCAACGGAGTATACAACTCATTCTAATCCAGGTCAAATAGCTATTACAGATAAAATTCGTCAAAATTTTCTAGCAGCAATTTCAGTAGAATGAATCGTCTATTATTTTTAGCATTAATCCTTTTGTCCTTGTTTTTTGGATGTAAAAAAGATACAACTGAGTATACGCCAACTCCTTATGAACTAAAAAAACCAGCTCATTTTCCTCAAATGCAAATTCCAGCAGACAATCCAATGACTGTTGAAGGAATTGAGCTTGGAAGAAGATTGTTTTACGAAACGAAATTATCCTTAGATAACACGATTTCATGTGCATCATGTCATGCGCCAGAAAATGCATTTTCAGATCCCAATCAGTTTTCTTCTGGAGTGAATGGAACACTTGGAAATAGAAATTCGATGGCTCTTGTAAATTTGGGTTGGCAACAAAACTTTTTTTGGGATGGCAGATCTTTAACATTAGAACAGCAACTCTTAGAACCCGTTCCGAATCCAGTTGAAATGCACCAGGAATGGAAAGATGCTATTGTCAAATTAAAAAATGATCAATATTATCGCAATCAATTCTACAAAGCTTTTGGTGTGCAAGACTTCGATTCAACTCATGTTTCCAAAGCATTAGCTCAATTTTTGCGCACAATGATTTCTGCTACATCAAAATACGATGTCATGTATAAATTCGAAAATGGATTTGCATTGTCTGCTGAAGAACAAGTGATTAAAAACTCTGTTACTTTGCAAGAGTGGGCTGGCTACGATTTGTTTAAAAGTCTAAATGGAGCAGATTGTTTTCATTGCCACAATGGAGCTTTAATGCAAGTGCAAAAGTTTTCCAACAATGGTTTAGATGCTACTTTCACTGATTTAGGAAGGGGAGCAATTACTGGGAATCCAAATGATAACGGCAAATTTAAAGTTCCGACTTTGAGAAATATTGCTTTAACCGCACCTTACATGCACGATGGAAGATTTCAAACGTTGGATGAAGTAATTGATCACTATTCTAGTGGAATTCATCAATCTTCAACAATTGATCCCTTGATAGAATTTGCTTCTCAAGGTGGAGTCCAATTGGATGCTGAACAAAAACAATTGTTAAAAGCATTTTTATTGACTTTGACAGATGAGAAATTTGTAACCAATCCAGATTTTCAGCCGTATAATCCTTAAATAGTATGGTTAATCTGTATAAAAAGCATTTCTGTCGATTAAAACACTTTGTATATCGATAACTGACTTAAAAAACAGTATTCTATACTATAATAATAGCTAATAAATGTTGTACCTTTGCCCCCTTGGAAATGAGTAGTATGGTTGATGAAAGAAGATTAACAACTGAGGAAAAAGCGTTAAAGATAAATTTAACGAGTGATATCTATGGATGTTTTGCTGAAATTGGTGCAGGTCAAGAAGTTGCAGCGAATTTCTTTAAAGCAGGTGGTAGCTCAGGAACAATTGCATATACACAATCTGCGTATGACATGAAAGTGTCTGATGCGATGTATGGACCAGCATCACGCTATGTATGTGAAGAACGTTTGGAAACGATGCTAAAAACTGAGTTCCAAACATTGACTGAACGTCTTCCTAAAAAACAAGAAGAAGCACGCTTTTTCGCTTTTTGTAATACAGTTGAGTCTCTAAATTACCATAAAACAAATCAAGGTCAAGGTTGGATTGGAATTCGTTTTCAATTACAAGTTGGAGGACCAATTAATGAAATAGTTCTTCACGTTAAATTGCATGATAATAGTCATAAAGCACAACAAGAAGCACTAGGGATTTTAGGTGTGAATTTGATCCACGCTTCGTTTTTTCACACGAATGACCTAGATGAATATTTGACAAATTTAGTTCATCGTATTCCGCGTGATCGTGTTGAAATTGATATGATGCGTGTTTCTGGTGAAGATTTAGGAGGTGTTGATAATCGTATTATTGCATTGAATTTGGTTAAAAGAGGAATCACAGATGCAACAATGTTTGATTTGTGTAATACTGTTTTACAACCAGCAACTGCTTTATATAAAAAGAATATTTTGTTGATGAGAGGTCGATTCAGACCAGTTACGAAAGTACACATCGACATGATTGAGAAAGGTAAAGCTCAATTTTTGAATGAAGTAGGTGTTACAGAAGAAAACGTATGTGTTGTTTTCGAGTTGACATTGAAAGATTTAACAGCTGATGGTCAGATTTCTGATAAAGATTTCATTGATAGAGCAGAATTACTTTCTTCATTAGGTTATACAGTAATGATTTCAAATTACTTGAAACATTACAAAATGTTGGATTACTTATCGAACATCTCTAGAGGATATAGAATGGGAGTAATTGCTGGAGTTTATAATTTGCATACCATCTTTGATGAGCGTTATTACGACAATCTTCCTGGAGGATTACTTGAAGCGTTTGGTAGAGGTTTTGGACACAACGTGAAAATGTTTGTTTACCCAGCTCTAGATGTTGAAACAGGTGATTTGTATGTTTTAGATCAACTGCAAATCCCAAGTAATTTAAATGGTTTAGTTCAATTTTTGAAAGACAACGATAAACTTGCTGCAATTGAAGATTTCGATCATTCATTGTTGCATATTTTATCGGATGATGTTCTCGCAAAAATCAAGGCAAATGTTTCTTCTTGGGAAAATGATGTACCAGATGATGTGGTGAAAGCAATTAAATATTTCCAATTATTCGGTTACGTTAAAAGAGAAGATCAAATAGCTGTTTTAAAGTAAGAACGAAACTTAAATTCGTTATTTTTCAAATCTTTTTTAGTCTTTATTTGCCCAATAATGTGTAATTTCATGCTTCAAATTGAAGTATGCCACAAATAAAGAATGCACTTTTACGATTTCGAATCATAGATCGCGCGATTCGAAATGAATACAATCCATATCCTTCGAAAGCGAAATTGAGAGAAGCTTGTGAAGAAGCGCTTTTTGGAATGTCGGATGGAGCGAATATCTGTGATTCTACAATCGAGAAAGATATGAATGCCATGCGAATGGATCATGACGCTCCGATTAAATATTCCAAGAAATTTGCTGGCTATTATTACACAGATTCCAATTATTCATTAGACGATATTCCATTAACAGGAGCGGATTTAGAAGCAATTCAATTTGCAACAAAGACCTTGAATCAATTCAAAGATGTTGGAATGTTCAAGCAATTTAGTTTCGCTATTGACAAAATTATGGATCGTGTAGCAGTTTCTAAAGACATGGACATCGATTCAGAACAAGAACACATTCAGTTTGACACACCTGTAAGTGCTAGAGGCAATGATTTTCTTGAAATACTTTTAGCTTCAATCAAAGAGAAGAAATTGGTTTACTTCGATTATGAAAGCTTTCAATCTGAAAAAAGAAAAGCACGAAAAGTTGTTCCTTTACTTCTAAAAGAATACAGTAATCGTTGGTATTTATTGACGTATGATTTAGTAAAAGACGCAATTACAACTTACGCACTCGATCGCATGTTTGATTTAGAACAAGGAACTGAAGTTTACACAGATAAAATTGATTTTAATTCGAAACAATTTTTTGAACATGCAGTTGGAATTACAGCAGCAAAAGGAAATCCTGAAATTGTAGTTTTTAAAACGAGTGTAGTTGCAGCAAAATATTTGATTTCCCAACCTTTACATAAGTCGCAACAAGTGATCAAAGAAGGTAAAAACAAAGTGACTTTTGAATTGAAAGTGTTTGTGACGGAAGAATTAATCCGAAATATGTTAAGTTATGGAGGAAGTTTGGAAGTTGTTGAACCAATCTTTTTAAGACAAGAAATGATTATGCGTGTCAAAACGATGGTTGAGAATTACGCTTAAAAATTTCCCTTACTTTTTCTTTTGATATAATTAAATTCGCAAAAAAAATAAAAAATGACACTAATAAGTGAACTAAAAAATCAGGTTTTATACTTGACATTAAACCGACCAGAAGTTTTCAATTCGTTTAATAAAGAAATGGCTTTAGCACTTCAAAATGAATTGGACAAGGCCTCAAATGATGAAAATGTTCGTGCAATTGTTCTTACTGGAAACGGAAAAGCTTTTTGTGCGGGACAAGATTTAGCAGAAGCAACAGATCCAAATGGTCCAAGTTTAAATGATATTGTACGTTTACATTACAATCAAATTATATTAAAAATTCGTGCGATTGAAAAACCAGTTATTGCAGCGATCAATGGTGTCGCAGCGGGAGCAGGAGCAAATATTGCATTAGCATGTGATATTACAATTGCAAAAGAATCAGCGAGTTTTATTCAAGCATTTTCAAAAATCGGATTGATTCCAGATTCTGGAGGGACTTTTTATTTGCCAAGAATAATAGGATTTCAAAAAGCAAGTGCATTAATGATGTTAGGAGATAAAGTCTCGGCTACAGATGCTGAAAAATTAGGAATGATTTATAAAGTTGTAGCTGACGAGCAATTTGATGAACTAGTTCATTCAACAGCACAAGATTTGGCGTCAATGCCAACAAAAGGTTTGGGATTAACAAAAAGAGCTTTAAATAAATCGTTCGAGTCTTCATTGGAACAACAATTAGAATGGGAAGCTGTGATCCAAACAGAAGCGGGTCAAACGTATGATTTCAACGAAGGAGTTCAAGCTTTTTTGGAGAAAAGAAAACCTGAGTTTAAAGGGAAGTAATATTAAGAGTCAAGACTTGAAGACTAGGAGAGTCAAGACACTTAGAGTCAAGACTGAAAGACTAGAAGAGTCAGGATTGGAAGACTAATAGAGTCAAGACTGGAAGACTAGGAGAGTCAAGACTGAAAGACTAGAAGAGTCAAGACACTTAGAGTCAGGACTGAAAGAAGAAAAGATTAAAAAGATTTTAATTCATTATTCAGATAAAAATGAGACATAATTTTATAGATCTTGGTATTTTGAAAGATTCTTTTTCCTTAGTAAAGGAATTTTATTTATATTGCAAACAGTTACCTGATGATGAAAAATTTGGATTAAAAAGTCAAATTCAACGTTGTGCTGTTTCAATTCCATCCAATATTGCAGAAGGTTCTGGAAGGACAAGTGATAAAGAATTTCTACATTTTTTGAATATTGCTATAGCTTCATCCTATGAATTAGAAACTCAATTGTTACTTTGTCAAGATATTTTTGGATTCAATGTTGAGGATTTAATTGATAGAATACAAAAAAATCAACGAATGATCGCTGGATTAAAAAGAAAATTAAACGAAAAATAAACTTTTGGTAGTCTTGAATCTAATTCTTGACTCTTGAATAAATTAACTTCTTGTAGTCTTGACTCTAAGTGTCTTGACTCTAAATTAAATAAAAATGAAAAAAGTAGGAGTACTAGGAGCAGGAACAATGGGAGCGGGGATTGCTCAAGTTGCAGCACAAGCAGGACATAATGTTGTTTTAGTTGATGTAAATGCGGAACAATTAGGAAAAGCAAAAGCTGGATACGAAAAAGTGTTTGACCGAATGATTGAAAAAGGTCAATTGGATGTTTCTGGAAAAACTGCTCTTTTAGACCGAATTCAATTAAAAAGTTCGATAGCTGATTTTAAAGAATGTGATATTATTATTGAAGCAATTATTGAAAAAATTGAAGTGAAGCACCTTGTTTTCAAGGAAATGGAAGCGGTAGTTTCTGAAAATTGTATTTTGGCTTCCAATACTTCTTCGCTTTCGATTGCATCTATTGGCTCTGTATTGAAAAAATCAGATCGCATTATTGGAATTCATTTCTTTAATCCAGCACCATTAATGCCATTGGTTGAAATAATTCCTTCAGTACAAACTTCAACGGAAGTATTAACGATAGCTAAAGATCTGATCGATTCTTGGAAAAAAGTAACAGTAGTTTGTAAAGACACACCTGGATTCATAGTAAATCGTGTTGCAAGACCTTTTTATGGTGAAGCTTTGAGAATTTATGAAGAAGGTATTGCTGATTTCGCAACAATTGATTGGGCAATGACTCAAATCGGTGGATTCAAAATGGGACCTTTTACGCTGATGGATTACATTGGGAACGACGTGAACTATGCTGTTACCGAATCTGTTTTTGCATCTTTCTATTACGATCCTCGCTTCAAACCTTCATTTACACAAAAACGTCACAAAGAGGCAGGATTCTAT
>JBKDZA010000030.1:0-1554 GCA_046308455.1 Fluviicola sp.
AACATTTATGCTGAAAAAAATTCAAATGCTGCCAAGTCCTGCTAATTGTATCATGTGCACTATTGGAACTACCATCGGATTGTAAAAACTTAAATCCCTTTATAAAATCAATCTCGATATGAAGTTCAATCTCTTCTTTATGTGTTTTAAACTCTACTTTATCCACAAACCATGGCGATGTTAATCCCAATGCCAACTCAAAAATTTCAGCGCTATTATTCATAGCCGTAAAGTTCACGTTTTTATATTACCCACACAAATTCATATAGAACCATAAAATCCCAAGTCATGTTCAAAAGAATACTGATTATTTTAATCATTTCTGTTCTAATAGCATTTTTCTACTATTGTATAATGCTAGGAAGCGCTTTTAGTTTTCGACCTCCCTCAACAGAGTTAGAGCTTTCAAATCAAGAAATAAATTGGAAAAATAAAATAGAGCAAAAATACGATTGTAAATTTGAATTTATTGGATTGGACAATGCATTCATGGAGGATTCAATTATTTACATGACTATTTTTTGTAATGACAATTCAAACTTGATTAAATTATTAGATGAAGATTTGAATCAAATTACTTCTCAATTTTCCAATTCTTTTTTGAAAATATCACAGGATAGACCTGATCAAAAATACATTCAATATACATTTGAAAATGTTTTTGATATTAAAAATGATACCTTAAAAAGACATCCTCTTTAGGTAAAATCTTTTTTTCAATTATAACAAATCAAATAAATTAAAACAATTTAAAAATTAACCATTTGAATATCATTGTTTTAGATATTTTTACATAAGATTCTTAGGTAAATATTTGGAAATACATAATATTCTTATGTATATTTGTCCTATGTATACATCAGAACTAATAAAAGGAACACTGAAAACCATCGTTTTAAACCTTTTGAAAGAAAAAGGAAAAATGTATGGCTATGAAATTACCCAAACGGTAAAAACTTTAACAGAAGGAAAAATTTTAATTACTGAAGGAGCACTTTATCCAACATTGCATGCCCTGGAAAAAAGTGGTGAATTGACAACCGAAGAGGAATTTATTGGAAAACGCGTTCGTAAATATTACACGCTTACTCCTAAAGGACATGAGGCTGCCAACCAAAAAGTAAATGAATTGGTCGACTTCATGAGTACGATGAAGTTTTTGTTAAATCTTGAACCAAAATTGGGATAATGTATAGTCTAAGCGATGAACAAATCGACTTTGTTTTAGACGATATCAAGGCAAATGGGGTGGTGATTGAAGATCTGCAACACAACCTACTTGATCACATTTGCTGTATCATCGAAAACGAGTTGAATGAAGGTGAGGACTTTTATGGCTTTTACAAGCAAGTTCTGCCGCGTTTTTTCAAAAAAGATCTGCGGGAAATCGAACTAGAAACACAAAATTTACTCACATTTAAAAATTATTATGCCATGAAAAACACATTAAAAATAAGCGGATTAGTTTCTGCTGTCTTAACTTTTTTAGGAGCAACTCTAAAAGTTTTACATTTACCAGGAGCAAATATCTCAATTGTACTTGGAGGGATACTC
>JBKDZA010000031.1:0-1231 GCA_046308455.1 Fluviicola sp.
AACAGCAGATTTGAAATTCGGAAACATCGCTGCAGGTCCTTCAGCAGGTCAAGTAGATATGTCAATCTCTGATGTTCGTACTGCAACTGGTGGTGTTACACTTATCACGGCAGGCAACGTTTCTAATGCTGCAGCATTTGACATTATTGGATACGCTGACGCATCATTCACAATTTCCCTTCCTGCTTCAATCTTGATCGCTTCAGGTGCCAACGACATGTTAGTAGACAACTTCATTTCATCTTTAGGTGCTACTTCAACATTAGACGCAGCTGGTGCAGCAGCATTAAAAGTAGGAGCAACATTAAACGTTGATGCCAACCAACCAGTAGGTTTGTACACAGGTTCATTTGACGTAACTGTTGCTTACAATTAATAGTTCCTCTCTCTTCAGTTGAAAAAAGGTGGTCATTTTTGATCACCTTTTTTTGTGACTTATAATTCATTCCTTCTTCTTTTTCGAATACTATCCTTTGTTTTCGAATACGATTGAAAGCACCCACTTTTTCATTGAATGTCTGAAACGATTGATTTCACTGAGTTCTTTGTTCTTAACTGAAAATTGGACTCAGCTTTGAAAGAAGATAGACAATAAATTAAAATTTTACTAAAAATTTCAATAAAGATGAAAAAATTACTATTCTTTCTAATCCTAGGAAACGGCTTAAATGCAGCAGCTCAACAAATTCGCAAAGATAAAGTGTTACACTTTGGTGTTGGAGCTTCAATCGGAGGTGTGACTGCCTATATTTGCGAAAAAACGAATTTAACTGATAAAAAATATGAAACACTGTTTGTTTGTATTGGTACTTCTACCGCAGCAGCAGTTGGAAAAGAATTGTATGATTTACATATTAAAAAAACCTCCATAAACAAGAGAGATATTCTTTGGACAACTATTGGTGGAGTTGTTGGTGGAGTATCTGTTTCATATACCATTCAACCAAAACAAAACAAATGCAACCCTACTTTCTTATAAGTACCAGGTTTTGAGATAAAAAAATTCTGTCCATTTTATAAATGAGTTTAAACGGAGATTGAAACATCAATCTCCGTTTTTTATTTAAGGTTAAAATCAATTACAACTTAATAGAATAGCTAGATCTGTTCAAATAAAAATTATTCGAAAACGAAGAAAATATATTCGTAATCGAAGATAAAAAAGTGGTCTTTAATTTTTTGGCACGCACTGAAACCTTTGATTTTACTGGGATTCTTAATTTTTCAATGC
>JBKDZA010000032.1:0-2903 GCA_046308455.1 Fluviicola sp.
CGATTGCATGTTGTTGAGAATATTTTTTACAACTTCTTTGTCATACTTTTTATCATCAATTATTGTAGTTAGTACATAACCAAATGACTTGTAGAATACAGTTAAATCAACTTTGTTAACTTCTGGATAAATTGTTGACACTTCAAATAAAACTTCATAGAACACTTGCCTTAGGCCGTCTTCACTAAAAATGGAATGAGTATTTGTTTGATTAGCTGGTTTTCTGTTAAGGCTTAACCTCCGAACGAATAAAAGAAATTCATTATCACTAAAGGATTCGTAAATTTCACAGATCAATTCTTCAATATGGCCTAAATGCTCCTCATCTAATGTTGAATTTGTTCTGAAGTCCATATAGATGTCAAAAAATAACTTCCTACAGATGTAAATATCATTTGCTTGAACATCTTCGTTGCTAAATATCAAGTTTATTAATTCATGAAAAGAAAAAAATATTTCATAGTCTTCTTTAGAATTTTTATTTGCGTGTTCAAATCTGATTTTTGCATCTAATTCAAAGCATAATCTTTTAAGTGCCATTGATGCTAACCCTTCATTTTCACCATGAAAATCAGGTTTTTGTAATTCATATAATATAAATTCATTTATCCTGTCTGTACCACAGTAAAAAACATTTGGAAGATATTCAAATCGCTGTATGTTATTTGGATTTCCACCAACCGAGGAAAAATCAGTTGTAGGCCAATTGCCAATATCTTGAACCGTATGTAAATAATTTAATCCAGAACACCACTGTCCAGGTTCGAAATTCCCTGTTTTAATTTTATTTCCATGTGAATCTTTTGAAAGTTTACCATCTGCCTCGCGCTGATAGATTGGTGAACCTGTAAAAACAGATTTATAAGAATTAAATAGATGACCATCTGAATAATAAGCCTTCACTTGGTGGACTGATAATAATTGAACAGGCTGACCGATGACTCGTTTGGCAATTGCTACATCTTCGTTGTTTTCGTATTCCAAATAATGAATATCACATTCATTTTGTTTTCCTTCAGCAATTAATCTTCGGATTTCTCTAAGTGCAACTAAAATCCCTACAAGCCCTTGATGGGAATATCCACTCCAGCTTGCTGTCGCATTTCTGTTACTCATAAATCAAACTTAACTTTCAGCAAAAACTTCACAATATCCACGCTTACGTTTATAATACTCAATAGCAAATCCAAACTTTTTGAAATTGATTTGCATAAAATGGTTCAGTTAAAAGATATGCTTGCATTAATCGTTCAAAACGTTCGCCTTTATCTTTTTGAGAAAAAGAAATTTCTCTGTATTTAGTTAAAACATCAATGAAATTCACTTGTTTTATAAAATTTAATGTTACGTATTATTGATTAAATAAACCAATTTCAAATTTGGTCTGAAACAAAGTTAAAATTATTTCATTACTTCCACGAAATCCCAATACGTAAATCCACACTGACACTTACATTCTCGTAACTTGCTGATAAAAATTAGAATTAGACGTTCTAGAATTAATTTTTTCAGTACAATATTTAACTATTTAGTTTATCACTTTAACAATAAACACCTTCACTCTCACAACTGTCAGCTCATCATTAACAATTAACAAAATAACTCTAGCACTTGTCAGTTCTCCTTTAACAATTGTCACCATTTCTTTCGCAGTTGACAGGTTGTAATTAGCAATTGTCTGCTATTATTTAGCTTTTCAATCAATGATTTTAGCACTTAAATAATCAACTGTAGTATTTTGCTAAACACTTAACATTTTTTCACTAAAAATACTGTAAACCAATGTAATGAAAATAATTTCTGAACGTTAGTAGGGTAATATTAACATTTTAAAATCAATTGTTATGTCATCAAAAATCGAAAGTGGTTTAGGTGCTAAAATTAAACAAGCACAAGACCTGTTAGTAATCGTTTCTCAATTTGAAGATTACAATCCTCCTAGAGTAGAAGATCAAATCCCAGCTTTTACAACCCTGGTTCAGCAAATTGTTTCTGTAAACACGTCAATAGCTCAGTTCTCAGAAAATTACCGAATTTCAGTAGATGCTAGAAGAAATGAGTACACTGAAAATGAATTTTCTTTAATTAAACTTTTAAGTCCTATTTGTAATGCTGTTGAAGCGCAATATGGTAAAGATTCGAAGCAAACGAAATTAGTGAGAGAAATAGCAAGACAGCTGCGCTCGTATCGTCCGAATAAAACGAATCCAAACCCAGAAACATTAGTTGCTTCAAAAACAGTAAGTAAATCTGAAATGTCTTTTGGATCAATGGTGCAAAAATTCCGTAATATCGTTGATACTGTGAGTCAATACGGTGATTATGCTCCTCAAAAAGCCGAATTACAACTGGCAAACTTACAAGCAAAAGCAGAAGCATTGGTTGCTTTAAACAATGATGTTTTAACGAAGTTGCAAACCTTGAAAACTGCTCAGTTCAATAGAACAGAGTTGTATGCAGATTTAAAACAAAGAGGTTTGCGTATCAAATCTTACATACGCGCAAACTATGGTAATAAATCGCAAGAATACCAACTAGTTAAAATTATTAAATTTTAACCCAAATTCCGTAATAGAATTCGGAATGAAAATCCAAGATGTAAAAAATCAGTCGGTTAAATCTAAAAGCATAGTGAGCTATGTTTGCAAGATTTAATTGATTAATTTACTGATTTGAAGCAGCTTGGATTTGTAATAGAAGAGCTATTTCGTAATTTGGGTTTAAGTCATGAACAAGTCAGAAATTATCAGAACTCTGGCAAAAGACCGATGCATTTCAATTTCAGATTCACGAAAAGCAGTTAATCGGTTTTTGGATTTAATTGATGAAGGTCTAAAGATAGATAACAAAGTTTCTCTTCATGGTTTTGGAACTTTTTATGTGGAGGAATCAAAAGCAATGAA
>JBKDZA010000033.1:0-693 GCA_046308455.1 Fluviicola sp.
CAACACATCGCATATTTCCTTCGCTCCAATTCTACCTTGTATGAGTCTATAAAATCATCCGTTTTTGCTTTTCATTATTTTGATTTAAAACGAACTATTGCAGATTTATATCAGGATTTGGTGAAATTGAATCCTTCGATATTAATTGCACCTCCATCTGTTTTGTTGGCTTTATCCGAATTAAAAGAGAAACATCAACAAAAGTTCAATTTTTTGAAGATAATTTCCGTTGCAGAAGTATTGGAATCGGATGTCAAAATAACGCTTGAACAAAGATTTGGAATGCAAATATCTCAAGTGTATCAAGCGACTGAAGGTTTTTTGGGTTCGAGTTGTAGTGAAGGAATTCTTCATTTACACGAGGATTTAATTCATGTCGAATGTAAGTTTTTAAACGAAGCAAAAACCAAGTTTCATCCAATTATTTCTGATTTCAACCGCAAGACTCAACCTATGTTGCGCTATGAGTTGAACGATATTTTACACCTGAAAAAAGAACCCTGTAAATGTGGAAGTGTTTTGATGGCAATTGATCACATTGAAGGACGAAGTGATGATGTATTGGAGTTTGGGAAACAAAAAATATTTCCAGATTTCTTTCGACATGCAATCATTTTAGCGAGTGATTCGATTCAGAATTTCCGTTTATCTCAAATAAATAATTCTAAAATTTTAGTCGAACTTGCATTAGAT
>JBKDZA010000034.1:0-13726 GCA_046308455.1 Fluviicola sp.
AAGTTGGATCTATTCATCGCGAAATACGACGAACGCATTGAGGAGACGTTGATACGTTATTGATTGGACTAATTGAATAAATCATCAAATAATTTAAAAAACTAAAATTATTGGTTGTGGTTAAGTGTCCATTTTTCAAAATTGCAAAAAAGAATTTAATAGTGTAACTTTGACATCATCTAATAGTTTAAATTCAATGAAAAGACTTTTCCTTTATCCACTTTTAATTTGTCATTTTACTAGTTTTTCTCAAGATATAAACAAGATAGCAACTAAAGAATCCGAAAAAGATTTTCCAAAATTTCAATTTGGAGTAAATTTTTCTCCTGATGCTTGTTTTCGAATACTCAAAGTTAATTCATATAATTCTGGAGTTGATTTTATAATGGATTTTAGAAATGAAAATGAAATTCTTAAATTCGGATATAGTACCGGGCTAAATTTTCGATATAATTTAAATTCAAGATTTGGTTTTGAATTAGGAATAAATTACGCTACAAAAGGTTATCAGTCTAAACTTTATCAAAGTTATTATTTGAATCAAGGTGTATTCACTCCCGTAGATGTAAAATACATTGACGTTTTAAATTACATTGACATTCCGTTTAGAGCATCCTATTCTTTTGGAAAAAAGAGAATGCGGTACATTGCTTCTTGTGGATTTATGACAAGTTTATATATAAATGCTAAAGAAGTAATAATAGTGAAAAATCCAGATAATCCAACAAAAAAAGAATTCGAAACGCAATACGATTATGAAAAAATAAATCTTTCTCCAATAGTTAGTTTCGGCGTTGATTATTCAATTAATAAATCAATGAATATTAAAGTTGAACCGACTTTTAGATATGGATTAATTAAAATTATTGATGCACCAATTACAGCTTATTTGTTTTCGGGAGGAGTGAATGTATCGTATTACATTACTTTTTGAAATTATTTTGTTTAAATGACAATAGTATATTTTGATAACCCAATTGAACAAACTGAAATTCAAAATGAACTTTCAAGACTTTTTTCTGGATTGACCTTTTTCTTTGTCAATTGGGATACAGATTTTGAAGAAATTGGTTTAGATATAAAAAATCCGCATCATATATATTACGATTTAAGATGGGATGAAGACAAGCTTGAGTTTCGATTTACTTTAAGTATTTGGTTCAATGAATCGTATGAATTTCAGGAGCTTTCGTGTTTTTTAGGAAAACATTTCTCTGATTTTTTTAATTGTAGGACAATTATAGGTTTTAATTTACCCTCAAATCCACAAGATCCTTATTACAGTTTAGTATTTGAAAATCAAAAGTGTTTTTTAGTGGATGATTCAAATACGAACTTTGGAGACAACACAGATAAATTAATTGAGTGTATTCATGAATATCCAATTATAATCTCTGATTTCGACGAATTTGCATATATAAACGGCAGTGAGAAGTTAAAAAATCCAATTAATAGACAACTAGAATCAAACTCAACACAAAGACAAATTCAAGTAAAATTGTATAAAAAACCAATCAAAGGATTAAAATTATTTTTGGTGTCATTGTTTTTTGTTTCCTTAGGATGTTGGCTTTTGATTTCAGATTCAGTTAAAAGTAAAGATATATTCATTGCTTGGTTGACAATCTCTTTTTTTGGTTTGGGATTACTTGTTGGAATCTATCAAACATTTGATAGAAGACCTCAAATTATTTTAAACGAAAAAGGAATTTGGGATAGAACAACTAGACAACAATGGATTAAATGGGAACAAATTTTACAAGTAAGTCATTTTACACTTTACAAACAAAGATTTGTAAAACTTAAACTCGATCCATCATTTGTGAAAACTCACTATTATTTAAACAAAAAAAAGAGTGCTAGTCAATTTGTTGATTTATTACTATCACAACTAAGTATAGATGAAAAGCAAATGGCAAAATTTATTCGAGAGATGATTAAAAAAGATGTATCAAAAAGATTTGAAATTATCGATAAACACTTCAAGGATATAGATTATTGCGTAATTCAAGAAAGAGGTTTTTAATTGATTTTCCCTTATGGGTAATCACTTTTCAAATCTAAAACATCTAATATTTGGCATTTCATGAAATACGAATCTCAGACAGTTTACAATAAAACTTGTTTTACATTTTCAATTTTCAATTGATAATTTTAAAGTAAATGTCTACTTTGATAAATAGACAATCAAATTCGATTCAAAAATTTATAACAAAAAAAAAGTCGGTCCTTTCGAACCGACTTTCTTTTTTCTATTAGAATATTATTTTTTCTTTCCTTTGAATCGTGTTGTAAAGTCAATCAAAATTGGTGTAGCAACACACAATGATGAATATGTACCAATGATTACACCAATCAATAGGGCGAATAAGAATCCTTTGATCGCTGGTCCACCGAACAAGAACATCAATAACAATACAACGAATAAGATCATTGACGTGTTAAATGTACGAGACAATGTTTTGTTCAATGCATCATTAATTACATTTTGCTTGTCTTCTTTGTCTTGACTGAAATTCAAGCCCTCACGAATACGGTCAAATACAATCACTGTATCATTCATCGAGTAACCAATGACTGTCAGAATCGCTGCAATAAACGCTTGGTTAACATCCAATGCGAATGGTAAGAATCCGTGTAACAATGCAAAGATTGAAACTACGAAGAAAGCATCGTGCGCTAATCCGATAATCGCACCCAATGAATATTGCCACTGACCGAAACGAATAAAGATGTATGCAAAGATTGCAATTAAGGCAATGATAATTGAAATCAAGGCGCTTTTCCACATTTCATTTGATACAGAAGCAGAAATTGCTCTAGATTCGATTACATTTGATTCCCCTATATTACCTTTAGCTTTTTTCAAACCTTCAATTAATTTTTCTTTCACTTCTTCAGTTGCATTTTCATCTGCTAACTTGTAGTTAGTAACAATTTCAACTGTACGTGAAGTAGATTTAGTTTTGATTTCAATATTTGCAGCTTCTTTTCCTTTTTCAACAAATACTGTAGATAAAGTAGTACGTAATTTTTCAATATCTACTGGTTTTTCAGTTTGAATTGAGAATGAGCGTCCACCTGTAAATTCAACACTTTGTTTCAATCCTCTTGTAAACAATGCAACCATACCAATGATTGTAACTGAGATAGAGAAAATATAGAAGTATTTACGTTTTCCAATCCAATCGAAAGAAACGTGTTTCAAGAAGTTTTCAGTCATTTTCGTAGAGAAATTGATTGATTTACCTCTTTCTAACATCCAGTAAATGATCAATTTAGAAATGATAATCGCAGAGAACAATGATGTGAAGATACCAATGATCAACGTTGTTGCGAATGATTCAACCTCACCTGTTCCAAATACTTTCAAGATAATTGCAACCAATAAGTGAGTCATGTTCGCATCGATAATTGCTGGTAAAGCTTTTACGTAACCTACACGAACTGCTTCTTCATTTGTATGTCCTGTTGCAATTTCTTCTTTAATACGTTCAAAAATCAAGATATTCGCATCGACGGCCGTACCAATTGTTAATACGATACCTGCGATACCTGCTAATGTTAATACAGCTCCAAAAGATGCTAATGAACCTAAGATTAAGAATACGTTTACTAATAAAGCTACGTTTGCAATCAAACCTGATTTACCGTAGTAGAAATACATGTAAATAAATACTGCAAAGAATGCAATTGCGAAAGACATTAAACCTGCAGATGAATTTTCAGCTCCAATTGTTGGTCCAACTTTCGTTTGATCTTTAATAACACAAGGTACAGGTAATGAACCACCATTCAATAATCCAGCTAAATCTTTTGCTTCTTCAGCAGAGAAAGATCCAGAGATTTCAGTTGATCCTCCAGCAATTTCACCATTAACGAAAGGAGCAGAGTAAACAACTCCATCCATTGTAATAGCAACTTGCTTTCCTGTATTCATTCGAGTCATTGTAGCCCAACGAGTTGCCCCATCAGAGTTCATGCTCAAGTTTACTTTATATTCATTTTCATATACAGATGCAGCTTCAACAACATCGTCACCACCAACATATGCTTTTCCAGTTTCAGGAACGCGAATTGCATATAAAACATAGTCTGTTTTTTTATCTGCATCATAAGGAAACTCTGGTTTCGCACTAAACATGAATTTTAAAGTAGATGGAATTGCTGCTTTAACATCTTTACGATTCAAAATTTGTTCAACGATATATTTGTCAGCAACTTTTACTAATCCAGCCATTCCTGGTGCAGCTTTAACATACTCTGACCAACCCTTAGTCATTTTACCTAATGGTTTTGTAGGTGCAATAACTTTAGAAGAATCACCGTCTTTTTTAGTTGTGTCTGCAACAACTGGTTTAACTTCTTCAGTTTCCTCAGTAATTACTTCTTCAAAACGTGACATTTGAGTGATCATAGAAATAGGTCCCATGTATTCACCTTCAGTTGCAACTTCAAAGAACTCTAAGTTAGCTGTAGATTTTAACTTCAAACTCATTGAAACTTCATCTTGTACACCTGGTAATTCGATGTATAAACGACTTGTTCCTGTTTCACGTTGAATATTAGGTTGCGCAACACCGAATTGGTTAATACGTTTTGCCATGATTTGCTCAACTCCGTCCATTGCACTTGCAACTTTCTCATTGATATAATCAGCTACTTCGCTATTTGATGAAGTTACTTTCAATCCTTTTGCTTCAGATAAATTTAAATCACGAGCTAGTTTACGTTTTCCATTAAATTGTTCATATTTTGAAATGAATAAATCAACGAAATCACCACCACGGTTTGTATGTTCTCTGTAAGCAGCATCAAATGGCTTTTTGAAATATAAACTTGTTTCATTTTGCGCCATTGTTTTAACTAAATCTGGCACAGAAATTTCAAGTGTAACACTCATACCACCAACTAAATCCAAACCAAACGCTAATGAACGTTTTTTCGAGTTTTTAAACGTAGCTCCTGTAAAAGAAACTGGTTTATCAGCTTTCTCAGTAAGAATTTGATTGATGTAAGCAGCTTTCGCTAAATCAAGCGCATCTGCATCTTCTTTGAAATTTACTTCCGTGTTGTTCGGTAATAAAGCTATTCCATCTTCAGTTGGACTCATTTCTTTGTCCATTAACTGTTTCGCCATTATTGTGGCTTTTTTGTCGGCATCAGCCTCAACATTTGAGGTTACATAGGTGAACGATAGTTGATAAATACACACTGCTGTGAGCAATATCGTCAAAAACCAGAAAAATCCTTTGTTTCGCATTGTAGTTTGTCTATTTTTTAAGCCCGCAAATATAGTGTTTTGACTTTGGATTGTCAACAATACCTCGAAAACATTCACATCTGTTTTCAACAGAAAGCACTAGTAATAGGCTTAAACACTTGTGAATTAGATATATAAGTAGTTAATATCGTTTTATTTTTTTCTTATTTTAAATAAATTTAAACGGTATAAAACAAAAAAAGTCCCACAATTTGTGAGACCTTCTTTCTTATTTCAAAGATTATAATTCTTCAGATTCTTCTGTTTCAGGAGTAGTTGCTGGTGCAGGTTTAGTTTTACCTTTTGCTTTACCTTTACCTTTTTCTTTGTTTTCTTGACGTTTTTCTTTTTTAGCAGCTTCCCAAGCTTCATATTGAGTCATTTGTTCTGGAGTCAATACGTCGCGGTACATCATTAAACGTGCATCGTGATTGCTTTTAATGATTTTAGCTTTTTCTTCTTTCGCCATTGAAGCATTTCCACGAATTCCTTCATTTTTCTTAGCGATTCCTAAATTGATATCAGAAATTTTTGAACTTTGCTCAGGAGTCAATTTAAATTTCTCCGTCATTTTAGCTGTCAAACGTTGAGCTCTTTCTTCAGGAGTAGATTTTTTTTGCTCACTCATTTCTGTTCCTTTAGCTTTTCCAGCTTCTTGTGCAAACGAAACACCTCCAATTAAAAGTGCTGTTGCGAATACCATCATTTTCATATCTATTCTTATTAAATTTAATTAATCGTTGTGTGGTTTTACACAAATTATACCATTATTACGTCAAATATAGAAAATAGATGCCTAACTTCATCAAAAAAAAAGTGACACGACTCAAATTTTTGATAGCAATTTGTGGTTTTTGTATATTAAATGCATGTACACTTAATAAACCTTTTTATAAAAATGAAGGTAAAAGAGTTTCGTTGACTTATAAACGTTTAACTGTTGTTCCTGAGGAAGTTCTAGGTGACACATCAATTACTGAACTATTACTTTCTTTTAATAAAATTGATGAAATAGATCCTCGAATTGTACAATTGAATAATTTGGAATCGTTCTCACTGCAAGCTAATAACTTCACTTCTTTTCCGAAAGAAATTTGCTTGTTAAAAAACCTTAAATACCTAAACCTATCCAATAATAAAATCGATTCAATTCCAAATTGCATTCAAAATTTAAGTCAATTAGAAACTTTTCGTTGTTCGAATTGTCATCTTAGCTATATTTCAGACTCCATCTCTGAATTGAAAAACTTAGATTACTTAGATCTTTCTTCTAATATTTTGCAGCAAATTCCGAATTCACTATTTCTCGATTCCAGTTTAACTTTTCTTGATTTATCAGCAAATCAATTAGTTATTTTGTCCGATTCTATTTCTAACTTAATAAATTTAGAACAACTAAATCTTGAAAGAGCTGGTGGTGCTTTGTTTGTTCCTGAATCTCTGTGTGAATTGAATAAATTGGTTTGGTTAAAAGTTGATTATTACACGATACTACCCAATTGTATTTTTCGAACACGTATGCGAAGACTTGTAATCGAAGGACAATGATTTTAAATTGAAAATTGAAATTCGAAAAATTATCAATTATTAATTATCAATGATTAAATAAACTATCTAAGGAATTTAAATCTTAATTGTTTTTAATTGAAAAGGAAAATTGAAAAGGAAAATTGAAAAGGGAAAATTGAAAAATTATCAATTATTAATTATCAATGATTAAACATTTTATTGAAAGAATAGAATCTTTATTAATAACCTCAGTTCGACTCTAAATTCACATCAGAATTTATTTTAAAAAGTTAGTTTGGAGATTAATTTTTTGAGGAATAGCGGGCTATTTCGATTAAAATTAACGAACAAAATGATTTTTAAAATAAATAGCCTTACTCTTTATATGTAAAATCACCTATAAAATCTCATCTTTTTCGTTAAAAACATTCGAATTGGCCCGCCAATCCATCATGCTTTCGTCTCAAATCTGAGTATTTATAGGCGATCTGATAAGAATTTATAATCGAACTGAGGTTAATCACTTTTTCTCCAGAAATAAAACAAAACGAAGTCGTATGAGAAATGAGCAGCAATACTAAACCACAATCCAAACGAATTCATTCCATAACTTAGAGCAATAATAAACAGTAAAACCAATATTCCATAAGGAATGATATCCGGCTTTTTCGGATTCAAATATCCATGAATTGCGACAAATAAGAGTGCCGTTGGAATAGGTGTCAGCCAAGGTTGAATACCTGCGCGAAACAAACATTCTTCTCCAAAACCAGCACAAAAAGAAATGAAAACACAATCGATAATTGATAACTTCATGGATTGAACAACTTTCAAAATCTCATCCATTTTTGGGCTTTCACCTAAATTCCCTAAGAAATACATGATGATTCCACAAATAAAACCAAATTGTATTCCAATTAAAGTCCAGAATAAATTAAAATTGTCGAAATCAAGAAATTCTATAATTGGCGGAAATCCAGCCAAAATCCATCCAAGAGGTGCCATTAATAAGGTGATTCCACCCATTGCATAGACTTTTCTTTTAGTCATTTCTTTTTATCATTCGTTAACTTAGTTTTCGAATAATTTCTTCGTGTTCAGGATATTGATTTAGTAAAGTTTCAGTGTCAAACAATTCAAAATCTTGGAAATCGAAACCAGGTGCAACCGTACATGAAACCAACGCATAACCTTCTTCTTCTGAAACAGATGACCCAAAAATCACTTCAGATTTTACGATGTGAAATGGAACTTCACCTTTTGAAAAGTCCAATCCTAATTTCGTTTGCGAATATCCTTTTTCTGAAAGTTCATGAACAATCAAGGAAGTTCCTTCGTGAAAATACCATGCTTCATCTGACTTAATACGATGAAAACGAGAAAAATTAGTTCCAGTCAATAAAAAGTAAATGGAAGTCATCAAGTTCCGACTACCATTTAAAGTTGTTTGTTCGCTTCGATATGTTTCTTTGTAAAAACCACCTTCTGGATGAGGAAGCAATTGTAGTTTTTCAACTAACTCTTGAATACGATTGTTTGAATTCATTTAATTTAATGGATTATTTTGCTCCTTTTTCGATTTGATATAAGGAAAGAAATAACGAATATCTATACTGAAATAACCTCCAGGAATTGATCTAACTGTTCGTATAACATCGGATGTTCCTGATGTTTTTAAACTTGCAACTCCTGCTAAAACAGGTTTGCTGTAAACTTTTGCTGCTCCTCCGATATAAAACGTACCTGCTTTTTCAGTTCGGTATTCCGCGCCAATTCCTGCGTTAAAACCAAAATAAGTACGATCGAATCGCAATCCACTATAAACAATCGATTTTCCTGATCCAAGCTGAACAGAATCCATCACATCTGAAGGATAATGAACAAATGAAACTCCTAAATATGCATTTGCATAAATTTTATCACTCATTCTTACATAAAACAATCCGTTTATTGGCAAGTCATAATTGATATAAGTTAATTTTTGAGAGCGATTAATTGTAGAATCCGGAATGGATACATTTACATCATAAATTCTTCGAACACTAATTAATCCAGTTTCTAAACTAAATTTTTCAGATAAACCAAAACGTGCAATTGCACCAAATTGAAAACTCCACTTTTGATTATAAGTTGTTGTCATGACACTTGATGTATCTTGAACTGCTAGGGTTTTAATCCCAATGAAATTGTTTGGAATTACAGGGGAAAAAACTAAACCGAAATAATTTTTAAAACGTCCTTCTTTTTCCTTTTGTCCAAGGATTTTCCCTGTGATACAAAAAATAAATATTAAGACGATGAGATTTTTCATTACTTTGTTTACAATTCCTAACGTACAAAAATAGAATTTAGTTGAAGTTTTCAAATTTTTTTTTCCAAGTTGTGACGTATTCAATTGGTTTACGTTGACCTTTTGGCCATTCAATTGCTGGGTAGCCCAGATAAAATAAACCTACACAACTTTGTTCTTCCGATAATTCTAAAAAAGTATGGAAATCTGGACTTGAAATCAAATTTGGTGTTGACCAAAAAGCTCCAATTCCTTGAGCGGTAGCTGTTAAATGCATGTTTTCGACCGCACACGCAACAGCGGCAAAGTCATCTTTCTCTGAAATTTTAGTGTCTTTCTCACGGTGTAAAATCAATGCAATCACTGCAGAAGCTTTACGTGGACGAGAAACCATTTTCATCATTTTTTGATCATTGAACTGCTCTTTTGGTGTGTTTTTCATGTATATCTGACCAAGTGCTTCACTCAAATCTAATAAGGCATTTTCTTGTAAGACAATAAATCTCCATGGCTGAGTTAAACCATGAGAAGGAGCCCAAATAGCGTTGTTTAAAAGTAATTCAATTTGTTCATCGTGAATTTTACGTTCACTGAATTGCTCTGGATAAATTGTTCTTCGATCTTTGATTACCGCTGTGATTTCACTTAAATTATGTCGCATTGTTGAATAAACTTGTAGATTCTAAATATGAAAACACAAAATTAATAGTAATAATCGAACTCTTCTTATAAAATTTAAGTTGTAGAAACTAAAAAATCGAAGTCTATCTTTCAGGAATATTATTTTGATCGATTTTCTTTTTCAATTCGAAGAATACCTTGTCAATTGTTTCATAGGTGCTATTTGGAACTGGGCCTAAAGCTGGAGTTGAAGCGAAATAACCAATTGGATCAATTAAATGGTAAACTGGAAACGTTTTCACTTGATAATCGCGTAATATTTGTGCGTTTTCTGCAACTACAGTTGTTTTCCATGGACACGATTCGTAAAACAAACGCAACTCATTGTCACTTATTCCTTCAGGTCGAATTAAAATCATTTCAAATTGAACGTAATCTTTGTAACGCGCATAAATTGGCTTTAACAATTCCACTTGTTTTGTACTTTCTAAACTTGTTGGAGACATGAAAAATAAATACAAATGCTTGCCTGAATAAGAATTTAAATTAATTGAGCGCTCATTAAATGATGCATTGAAATCAGGTGCTTTTCCTCCTGTAGTTAAACTCAATAATATGTTTTTAACATTCATCGCAACAATTCGATTGTCTTCAAATTTTCCGAATTTGGCGATAGAATCAATTGCGTTTGCTATGTTTTTTTGATCGAAATGTTTGTCGTAAAATAATTCACTTAACATTTTTATCATGACGAATTCACGCAGTTTGATATTGTGGTCCATTGTATATTCAGTACCCAAAGACTTCATAATCATCGTTGGACTTCCTGCATTAATTCCTTTTGTGATTTTCTCAGAAATTTTTGCATCAATATGGTGATAAAATTTGTCGTAATAGGAATTCACATAACTCATATAAGCGTCACTCGAAATGTCAACAGGTGTTGATCTTAAATAAAAATCAAATTTTTCGTACTTATTTCTTGCTCCGTTGAAGCGCATGTTATCTATTCGTGCGAAGGAAAATTTACGGTGATAGTTGAAAAACTCATCTAAAGTATCCGCTTTATAATAGTCGCTCATTGCAACTTTGAATGAATCAAGTCGTTTTGCATAGTAAATATTTCGTGCATTGTTCAATGTATAATGTCTTGAAACAAAGTCATCACATACGCGATTGAAACCTAAAATTTTGTAATTGATATCCGTTGAATCCAAACCAACAAAAGTCAATTCAACAATATTTCCAGCTGGACGATAAGGATCATATTCACTTCGATCAGGCAAACCTACTTGGTATTCAGCTCCTGGTTGAGCGTATAAAGTTGTTTTATTTTTCTTTCCAGTTAACAATAGTTGCTGAGTCTTTTTCAAAGGAAATTTTACCAAAAAAGTACTGTCAGCTTTTACGATGGTTTTACCAATTGAAAGGGTCGTTTTAGTAAATTGATCGCTATAAATAAACACTTCGATTTCTTGTCCAATATACGCTGGAGCATATCCGAAAATCGATGTTTCTTTTTGAGCATTCAAAGAAAACCCAATGAAACTTAAAAAGGAAATAAGAACTAAAACTTTCATGTTATTTAAACGAGTAAATGAGCATTTGTTACAAATACATCAATTTTCCCGCCATTTTTGAAAATCTCACGAACGATGGTGGAATTTATTTCGATTAAATTAGGATCTGGTAGCATGTAAACAGTTTCCATTCCAGCTAAACGACGGTTCATTAAACCAATTGGAAATTCATAGTTGAAATCTTTGGCGTCACGTAAACCTCTAATCAAATGAGAGCAATCATTCTTTTTCGCAAATTCAACTGTCAATTCATTTTCAAACGTACTGATTTTCACTTTTTCAGAATCTGGAAACAAACTACGAATATGAGCAAGACGTTTTTCTACAGTAAAGAAAGGAGACTTCGAAGAATTAACTCCAACTGCAATGTGAATACATTCAAAGACAGTTAATCCGCGTTTAACCAAGTCTTCGTGTCCTTTTGTAAATGGATCAAATGATCCTGCAAAGCAAGCCGTTTTCATGATTTATTGTTTATGAAAATTGAAAAAAACTAAAAAACACATTTCCAAAGTTACGTGTTTCAATATATCCTTCTAAATGATTTAAAACCGTTTGTTTTCCATGCTCCATGATGATCAATCCATCTTCATTCAAGATGTTTTTCTTTTGAATGCGTTGAATTATATCGTCGTGGAATTTAATGTCATAAGGTGGATCGCAGAAAATTAAGTCAAAAGTATCGTTGCAACGTTCTAAATATTGACTCACATCGTTTCGAACAATTAACCATTCATCGCCAATTTCAAGTTCTTTTTTTGTTTTCTCCATGTAACTTGTACACAAAGGATGTTTATCGACTGAAGTTATTGTTCCGCTTTCACGTGAAAGAAACTCAATTGAAATATTTCCAGTACCTGCACACAAATCAAGAATGTTTAAATCAATTAAACTCAAACGATTCTCAATAATATTAAAGATTCCTTCTTTTGCATAATCCGTTGTTGGACGAGAAGGAAATTTCTTTGGTGGAGTGAACCTTCTTGCTTTAAATAAACCTCTAATTATACGCACAATGAATGATTTTGAATGTGTTGAAAACGGGATAAAGTGAATTTTTGTTTCGCTAATTGTTCAATGCGTTTTGCTTTCTCAACTAGTTTTTGTGCTATTTCCGATTGATTTCCGTGAGAAATTACAAATTCGATTGTGCCAAGGGCATTCAGTTTTTCAACTGACATGAGGATATGGTATAAAATATCGTCTTCATTTTGAAATTCTTGAAAACTACAGTGAACGATTTCGCCATTATTTCGTGTAGCAATTGAAAACGAATTTTCATTCAAGGTAATCATCATTTTTGGGAGCGCCAATGATCCTGAATTTAAGTAACGTAAACTATGAGAAAGCTCATGTTGGATTATAATTCGAGGAAATTTAGGAACTAAAACAGATTTAATCCAAAGTGGGAGTTCGTAGATCAAAACAGCATTCCATTCTTGTAAACGGTTGTATTCCACATTGTCTTTAGGAATTTCTTTGTGAACAGAAAAACCAAGTAAAGTTTCAGGTTTTGAGCTAGAAAACAAAGAAGTTGGAACTAATGTAAAAAAAGGAGAAACATACGAACACGTCATGTTTTCGATGGAACTTATCTTCAATATTTTTGACATAGTTTCCACTAAAACTTCTTTGTAAGCAAAATCAGTTTGATTTACAAAAGGTATTTCCTCTACAAGTTCAAATTGACTTGATTCATTGGAATAGTAACGCAATTTTTCAGGCGTAATTTCGATTGCAACATGTACACTCATAATAGCAAAATTAGTTAAAAACCTCAGTTCGATTCTAAATTCACATCAGAATTTAATTTAAAAAGTTAGTTTGGAGTTTAATTTTTTAAGGAATAGTTGTCTATTTCGATTAAAATTAACGAACAAAATGATTTTTTAAAATAAATAGCCTCACACATAAAAAAGAAAAATCACCTATAAAATCTCATCTTTTTCGTTAAAAACATTCGAATTGGCACGCCAATCCATCATCTTTTCGCCTTAAATCTGAGTATTTATAGGCGATCTGATAAGAATTTATAATCAATCTGAGGTTTAAAAGATGTATTATTTTATATAATTTAAAAATCAAACACTTCAAGTTGAATAAACGGCTGAATTATTTTATAACTTTGCATGTTAAATAATTTGAAATTGAACTGTTTTTGCAGTTTCCAATATAAATCTTAAAGTAAAATCGAATGAGCAACTGGTTTACCGTAAAAGTAAAATACACAAAACAATTAGATGACGGAACATTTAAACGTGTTTCTGAACCATATTTGGTGAATGCAATGACATTTACAGACGCTGAGACACGCATTTATCAAGAATTAGGAAATTTAATTCGTGGTGAATTTTTGGTAACAGGAATCTCAAGAGCTGATTTTCACGATATTTTCAAATATGATGATACTGAAATTTGGTACAAAGTGAAAATCAATTTCGAAGCAGGAGGTGAAGATGGTGG